>SVSN01000005.1:0-46679 GCA_015064285.1 Oscillospiraceae bacterium | reverse complement strand
GCGGGTGGCCGATATCTACACGGAAGAACTGAACGGCGAACGGATCAACGACGCTGTGTTTGAAAGAAATCTTGCCATGACCGACCGGTTCGGCGTAACGGTTGCCCAGAATCTGATCAACCGGGATACTGTAATCAGTGAAGTCAAGCAGCTCATCACCGCCGGGGACGATGCTTTTGACCTGTTCCAGTGCGGCGCCATGAACCAGTGTACTCTGGCTGCCGAAGGTTATCTGCTGGACATGGCTGAAATCGATTATCTCGACTTTGACAAGGCATGGTGGGACAGAAGTGCCATGGAAGGCATTTCTGTGGGCGGCAAGATCTACCACGCCTTCGGTGACAACAGTCTCAACAGCAAGAAAGCTACGCTGGCTGTATTGTTCAACAAGTCTCTGACGGAAAAAGCCGGTATTCCCGACCTGTACACCACTGTCAAGGAAGGGGACTGGACGCTGGATCTGCTGACGGAATACGCGGAACAGATCGCCATGGACGTCAACGGTGACGGCGCACGCACCTATGGGGACGATATTTTCGGTGTGGGTATCGAGCACGGGGTAGCCGTATGGGCATTCTCCTCCTCCGGTCTGACCACTTTCTCCATCGCTGACGACGGCAGTGCCATATACAATCTGAACTCCGCAGCAGCTCTGGACGCCATGGAGATTGTGAACCGGTTTATGACCGCCAGCCCCGATTTCGTACTGAACGCCCAGAAAGCACCCGGCGAATACAACGGCAACTTTGTGGAATTCCGGAAGCTGTTCATGTCCGACAAGATCGGCTTCTATATGGGACACCTGGGAACCGTAACCCTGGTTGGCGGTGAAATGAACTCCGACTTCGGGATCCTGCCCTTCCCCAAGGTTTTCGCAGAGCAGGACAAATACTACAGCACTCTCCAGCTCAACAACGCCATGACCGTTTCCGTACCCAAATCCGCTTCGGACACCACCCGTACAGGTCTTCTCACCGAAGCTTACGTGATGTTCTCTCACGACACTGTGCTGCCGGCTTACTATGACTATACCCTGACCATGCGGAGTACCCGGGACGAACAGTCTGAGGAAATGCTGGATATCATCTTCGCCAACCGGATTTTCGACATCGGCATCGCCTTCTCCGGCAATCTGGGCGCCGGTCCCTATAAATTCCTGACCGACACAGGCATCGCGGAAACCTTCAATTACGCCTCCAAGGAAGCTTCCTCCCAGAAATCGCTGATCACCGCTTTTGAAAAGACGCTGACCGCCATCCTGGAAGTTGAATATTGATTTCGGAAAGAACCGGTGTAAAACCGGTTTTTTCTTTTATGTTTTCTGCAGATTACACATTTTTTACACAAAAAAAATCGTCACATTGCACACGCAGCTCTCTCTTGTCACAAAGGTTTTTTTGTGCTATAATATTTGCGCAATACATTAAAACAGGAGATTTGTATATGAAAAAATTTGTTTCCTGGCTGCTGCTGGCAGCGATGCTTACCAGCATAACAGCCTGCGGCGGCAGCGGATCCGATGAAACCACGGCCGACACCACCGTCGACACTGCCGTTACGGAAACCACTGCAGAAACCATCAATCCTGCTGAGCTGGACGAACTGCCTACCGATGTGAAATACGACGGTTACGATTTCCGGATCATGACCCATGAATTCCCTGCTGTCAACGTGGCATGGGTGATTCAGGACATCCGGGCGGACGAACTGACCGGGGAACGGATCAACGACGCCGTATTTGAAAGAAACGCCCAGTTTACCGAACGGTTCGGTGCCAATGTCAAGGAAGTGCTGGACGACACCACCAAGGTTGTGAACACCGTAAAGCAGCTGATCTCCGCCGGGGATGACGCCTTTGACCTGTTCCAGACCGGTGTGTTCAACCAGAGCTCCCTCTCCGTACAGGGCTACATCCTGAACATGAACAACATCGATTATCTGAACTTTGAAAAAGCCTGGTGGGACATCAGCGCCATGAAGGGCGTAACCATCGGCGACAAGATCTTCCACGCCTTCGGCGACAACAGCCTGAACGGCAAGAAGGGTACATACGTTGTTCTGTTCAACAAGGCACTGACCGAAGATGCCGGTGTGCCCGACCTGTACACCACCGTCAAGGAAGGTGACTGGACCATCGACAAGCTGGCGGAATACGGGGAACAGATTGCCCGTGACGTCAACGGTGACGGTGATCTGACCTGGGGTGACGATGTATACGGTATCGGTCTGCAGTTTGAAGTGGCTCTGGCCCTGTTCTCCGCAGCCGGCGTGACATCCTTCTCCTTCAACGAAGACGGCTCCTACAACTATCATCTGTCCGATGCCAATGTAGTGGACGCCATGGGGATCATCAACAACTTCATGACCTCTGCCATGGAGTACTCCGTGAACTGCGAACTGGAAACCGGCGAATACAAGCAGAACTGGCCCGAATTCCGGAACCTGTTCATGTCTGATATGATCGGCTTCTTCATGGGCCATCTGGGCACCGTTACTCTAGTGGGCGGCGACATGAATTCCGATTTCGGGATCCTGCCCTTCCCCAAGGTGCTGCCCGATCAGGATCAGTACTACAACGCTTTCCAGTACGGCAATGTAATGTCCATCTCCATTCCCAAGACCTGCAGCGATACCACCCGCGCAGGGCTTCTGACCGAAGCATATGTAATGCTGTCCCACGACACCGTGCTGCCCGCATATTATGACTACACCCTGACCATGCGGAACGCCCGTGACACGGAATCCGCCGAAATGCTGGACATCATCTTCTCCTCCCGTGTATTTGACGTAGGGATCGCCTATGCCAACGCCAACATCGGTATGTACAAGTTCCTGCAGGACGCCGGTAACGCAGAAACCTTCAACTACGCTTCCAGCGAAGCTTCCAACAAGGCTTCCCTCATTGCCGAAATGGAAAAGAACATCAAATCCCTGGATCAGTACGCCGAATAAATCACAGGCAAAAGGATCGGTTCTCCGCCGGTCCTTTTTCTGCGCCGTCATAATCCACATTTTCCATTGTTGAAATTCTGCAATATTCACATGGACAATATTCTTGTTAAATTTTATGTTGTATGTTATAATATATTTATATTATTTATAGCCGATTGCAAAACTCTTGTAAAGGGGAAACGGTCGCTTTTTGAAAAAAGCTCCGCAAAAACTTTTAAAATGGGTTTTGCTGGATATAGTGACTGCAATTCCATGTGCCACTAAATATAGAAATTGCAAAACACCAGAAATAGTAAAGCGAGCTCCTGGGGGCCTCTACCCCAGTCGCCACAGAACGTTTTCGAGTGCATGATTTCGTTTTTGGTGAGTTTTACAATCGGCTATTATATTATTTAACCAAGGAGACTTGCTATGAAAAAATGGATTGCATGGCTGCTTCTGGCGGTTATGATCACAGGTATGACAGCCTGCGGCGGTGCGGATACACCGGAAACCACCGACAACGCTGCCGAAACGGACAACACGGCTGCCGAAACGGTGGAAGAAACCCAGGATCCGGCGGAGATCGACGAGCTGCCCACAGACATCACCTATGACGGCTACACCTTCACCATCCTGAGCCATGATCACCCGGACACCGCCATTGCCTGGAAAGTGGCGGATATCTATACGGAAGAGCTGAACGGCGAACGGATCAATGACGCGGTATACGAACGGAATCTGGCCATGGAAGACCGCTTCGGCGTAAAAATTGCCCAGAATCTCCAGAGCAAACCAGATACGACTGCCGACCAGCTGATCACCAGCGGTGACGATGCCTTTGACCTGCTCCAGACAGATACGCAAAAACAGTGTGCACTGGTCGTCAAAGGGTATCTGATGGATATGAATCAGATGGAATACATAAACTTTGACAAAGCATGGTGGGATTCCACCGCCATCGACGGCATCACCATCGGCAACAAGATCTATTACGCCATCGGCGACAGCATGCTCAACGGCAAAAAGGCTACCTGGGTTGTGCTGTTCAACAAGGCACTGACGGAAAACGCCGGGATTCCGGATCTGTACTCTCTGGTCAAGGAAGGCGGATGGACACTGGACAAGCTGAACCAGTTCGGCGAACAGCTGGGACAGGACGTAGACGGTGACGGCGTCATGACCTGGGGCGTGGACGTTTTCGGGATCGGTCTGCAGCATGAAGTGGTTCTGCCCCTGCTGCTGGGCGACGGCACCAAGCTCATCGAAATGAACACCGACGGTTCCTACAACTACAACCTGAGCTCCAACACCATTGTGGACGCCATGGAAAAAATCTGGAACTTCCTCCACGGCGGCCCCATGTACATTCTGAACTGCAACGACTACGACGGCAAACTGAACAACCAGTGGAGCGACTTCCGCACCCTGTTTATGTCTGACCAGATCGGTTTCTTTATGGGACATCTGGGTACCGTTACCCTGGTTGGCGGCGACATGAACTCCGACTTCGGCGTACTGCCCTTCCCCAAGCTGAATGAAGACCAGGACGCCTACTACTCCACCTTCCAGTACAACAACGCCCACTCTGTATCCGTTCCGAAGACAGCCGGAGATCTGAAACGCAGCGGTCTTCTGACCGAAGGCTACCAGATGTTCTCCCACTTCACGGTGCTGCCGGCGTATTACGACTACACCCTGACCTTCCGCAGTGCCCGCGACACCGACTCCGGCGAAATGCTGGACATCATCTTCGGTTCCCGGAACTTCGATATTTCTCTGGCCTTCAACTCCACCACCGCTATGCAGACTTTCCTGCAGGACACCGGCAGCAAGGATAAGAGCTTCAGTTACGCCTCCAAAGAAGCCTCCAACAAGTCCAAGGTCACCACTGCCATGGACAAGATCCTGGAAGCCATCGAACAGAACTGAATATGCCCTGCGGAGATCTTCCCACCCGGGAGGATCTCTATTTTTTTTTGAAAAAATAAGGTAAACCCCTTGACAAATATATCGGCAGGCGTTATAATATACATACGATATATCGGTTGTCGTTATAACGGAAGACGAAAGGATAAGGATATGGCAAATCAGGCATTGACGGAAGGGGTATACTACATACTGCTGTCCCTGACCGAACCCCTTCACGGATACGGCATTATGCAGAATGTGGAAAAACTGTCCGGCGGCAGAGTCCGGCTGGCAGCGGGTACCCTGTACGGCGCCATCAACACCCTGCTGGAAAAAGGATGGATCACGGCGCTGCCCGGCGAAAAAGACAGCAGGAAGAAAGAATATCAGATCACGGCGGAAGGACGGCTGGTGCTGCTGGAAGAACTGGCCAGACTGACAGAGCTGCTGGAGAACGGAAAGAAACTGTTTGGAGGAACGGATCATGCGTAAGACGGTACATAAATGGTTCTGGGCGTGGGAATTTGACAAAGAAGAAAAATGGCTGAACGAAATGGCGGCAAAAGGACTGACGCTGGCGTCCATGCACTTTACCAAGTATATGTTTGAAGAAACCGATCCCGGGGAATACCAGATCCGCATCGAGCTGCTGGACAAGCATCCCACCCATCCGGAAGGCGAAAACTACATCCGTTTCGTCGAAGAAACCGGCGCGGAACAGGTGGCCTCCTGGATCGACTGGGTATATTTCCGCAAGAAGACAGCCGACGGCCCCTTTGAGCTGTTCTCGGACAATTCTTCCCGGATCCGGATGCTGAACCGGGTGATCGGTCTGCTGAGCACGCTGGCTGTCATGTGTCTGCTCGCCGGAGGATACAATCTCTTTCTCTTCTTCCTGTGGAAAAATCCGGTCAGTCTGGTGGGAATCCTGCCGCTTGCCGTGGCGCTGCTGCTGGGCACCGGTCTCCTGCGGATCCTGAAACAGAAGAAAGCGCTGACCAAAGAACAGACCCTGTTTGAATAATCGCATACAAAAAGAACCGGCGTTTCCCGTTGTCCTGGGAATTCCGGTTCTTTTGGTTCAGTAGAGATAGTATGCTTTTGTCATTTCTTGCCAGGCGGCCACCTTTTCGGCTTCCCGCACAATATATGCTTCCGGCTCGAAATCCGGGCGGAGAACATCATCCGTTCCCAGCAGATTGGTGATAAACGAGCGGGTCTGGGTTTCTGCCGGATGGAGCCGGCGGAGCGCACAGAACAGGCGCAGACCTACGGTAAAGGGACAGTACGCGGCTCTGTCATAGATGTGAAGCTGTACCCCGCGGCAGAGCTGACCGGCGTGCTTGGAGAAAGTGGGGGTAAAATACGCTTCTCTGAGATATACCCCCGGCTGCTCGCCCAAAATTTCCAGCAGGGCACGCACATCCACCCAGGGTGCGCCGATCACCTCAAAAGGTTTGGTGGTGCCCCGTCCTTCGGAAATGTTGGTACCCTCGAAAATGCAGGTGCCGATGTAGCTGTACGCCGTATCCACCGAAGGCAGATTGGGACTGGGCTGGATGAAGCAAAGATCCGTATCGTCGAAATCCATGTCCCGGCTCCAGCCTTCGCAGGGGATCACCGTCAGGGCACAGCCGATTTTTTCCGTTTCGTTGATCAGGCAGGCAAATTCTCCCACCGTCAGTCCGGATCGGGTAGCAGTGGGATACCGGCCCACAAAGGTGGAGAATTGCCGCTGCAGAATGGTTCCTTCCGCTTTCGTGCCGCCGATGGGATTGGGTCTGTCCAGTACCACAAAGCGCACACCGGAAGCCGCACAGTGGATCATGGCGTCGGTCATGGTGTACTGATAGGTATAGAACCGGGCGCCGATGTCCTGAATGTCAAAAAATACGGTATCCAGTCCTGCCATAATCTTCGCAGCGTCTGCCAGTCCCTTGCCGTAATAGCTGTACACCGGCAGTCCCGTGGCAGGATCGGTATAGAAGCTGTCCACTTCCCCGCCGGCCTGGGCGTCTCCTCTGACACCGTGTTCCGGTCCGAACAGTGCCTGCAGATCACACACCTGCCGCAGCATATCCACGGTGGAGCTCATATTCCGCAGCACACCCGTCGGGTTGGTGATCAGACCGCATCTGCCCGGATCCGCGATGCCGTACTTCCGCAGGGCAGCACTTCCGTCTCTTGCCAGCACGTCCGCACCGCAGTACACTATCTTTTTCATCGGATATCCCCCGCTGCCAGATGGCGTTCGAATTCCGTGGTCATCAGGTTATAGAACTTCCGGCGGATGGGATAGGATGCGTCCCGGTTGTTCCGTCCGTAGTGCACGGAGTTGGTCAGCAGCACGCCCCAGAGTCCTGTTTCGCTGTCTACATACAGGCTGGTTCCGGTGAATCCTGTGTGTCCGTAGCTGCCCGGAGACATGAGATCCCCCATAGGCGACCACTGTGTCCCCATGAGCTGGAAGCCAAGCCCTCTGGATTCGTCCAGATCGGGTGTATAATTATTCACAGCTTTGTCAAACACCCGGCGGGTCAGGAACAGCTTTCCGTCACGGGTCTTTCCCCGACAGGCGCACATCCCGGCAAAGGTGATCATATCGTCCAGGGTGGAGAAAACGCCCGCATTCCCGGACACGCCGCCCAGCCAGTGTGCATTTTCGTCATGAACGTGCCCCGTGGTCCATTCCTGCCAGTGGGGGCTGAACTCCGTAGCGGCCACATCCTCGGATTTCGGGTTGTAGCAGGTGTTTTTCATACCCAGCGGATCAAACACCAGCCGCTTCGCCAGCACATCCAGCTTTTCTCCCGCGATGGTTTCCAGAATCCGCTGAAGCAGGATATATCCCATGCAGGAATAATACACTTCCTCCCCGATCTTGCAGACAGGCTCGGAGTTTAAGATCGTCTCGATGGGATCCGTTTTTGTCCCGTCTTCCTTTTCGCACAGGGTGTACAGCGGCAGATGGGGGGAGATCCCGGAGGTGTGGGTCATGAGATGCCGGATCTGCACACCCCGGAAGTTCCCGGAGGAAGGCAGATACATCCCGATGGTGTCTCTGAGACAGAACCTGCCGTCTTCCAGAAACCGCAGCGCCACCATGGTAGTGGACACCAGCTTGGAAAGGGACGCCAGATCAAACAGGGTATTTTCGGTGATGGGCAGTTCGGTGGGTTCTATCTGCCGTCTGCCCAGAAATTCTCTCAGGTATACATCATATCCCCGTCCGACCGCCACAGCCGCACTGGGATAGCCGATATCGATTCCGCCTGCGATACAGGCCAGTGTTTTTTCGAACATGATCATCCTCCTCCCGGAAGGGAGAATCATCCCCTTTCCGTTCTTTTCGGTGGGCTGCATCCCCGGAAAACATCCGGAACCCAACCGGAACCCTTATGGAACCCAGATGGAACCACAGGTTAGTATAGGATAGTATAGTATAGGTTAGTATAGGTGAGGGTAGTGAAAAGAGGGTGTGACACACCAGATTCTCTCCGGTATCCTGTCAGACAGAGGCAGATACAGCCTGCCGCCAGTACGGCCACGCACCCAGCACCGGATCAAAGGGATCCATGCAGAGTACCGCTTCCGGCAGCATTTCCTGCAGGAACAGCGCAAACTTTTCCCGGAAATACACCAGATTCCCGAAACAGCCGCCCACCGTGCGGATCTCTTCCGTTGTGAATCCCATCCGGCGGTACAGACCCGCTGTCCATCCGGCAAGGGCATGGGCTTCCGTTGTCAGCACCGCTTTGGCGTGACCCTCTCCGGTCTGCGCCAGTGTATCCGCCACAGCCGCCAGCTTTGCAATATCCGCTTTGGGATGACTGTAGACATATGCCACCATCTCCCGCCAGTCAGAAACGTGCAGAGAGGCGTATACAGCGTTCTCCAGCGCCGGAACAGCCTGCCCCAGATCCAGACACTGCACCAGTACGGTAAGCAGCTTGTAGCCGATATTGGCGCCGCTGCCGTATTCTCCCAACAGGTGCCCCCAGCCGCCGCACCGTTCCAGAACACCGTTTTTCTTCCCCTGGATCACAGAGCCGGTACCGGAGATCACCAGAATGCCGTCTTTTTCTCCCAGCGCACCGTATACAGCCAGCGGCCCGTCGGATGTGACCTGCACAGGCATCGCAAACTGCTTTTTCAGATATTCCGTCAGGTCGGCGGCATAGGTACCGGAACCTGCCCCGGCGGCACCCACAACGATCCCCTCCGGTTTCTCCTCCGGCATGCACCGGCGAATGGCTTCCGCGATATTCTTCCGTGCTTCCACGAAGTCGAGCGTCGTATTGCCGCAGCCGGTCACAGCTTCCGCCAGAATCCGGTTATCTTCAGCCAGCAGTACACCACGGGTCTTGGTTCCCCCTGCGTCCACAGACAGTATGGTCTTCATATGCACCTCACGCAAGCAGGGACAGAATGGCTTTTTTCGCACTGCCGCCTGCTTCTGTCAGCGCTTTTTCCGCTGTTTCTCTGTCCGCATCCGCCGCTTCCATAACAATCCGCAGGGCCCGGGCGCGGAGCTTGTCGTTGGTGGCCTGTACATCCACCATCAGGTTTCCCATGACCTTTCCGCAGCGGATCATGGCACCGGTGGACAGCATATTCAGCACCATTTTCTGTGCCGTTCCCGCCTTCATCCGGGTGGAGCCTGTCACCACTTCCGGGCCTGTGACCACTTCCACGGGAATATCCGCCAGAGCTGAAATCTCCGCAGGGGCAGTACAGGCTATCGAGCCGGTCACAGCACCTATGGAACGGGCATATGCCAGTCCGCCTTTCACATAAGGGGTACGTCCGGAGGCGGCGATGCCCACCAGAAAGTCTTTTTCACAGAACCCGATCCCGCGCAGTTCTTCTTCCGCCAGGGTGAGAGAATCCTCTGCCCCTTCCACAGCGGAAAACATGGCGCTCATGCCCCCGGCGATCAGCCCCACCACCGTGTTGTCATCCACACCATAGGTGGGACGGCATTCGGCTGCATCCAGCACCCCCAGTCTCCCGGAGGTACCGGCGCCGATGTAGATCAGTCTGCCGCCGTGCTGCAGGGCGTATGCTGCCGCTTCGATCTGTGCCGCGATCTGCGGAAGGGCTTTTTCCACCGCATCCGCCACGGTTTTGTCCTCAGCGTTGATGATGGCGGCAATTTCGGCGGGAGATGCCTTATCGATCTCTGCCGACCGGGGATTGCGGCCCTCGGTAGCCAGTTTTTTCAGTTCGTTCAGTTCCATATCAGCCAAGATCCGGTGTGTCCACGGACAGTACCACACCGTTTTCCGCGCCGTCCATTTCCAGTACGATCACTTCGTTTGCGCCGGCCTTCAGAATGGTACCGGGACAGTACATGGTCTTCTGGGGGCCTGCGTCATTGTAATACCGGCCCAGATGGAAGCCGTTCACCCATACGCAGCCGTGATGGAAGCCATCCAGTCGGATAAACGTATCGGCAGGTTCGTTCACAGTCATGGTGCCCTTCAGGAACAGGGAGCCTTCAAAGGTATTCTCCGCACCATCGGTATAAGGCAGACCGGTCAGGTTGTTGGGTTCGTCAAACTGAGGCATGGTCAGAGGCGTTACTTCCCAGCCGAAGTGGTACTGCTGCCCGAAACGGATGCCCACAGCACCCTTGCGGTCCCGCATTCTGGGGCCATAGTTCACGCGGCCCATGTTTTCCAGCAGGATATCAACCTTAACCTGGTCCCCTACCTTCAGATCCAGCACGATTTCCGGGTTCCGGCGGTCTCTTTCAAAAATACCCATGAGCTTGCCGTCAAAGTACACGGCGGCTCTGTCGTGGAGCACATCAAAGGTCAGGCGTGTGCCGGAGATGGGGCCTTTCACCACAGTGGAATACAGGGTGAAGCCGAAATTCTGATCCAGATCCTCCTGGTAAACGGGAGCGGGTACCTTTACGGCTTTCCCCAGCAGAGAAGCCACATCCAGCACTTTTGCGGACTGATTGAACACCACTTCCCCGTAGCCTGCCTTGGGGGTTTCGGAAGCGGTCAGAACGGTTTCCACGCCGGTGAAATCCCGGATGGCGTCACGTACGGCATAGTAGGCAGGGGTACGGTCGCCGGCTTCGGACAGAATGGCGTTGTAGTCGTAGCTGGTGATGGTGGGCTGGTATACGTCGGTGTGGTTGGCGCCGTTCATCCAGCCGAAGTTGGTGCCGCCGTGGAACATATAATAGTTGCAGGAGGCACCGTCTGCCAGCATTTCCCTGAAGGGGTTCACCATATCGTCCACTTCTCTGACGTGGTGATTTTCATACCAGTGATCAAACCAGCCGCACCAGTATTCGCCGCACATACAGGGTTCGTCGGGACGGTAGAATTTCAGTGTTTTGAAGTTGCCCCGGGGATTGGAACCGAAGTTGGCCACGGACAGATACTGGGGCAGGGTTCCGCCGTTCAGCATCCAGTCGCAGGCACCGTCGGAGGTGAACAGGCAGCAGTCCACGCCCAGATCCCGGTAGATATCGGCAACCGCCTGCATATAATCGTGGTCATTGCCGTAGCTGCCGTATTCGTTTTCAATCTGCACCATCTGGATCGGCCCGCCCTTTGTGGACAGCAGAGGCCCGATCTGGTCAAACAGCGCTTCGTAATACCGGCGCACCTTGGACAGGTATACGGGATCATTGCAGCGGATGGGCATTTTTTCATATTTCAGCAGCCATGCCGGCAGTCCGCCGAATTCCCATTCGGAGCAGATGTACGGGCCGGGACGCACGATGACGTTCAGCCCCAGTTCTCCTGCCATCTGAATATAAGCGGCGATATCCAGCATACCGGTGAAGTTGAACTGCCCTTCCACCCGTTCGTGGAGGTTCCAGCAGGTATAGGTTTCCAGAGTGTTGAAGCCGCATTCCTTCAGCTTGGTCAGGCGGTCATGCCAGTATTCCCGGGGGATCCGGAAATAGTGCATAGCGCCGGACAGGATGGTATAGGGCTTACCGTCCATCAGAAAATTTTTCTTGTCGTAAGAAATAATGGCCATATGTGTTTCTCCTGTGGGTGTTATTTTATAAATTGAGGATTATGTACAGTATAGCATGAAACGCATCGGATTGCAATGGAGAAACCCTTCTTTTTCCGGCAAAAAAGCAGAACGCCCTGCCGCATCCGTGAATATGTACACAAAAAATATTGTATCTTTATGCATAATTACCAGTTGACAAGTCAAAAAAAGTGTGGTATACTCTTTGCATCCAAAATGACAAATGCGATAACAGGGAAACGGAACAGACCGGGTTTGTCACCCAGAGAACTGCCGGGTGGTGCAAGGCAGCATGGCAATGGTCTTCTTCCTCTGGTCCCTCAGCAGCAGATCCGAAACGCGCCGCAGAGTAGGGTCTGACGGGTTCCTGCCGTTATACGGGAAAGGCATCGTGTTGTGCCTGTAAAGTGGGTATTTTCACCAATCAGAGTGGTACCACGGGAGCATTCAGCCCTCGTCTCTGTCGGTTTTCCGATGGGGATGAGGTTTTTTTTAGTCCATATAAGCCACTTCTCTGCGGAATGATCCAGGCAACACAAACATTTATCATTCTATTTTTCCAAAGAGGTAAACCGTTATGAAACTCTCTTTCTCCACCCTTGGCTGTCCTGATTTTTCCTGGACCGATATCTATACCATGGCCAAGGACTTTGGATTCCACGGCATCGAAATGCGCGGACTGGGCAACGATATTTTCTCTGTCAACGCCTCTCCCTTCCTGCCGGAAAACCTGCCGGAAACCAAAGCGACCCTCAAGCGGCTGAAGCTGGAAATCTGCTGCCTCTCCTCCGGTTGTGCACTCCGCTTTGCTGACAGACATGACGAAACCATCGCCGAACTGAAAGAATATATCCGTCTGGCCAAGGAGCTGGGGACGCCCTACATCCGTGTGCTGGGTGACCTGACCGCCGAGATCACCACCGATTTCCCGGATGAAAACGTGATCGGGCCCATGAAGATCCTGGCCCCCATCGCGGAAGAAGCAGGGGTTATGCTTCTTTTGGAAACCAACGGCGTGTACTCCGATACCGCCCGTCTGGCTGACGTTCTGGCACAGATCGGCTCCGACTCCGTAGGCGCTCTCTGGGACTGGAACCACCCCTACCGTTTCGCCGGAGAAATGCCCGAAAAGACCATCACCAATCTGGGTGCCTATATCAAGCACTGCCACATCAAGGACTCCGTCATGGAAAACGGCAAGGTTGTCTATAAACTGGTTGGCGAAGGAGATCTGCCGCCCATGGCCGAATATCTGAAGGCGCTCCGTTCCCTGAACTACGAAGGCTACATCTCTCTGGAATGGCTCAAGCAGTACGCACCGGAGCTTTCCGACGCCGGTATCGTATTCCCCCATTACGCCAACTTCATGTCCCAGTATCTGGGTATGGACAGAAGCACCGCCAGACTCCAGAAAAACAAACGGGGCGACGGCTACTTCGTATGGGAAAAGGACCAGCTCATCGACATGACCTTCCCCCAGGTGCTGGACCGCATGTGCGAAGAATTCCCGGATCAGTATGCCTTCCGCTACACCGAACTGGATTACACCAGAACCTATCCCGAATTCCGGGATGACGTGGATACCTTCGCCAGAGCCCTCATTTCCATGGGCGTCAAGCAGGGTGACCATGTTGCCATCTGGGCCACCAATGTTCCCGCATGGTTCATTACCTTCTGGGCTTCCGTCAAGATCGGCGCCGTACTGGTAACCGTAAACACCGCCTACAAGATCCACGAAGCCGAGTACCTGCTCCGCCAGTCCGACACCCATACGCTGGTCATGGTGGACGGCTACAAGGATTCCGACTATGTTTCCATCATCAAGCAGCTGGTTCCCGAACTGGAACAGAATGATGAAGTCAAGCCTATCCACAGCCGTAAGCTGCCCTTCCTGCGCAATGTTATCACCGTGGAATCCAGGCAGAAAGGCTGCTGGACCTGGGACGACGCCATGGCACAGGCAGAAAAGACCCCCATCGAAGCCGTTTACCGCCGCGCTGCCATGATCAACAAGCACGACGTATGCAACATGCAGTACACCTCCGGCACCACCGGCTTCCCCAAGGGTGTTATGCTGACCCACTACAACATCGTCAACGACGGCAAGTCCATCGGCGACCGTATGGATCTGTCCACCGCCGACCGGATGATGATTCAGGTGCCCATGTTCCACTGCTTCGGCATGGTACTGGCTATGACCGCCTCCATGACCCACGGCGTGACCATGTCGCCCATCTCCGCTTTCTCTCCCAGAAAGGGGCTTCACTGCATCAACAAAGAAAAGATCACCTGCTTCCACGGTGTACCTACCATGTTCATCGCCATGCTGGGGCATGAAGACTTCGCCAAAACCGACTTCTCCCATATGCGTACCGGGATCATGGCAGGTTCCCCCTGTCCGGTCAAGGTTATGGAAGAAGTGGTGGAAAAGATGCATATGTCCGAAATCACCATTGTGTACGGCCAGACCGAAGCTTCTCCCGGATGCACCCAGAGCTCCACAGACGACACCATCGAAACCCGCGTGAATACCGTCGGACGTGCCTTCTTCGGCGTGGAATGCAAGATCGTGGATCCCGAAACCGGCGAAGATCTGCCGGATAACGTGGACGGCGAATTTGTTGCCCGGGGTTACAACATCATGAAGGGGTACTACAAAATGCCCGAAGCCACTGCTGCCGCCATTGACAAGGACGGCTGGCTCCACACCGGCGACCTGGCCAGACGGCTGCCCGACGGCAACTTCAAGATCACCGGCCGTATCAAGGATATGATCATCCGCGGCGGCGAAAACATCTACCCCAAGGAAATCGAAGACTTCCTCTACACCCATCCGGAAGTAAAGGACGTTCAGGTTATCGGTGTGCCCGACAAGCAGTACGGCGAAGAGATTATGGCCTGCGTCATCCGTCGGGAAGGTTCCGAAATCACAGGAGATGAGCTGAAGAAGTACGTCATGGATCACATGGCCAAGCACAAGGTGCCCCGGTACGTGACCTTCGTGGATTCCTTCCCGATGAACGCCGCCGGTAAGATCCTGAAGTACAAGATGCGTGAGGATGCCAAGAACCTGCCCGAATTCAAGGAAGCTGCCGGTATCGTGACCGCATAAATACCCGACTAAAAATGCTCTGCTGCCTATCCGAAGATAGACGACAGAGCATTTTTCATGTGTTGTTGATATGTTCCGGCATCAGGCAGCTTTTCTCCCGACCGGTTCTTATCTTCTCCGTTTCCGGAGCCGGCGTTCTCTCAGGTGGGCATTGAGCAGTACATAGGCAATGGTCAGCACCACGGCTGCCACCACAGAAGCCTTGAAAAACCGGCCTTTCGTGAAACTGCGCACCCGGGCGAGGAAGTACAGGAATTCACTCCGCGCCACACTGGAGGTCGTCACCAGCGCACAGCTTCCCAGAATCCGGTCGCCCATCAGCACCGTGATGGTTCCCGCATCCTGACCGTTCTGCACCGGTGCATCCAGCGCATCCGTGTAGGTATTATAGCTGTACCGGATATCCGTGTCCACCATCGTATCCGCAGGCAGATATACAGTGATTGCATGTTCCGGCACCAGAGTAACATAGTCCAGGGTGGAAGAAAGCTGCACCGGCAGTTCACAGATGATCTTGTCCGCCCGGAGAACCTCCACGTATGTAAAGGAAGTAAACGCCCATTCAAACAGCTTGATAGCGTTGATATAATTATAGAGATTTCCGTCCACTTCTTCCCCGCCCATAATGACCGCCAGATAGGTCAGACCGGTGGCAGGTTCTTCGGCAACGGCACAGATGGCATACCCGCCCTGGGGTGTGGACCCGGCGTTCATGCCGATAGCCCGCTTATAGAAATAACTGACATTGTAATACTTGGAGATCAGGCAGTTCCGGTTGTAGATATTCCGGTAATCGCTGAGATTGGTGGCTTCCATTACGTATTTCGGCGTGGAGACGATCTCCATAAACAGCGGCAGGCTGTAGGCATGTCTGGCAATCAGCGCCGTATCCGCTACTGTGGTGACCATGGCATCATTGTGCATCCCGGTCGGATTGGCGTAATAGGTGTTGTACGCCCCCAGCCGGACTGCTTTGTCATTCATTTTTTCCACAAAGGCTTCCACGGAACCATACGCCGCGTAGGCCAGCACCGTGGCCGCGTCATTGGCAGAATTGACCAGCGTACCGTACAGAAGCTGTTCCACCGTCACCACTTCGCCGGCTTTGAGGCCGATATTGTTCCCGGAAACCCGGGAGAGCATCTCGTCCGTTATGGCAATCTGTTTCTGCAGATCCTCCCCAAGCGCTTCGATGGCCACGATACCGGTCATGATTTTCACTGTGGAAGTGGGGTAGATCCGTTCATCCATCCCCTTCTGCAGCAGGACTTCATCGTTTTCGAAATTGTACAGATACGCGCCGACGCAATGGTCCACAACAGGCGGCCCGCCGGAAGTTCCCGAAGACGGAACGGCAGCGGACACGGCGGCCGTCAGCCAGACCGTAAGCTGCACCAGTGCCAGCAGCGCGGCAATAATTCTTTTTTTCGTCATGATACTCCCGTATTGCAAAACTGTTTCCGTTTGTTCTGTTTCATAGTGCCGCATCTCCGGCGGTAAACCAGGCTCTGACTGTTTCTGCGTCCTGCATCACCTGGCTGCGCAGTGCTTCCAGTGTCCGGAACTGCATTTCTTCCCGGATTCTCCGGTACAGGTAAACCCGCAGCTCCCGTCCGTACAGATCCCCGGAAAAATCAAGAATCCAGGTTTCCACCGTAACATCGCTGCTGTCCCCGTTGACCGTCGGCCGGGATCCGATGTTGCACACACCCCATCGGGTCTGTTCCTGCCCTGCCTCATCCGCAAACCGGACTTTGCAGGCATATATCCCTCTGGCAGGTACGGTTTTATGAGGCGGCAGACGGAGATTGGCTGTGGGAAAACCCAGTTTCCGACCGAGAGCTTTTCCGTGTTCCACAATACCGGCAATGCTGTATGGCCGGGTCAGCAGCTGTCCTGCCGTTTCCAGATCCCCTTCCCGTATCAGCATACGGATCCGGGTGGAGGAGACAGGGCACGCTGCATCCGGGTACGGCGGCGCCACATGGACACAAATCCCTTCGGCCTGTCCCCATTTCACAAGATCCTGCGCCGTACTCTCCCCCTTATGCCCGAACCGGAAATTGAAACCGCAGACAATGGCAGAAGGGGCGAAATGCGCCAGCAGAACCTCATGGAAAAATGCTTCCCCGCTCATACCGGATACGGCTGCAAAGTCTTCCACCGCCAGCCAGCGGACACCGCCGTTTCCCAGCAGCTGTGCCCGTTCTCCGGCATCCGTCAGCATTTCTTCCGCTTTGGGAAGGGATGCAAACGTCCAGACGCCCACATTCCGGTCTTCCCCCTGTTTTTCTGCCAGTTCTCCGGCAGCAGCCAGCAGTTTCTGATGTCCGGCATGCACGCCGTCAAAAAAGCCCAGCACCCATACGCCGCCTCCCGGAACGGAAGCTGTCGGTGTCATGTCGGGCAAAGATAGGATTTGCATGGATACTCCCCTGATGGAACAAAATCTGTCCTTGCGGAAATCCCCCGATCTCCGCAATCAATATACTTTCAGCGCAAATACCGGGCACACAGCCGTACAGTATCCGCAGAGCACGCATTTGTCCGGATCCACGGCAGCGACCGTCCGGCTTACCGGTTCTCCGGCAGAAACAATTCCCTCCGATGCAGCAAAAGCGGCACCGAAATCGTACGGATTTTCCGTTTCCTCTTTGCTTTCCGTCAGCACCAGAGCGCCCTGCTGACAGCGCCGGACACATCTGCCGCAGCCTTCACAGTATTCTTCAATATGCAGTCTGCGCCGGATCTTCTCCAGGGACCGGGTATTTGCCGGAAAAGCACCTGTGGTAAAAAAAGCAATGTTGGCATCGATCTCCGCTTCGTCCTGCATCCCTACCGCTACGGCATCCATAAATGGCTGCTCCAGCACATAAGCCAGCGCCTCCCCGGCATTCTGAAACAGATGACCGCCGGCCAGCGCTTTCATACCGAAAATGCCGCAGCCTGTGTCGTGAAGCCTTGTGAGCACAGCTGCCATGTCCGCAGGTGTGCCGTCGGCAATACCGATACCTGCCTTGTTGAACAGCGGGTGCACTACATCCAGAACCACACCTTCCTCTGCCAGCTGCAGAACCCCTTCCACAGCCGCTGTATGGTGGGTGGAAATGCCCACAGCCCGGATCACGCCTTTTTCCCGCAGTGCAAAGAGGGTGTCCAGCGCTTCCCTGTGTCCCCGGAGTGTATGGATGCTTTCCTGCTCATGCAGCATGAACAGATCAATCACATCCCTGTCCAGTGCCAGCCGCGCTTCGTCCACCGCTTCCAGTGCGCCTGCTCTGTCGTATGCATAGGTTTTGGAGCTGATCATCACATCTTCCGGTCGGCGGCATTTCTGCAGTCCGGCGCGGATGTGCGCATAGTTCCGGTAATACTGTGCCGTGTCCAGGAAATTGATGCCTCTGTCAAATGCGTATGACAAGACCTCCCCGGCCCGTTCCGGCGTCAGATCGGCCTGCAGAGGTCCTACTGTAAGAGAACCGAAGGCCAGCCGGGAAACAGGGGGGAGTCGCTTTGTCAATATTCGTCCGGGCAGCTCAGACATCCAGATATTCCTTCAGCAGCGCTGCAATCAGCTCATACCGGTCGATCCGGCGGATCAAACCGCGGGCATTTTTGTAGTTGGTGATATAGGTGGGGTCTTCCGTCAGGATATAACCCACCAGCTGGTCGATAGGCTTGTGACCTTTTTCCACCAGCGCATCATACACGGCCCGGAGCATCTGCCGGCGTTCTCTTTCCCGGTCTTCTTCCCGGATGGAGAACGTTATGGTTTTTTCCATATCGTTTCTGTTCATAATAATGCCTTCCTTTTCTATAAGACATTTCTGCCGCATCTGTCAGTCCGGACACGGCTTCTGCCAGGGGCTTGTCAGATCATCAGTCGTTGTACAGAGGATACTTTCTGCACAGACCCATTACCTGCTCTCTCACAGCGGCGGCATTGCCTTCGAAATCTCTTGCCACTTCACCGATCAGATGGGCCAGCAGGGTCATATCTTCTTCCACCAGTCCGCGGGAAGTCACGGCAGGCGTACCGATCCGCACACCGCTGGTAACAAAGGGAGACTGGGGATCATTGGGGATCGCGTTCTTGTTGACCGTGATGTGCACTACGTCCAGCATATGCTCGAACTCCTTCCCGGTCAGGTTGAAGGGACGCAGGTCGCACAGCATCAGATGGTTGTCCGTACCGCCGGAAACCAGTTTGAAACCTTCCGCCAGCAGACCATCCGCCAGCGCTTTGGCATTGGCAACGATCTGTTTCTGGTATGCCGTGAAAGAAGGCTGCAGAGCCTCTCCGAAAGAAACCGCCTTGGCAGCGATCACATGTTCCAGAGGGCCGCCCTGGGTACCCGGGAAGATCGCCTTGTCAATGGCTTTGGCCAGTTCCGCACGGCATAAGATCATCCCGCCTCTGGGGCCGCGGAGGGTCTTATGGGTGGTGGTGGTTACGATATCCGCATAGGGCACGGGAGACGGATGCACACCGGCGGCAACCAGCCCTGCGATATGGGCCATATCCACCATGAAGTATGCGCCGACTTCCTTTGCCACATTGGCGATCCGTTCAAAATCAATAATACGGGGATACGCGGAAGCACCTGCCACGATCAGCTTCGGCTTATGTTCTCTTGCCAGTGTTTCCAGCTGTTCATAGTCCAGGATCCCATCATCATCTACGCCGTAGGGTACAAAGTTATAGTAGTTGCCGGAAATGTTTACCGGGCTGCCGTGGGTCAGATGACCGCCGCAGGCCAGATCCATACCCATCACCGTGTCGCCGGGCTTCAGCAGAGCGAAATAGACAGCCGTATTGGCCTGTGCGCCGCTGTGAGGCTGCACGTTTGCATGCTCCGCACCGAACAGTTTCTTGGCTCTCTCGATAGCAATGGTCTCAGCTTTATCTACCACATAGCAGCCGCCGTAATACCGTTTTCCCGGATAACCTTCCGCGTATTTGTTGGTCAGCACACTTCCCATGGCCAGCAGAACCGCTTCCGATACCACATTTTCCGATGCGATCAGCTCCAGGCCATCCCGCTGTCTTTCCAGTTCCTCGGCAACCACTGCACCGATTTCCGGATCCATGCCGGACAGCCGCATAATAGATTCGTTGATACTCATTTTTTCCTCCGCTGCTTTATCATATTCATACGGGACAAAAAATCATCCCCATGATACTATTATAACAGGAACAGGAGCAAATTGCAACAGGGATCCATATATTTTTACAGATTTCCGTATATCATTTTTCCAGTCGGCTCTTATGATTACCACCATGAAAATTCTGCATTTTGTATCGTTCGTGCAAATAAAAAGAAAAATATTTCTGTAGGTATTGACAATATAGTGTGGTTAGTGGTATAATTTACGTGTTCCATAGGCTAAAATAACGATATTGTTGCAAGGATGCACAAAAGAAAGCTTCCTCTGCCCTGTCGTTGTCCAGAAAACAGAAGGCGGGTATTCCATGAGTTCCCCTGTACATTGTCTGATCGCATCCTCCAAAGGCGGCGTGGGTAAATCCACAACTGCCCTGGGGCTGGCCGCGGTCTTTGCCCGTGCCGGCAGACGGGTTCTGCTGGTCGATTGTGACGTATCGTCCCGTTCTCTGGAAATGTTTTCGGGTACCGATGACAAAGCTCTGTTCCACCTGGGAGATCTGATCCTGGGAAGGTGTACACCGGAGCAGGCGCTTCTTGTTCCGTTTCCCGAACTGCCGGATCTGCACTTCTGCCCTGCCCCCACCAGGCTGGAGGAAGCACAGGTGCTGGAAAAGTTCCCCGGAGGATATCCGGAAGCGGTTGCTTATGGATGCAGTCTCCTGCTTTCCGACGCGTATGATGTGGTGCTGTGGGATACCGGCAGCGGTTATGAGATCCCCCGGGCGCTGGCTCCTCTTTCCAAAGTGGCGCTGGTCTGTGCCGAACAGTCACCCGCTTCGATCCGCGCCGCCTCCTACTCAGCTTCCCTGCTTTCGTCTGTCACCAAAGTACGGCTGGTGATCTGTTCTTTTGACATCGACGCTGCCAGACGGAACCAGCGGGCCGGTATGCTTGAGATGATCGACCGGTGTTCTCTGAAATGCGCTGCGGTGGTTCCGCTGGATCCGAAACTGCTGAAAGCCCAGGAAAAGGGAAAACTGCCGGCTGCAGGATGCCCCGCCATGCAGGCATATGCCAACCTGGCCAGACGGCTGGAAGGCTGGGATGTTCCGCTGTTCACAGGCATCCGGCATATGAAACGAAAGCACGCACTGTAATAACTTTGTCAGCAATACCTTCAGATACACAAGAAACAGGAAAGGAACGGTTTTCATTTATGGATATTGCACTGATCGCCGATGACACCAAAAAGGAATTGATGACCCAATTCTGCATTGCATACTGCGGTATTCTGTCCAAACACAATATTTGTGCCACCAGTACCACCGGTAAATATGTGCAGGAAGCGACCGGTCTGGAGATCGAAAAGTTGCTGCCCGGCTACAACGGCGGCGAGCAGCAGATCACATCCCGGATTTCCTATAATGAAATCGACGTTCTGCTGTACTTCAGAAGTACAAGCCCCACCCACGAAGATGACGAAAGCGAACACAATCTGCTGCGGATGTGCGACGTACACAATGTGCCCGTTGCCACCAACATTGCTACAGCAGAAGTGCTGATCTGCGCTCTGGATCACGGGGATCTGGACTGGCGTGAAATTGTCAACCCCAAGTCTGACTATAACCGCCGCCGCAGAGGTCTGTCCTATTAACCTGCCCCGCTGTCTGTTTTCATCCGTATATCTGTACAGGCAGCGGATTTACGGCTATCCGTCCGTCATGGGGGAGGCCGTTTTTTCGTATCCGGGGACATCTGACACCCCAATACCTGATCGGGAGAAACTGTATGATCACACTGCTTTGTCTGGGTGACGTGGTCAGCCGTGCCGGAGTTCAGGCTCTGGAAAACGGCGGCATGCGCAGACTCAGAGAAAAATATGCGCCGGATCTTGTGGTGGTCAACGGCGAAAACGCTGCGGAAGGCAACGGTCTGACCGTAGACGCAGCCCAACGCCTGTATGACTGCGGCGCTGACGTTATCACCGGCGGAAATCACACCTGGCGCCGGAGAGAACTGTACCGGATGCTGGATGACGGCGAATATCTGATCCGACCCGCCAACTACCCTGCCGAAGCGCCCGGAATGGGTTATGTGCTGGTGGAGCTGCAGGGATACACAGTGCTGGTTGCCAATCTGGCAGGATGCATTTTTATGGATCCGCTGGCTTCTCCTTTTGACACCCTGGATCGGATCCTGACCCGGGAAGCCGCTCGCTACGATATTGCCGTCTGCGATTTCCACGCCGAGGCTACCAGCGAAAAACTGGCTCTGGCCCGTCGGTTTGACGGCAGACTGTCCGCGCTCTGGGGCACCCATACCCATGTGGCCACGGCAGATCTGCAGATTCTTCCCGGCGGCACCGGCTATATCACGGATCTGGGCATGTGCGGTTCCCACGCAGGGATCCTCGGCGTCAAAACCGAATCCATCCTGCATAAATATCTGGTGAAAACCCCGGTGCAGTTTGAACCAGCAGATGGGGATATCCAGCTGCACGGCGCGGTGTTCACCATCGATCCCGCCACCAAAAAATGCACGAAAACCGAACAGGTTTTTATAAAACTCTGACATCTTTCATCCTACCAACAAGAGGAGACTATCATTATGTATGCAGAAAAAATAGCCGCTTCCAAGGCCCATTACGGCAACACGGACAAGTACTTTGCCCTGCCTGCCGGTTCCGTAAGCTTTTCCGACTGGCTGTCCGAAGATCTGGACAGAATGGTGAACCTGCAGCTGAAGGATGCGGGCGTATGGAAACTGTTCGTGGATCTGTTCCGGAATCCCGGTGTGGACGATGCGGACAACGGCTGGAGATGCGAATACTGGGGCAAAATGATGCGGGGCGCCTGCTTTACCTGGCAGGTTACCGGCGACGAGGAGCTGTACGCCGTACTGCAGGAAACCGTAGAAGACATGCTGACCGCACAGGACAGTCTGGGCCGTTTCTCCACCTACTCCGTGGAAGCGGAATTTCACGGCTGGGATCTGTGGGGCCGGAAGTACATCCTGCTGGGTATGGAGTATTTCCTGGAGATCTGCCGGGATGAAGCGCTGGCGGACAGAATCGTTACCGCACTGATTGCCCATGCAGACTACATCATTTCCAAGTTCGGCCCGGAAGAAGAGGGCAAGCTGAACCTGGCAAAGGCTACCAGCCACTGGGACGGGCTCAACTCCTGCTCCATCATGGAACCCTACATGTTCCTGTACAACATCACCGGCGAACAGCGGTATCTGGATTTTGCGGAATACATCCTTTCCTTCGGCGGCACTGCCACTGTGAATCTCTTTGAAAAGGCTTACGAAGACGACACCGCCGTATACGATTATCATGTGCGCAAGGCATATGAAATGATCTCCTGCTTCGAAGGTCTGGCGGAATACAACAAAGTCAAGCCCTGCGAAAAGCACACACAGGCGCTGATCCGCTTTGCCAACCGGGTTCTGGCGGAAGAACAGGCTATCATCGGCTGTCTGGGCTGCGAACATGAAATTTTCAACCATGCCGCCCTGGTGCAGTGTGACGAAAACCTCCGGGGCATCATGCTGGAAACCTGCGTAACCGTGACCTGGATGAAGTTCCTGTGGCAGCTCTTCCGTCTCACCGGAGACATCCGCTATATGGATGCGTTTGAGACCGCTGCCTACAATGCCATGTCCGCTGCTCTGAAACGGGAAATCGATCCGGAAGACAACGGCGGTATCCCCCTGCCCATCCACAGCTACAACCCCATGATCTGGAACCATCGTTTCCCCAAGAGCATCGGCGGCTACAAGACCATCAACGACAAGAGCCACTACGGCTGCTGTGTCTGCATCGCTTCCGCCGGGTTTGCGCTGGAAGGCATTGCTTCTGCCTGCGTGGACAAGGATAACAATGTTGTCCTGAACCTGTACCGCAACGGCTCCATCAAAACCCCGAAGTGCACCCTGATTGCGGAAACCAATTATCCCACCAAGGGTGCGGTACGGTATACCCTCCGGAATCCTGACGGTGCCTTCTCCATTTCTCTGCGGATCCCCGCATGGTCCATTCACACTTCCCTGTATGTAAACAACGAGATTGTGGACGCCGAAGCCGGCACCTACGTGACCATCGACCGGGAATGGAAAGACGGCGATACCATCACGCTGAGCCTGGAAATGACCCTGCGTCTGGTACATCCCCAGGATTTCGTGAAGGAAAGCGAAGTGCACGACCGGTTTGCCATCGTCAGAGGTCCTGTGGTGTTCGCCATTGACGGCACCGGCGAGGAAGAACCCAAATTTGCGCCTGTGGAACTGCGGGAACTGATGGCCAGCGGTCTCTCTACCACCGCACCCGTTCCCTGCCACCTGACCATTGATGTGCCCCATGTGGACGGCCGTATCGCCGAACTGGTTGACTACAGCTCCGCCGCACAGATCGCCGGTCACAAGCTCTCCTGCTGGATGAAGCTGGACTGATCGGGGCTCCCTGATTTTACAACCGCAAAAGAGCCGCGTCCGCCGGATACTCTCTTTCGGATACGGCTCTTTTTCCATGTTTCAGAGCAGTGATCTGCTATATGTATGCCTGCAGCGCATCAAAGTCCCCATGAGGATACCGCCCGACCGGATGTGGTGATCAGCGCAAAATCTTCCGTTGTCAATACAGGCCCGGCGGATGCGGCTTTCCGTGGCTGTCCGGGGAAAAATGGGGTTGGCGGCCAGCACTGCGGTCAGTCCTGCCCCCGGCTGCCCATGATCCCGTTGACAAGTGCTCCATGCCATGTTATAATGAAATATATCTCAAATCCACAAAATCCGGGAGGTTTTCCATGGCCACTTTATATATGCTAACAGAAACCAGTCAGTTTATGATGTCCTTTGTTATCGTCACAGAGAAGAACAACTGCATTGTGATAGACGGCGGACGACCGCTGGATATGCCGTCTCTGAAAGAGTATGTGGGCGGCAGACATATTTCCGCCTGGATCCTCACCCATGCCCACGATGACCATATATCCGGCTTTGTGGATGAAATGGCCAAAAACGGCGGCGCGGATTTTGATCTGGAAAAAGTGTACTACCATTTTCCGGATTACGATGCTCTCATAGACAACCACAATGTGCCGGACTACCCGTATTTCAAGACAGAGCTTGAAGAAATGCTGCCGGCTTTCCGGGCAGTCCGGGACAGATTTGCCCACAAGGAACATATTGTTCAGCAGGGAGAATCCATTACAGTGGACGAAGTGCATATCGACTTTCTGTACACATTCCATGACGGTCTGTACGCCAATCTGATGAATGACAGTTCCCTGGTCTTCCGGGTGACAACACCCAATACCTCTGTTCTGTTCCTGGGTGACCTGGGCCCTGACGGCGGGGATGTGCTGTTCCGCGAATCCAGAGACAAGCTTCCCTCGGATATGGTACAGATGGCGCATCACGGACACATGAACGTTTCCATGGAAGTATATGCCGCCATTATGCCCAAAGCCTGTCTGTGGTGCGCACCGGACTGGCTGTATGCGGAACCGGAAGTTCCTCCGTACCTGGCGGACGGCGAACGTCTGCGGCAAATGGGACGGATCCGGATGTACGGCACAGCGCTGACCCGCCGGTGGATGGATCTGCTGGGTGTCAAAAAGCATTATGTCACAGCAGACGGCACGCAGGAGATCCCGCTGTAAGAGACAGGACCATACGGACATGTACACCTCCCGTTTGCAGCACGATACAGAAAACGCTTCCCGTTTTTTGCAGGAAGCGTTTTTGTTATGCCGTATGTCTTACCGGATACCGTATTTCTGAATAATATAGTCCATATCCTTGTCTCCGCGGCCGGAAAGATTGATCAGCACAGATCCCTTTCCCATGGTTTTCGCCAGCTTCATACCGTATGCCACAGCATGGGCGCTTTCGATGGCCGGGATGATCCCTTCCAGACGGGACAGGGTGAAGAATGCATCGATGGTTTCTTCGTCATCCACTACATCGTATTTTACCCTGCCCAGATCGTGCAGGAAAGCGTGTTCGGGCCCGGAGGACGGATAGTCCAGACCGCTGGCTACGGAATATACCGGTGCAGGTTCCCCGTTTTCATCCTTCAGCATGATGCTGTTGAAACCGTGCATAACCCCTTCCGTACCGTACTGCAGACTGGCAGCATGGTCGCCCATTTTGGTTCCTCTGCCCAAAGGCTCGATCCCGTAAATCTCCACAGGATCGTTCAGGAAACCGGAGAAAAGGCCCATGGCATTGGAACCGCCGCCCACGCAGGCAACCACCGCATCCGGCAGTTCACCGGTCATTTCAAAGAACTGTTCTCTGGCTTCGATCCCTACTACACTCTGGAAATCCCTGACCATCATGGGAAAGGGGTGAGGCCCCAGAACGGAACCGATGCAGTAGATACTGTCTTTGTATTCTCTGGCATAAGCAGCAAAAGCGTCATCCACCGCTTCCTTCAGGGTCGCCAGTCCATGGGTGACTTCCACCACATTGGCACCCAGGATCTTCATACGCGCTACATTGGGCGCCTGCTTGGCAATATCCACCGTTCCCATATAAATATCGCATTCCAGTCCGAAATACGCCGCAGCGGTAGCCAGTGCCACACCATGCTGTCCCGCACCGGTTTCGGCAATGATCTTCTTTTTGCCCATATATTTGGCCAGAAGCGCTTCGCCCATGCAGTGATTCAGTTTATGGGCGCCGGTGTGGTTCAGATCTTCCCGTTTCACATAAAGCTGCACATTACCCAGTTTGTCGGACAGCCGTTCCAGATGGGAGATGGGCGTGGGTCTGCCCTGAAATTCCTTCCGGATCCGCCGCAGTTCCGCGATAAATTTCCGAGATTTGCAGATGGTGAAATAAGCTTCTGTGATCTCCTGCAGCGCTGCTTTCAGTTCATCGGATACATACACGCCGCCATATCGTCCGAAATAGCCTTTTTCATCCGGATACTGCTTGAAATAAGTGTCAAAATCAATACCGCCGTACATCATGAGAGAATACCTCCGAAAAATAGAATGGAATAGATCTGCAGACCGTCCAGCGGCTTTTGAAAAACAAAACGCCCCTGACAGATGGATTCGATCTGCCAAGGACGAATAAAACATATCCGCGGTGCCACCTTGCTTCACAGCATGACGCTGTGCTCTTGCGGGATACCATCATATCCCCGGCAACTGACGTATGCCCACACGTTGCAGTATACTGCCGCTGCTCCCCGAAAAATGTCATCTCCGGCGGAAACAATGGGTTCCCTGCACCCTCAGCGGTCCATTTGATGATCTGTGTTTCACCTGACTCTCAGCAGCGCAGGCTCTCTGTGGAAGCATAATCACCGTTATCTCCGCCTCATCGGTTTATTGTGCTAAAGTATATCACATTCTCTACCATTTGTCAAGGAAGAAATCACATTTTTTATTTCTTCCTGTGCGGGCAGCGTACGATGGGATCCGCATCCAGTTTCAGCGGCTTGAAGCAG
The DNA here is from genome assembly GCA_015064285.1 of Oscillospiraceae bacterium. Taxonomy (GTDB): domain Bacteria; phylum Bacillota; class Clostridia; order Oscillospirales; family CAG-272; genus UMGS1696. Next base: position 19,141 of record SVSN01000005.1, on the reverse strand, counting down.
GCACAGCAGCCGATACATCCCGAAGGCTTGTCTTCCGCCAGCCTGTGCAGCACGCCGGGATCCTGCAGGAACGGTCTTGCCATAGACACAGCATCCGCCCCGGCGTCGAATAGATCTTCGATATCGTCCATGGTACGGATTCCGCCAACGGCGATCAGAGGCAGTGCGGTTTCTTTCCGCAGACGGCGGATGTTGTGGATGAAATAGGGTTCTTCCGGCATACCCTGTCTGGCGGAGCTCCAGCCTGAGATTTCCGCGGCTTCCAGTCCCATGGTCTCACAGAGCTGCAGAACGGTAACAATATCCCTGTGGTATTCTTCTGTATTGTTCCGGTCGTCCCCGTTGATCTTCATGAAAACCGGGGTGTCATCTCCGCAGACGGTTTTGATTTCCTCAATAATTTCCCGGATGATGCGGAACCGGTTTTCGGCAGAACCGCCGTATTCGTCTGTCCGGTGGTTGTATTCCGGATAGAAGCACTGGGACAGCAGATACATGTGGGCAGCATGAAGCATTACGCCGGAAAACCCGGCTTTCATGGCTCTTGCGGCTGCCTGACCGAAAGCTTTTACCACACTTGCTATCTCTTCTTTGGTCATATTGTCCGGGGTGTACACCCTGCGGCCGCCGTTGTGATTCTCCGCTTTCATCCCGCCGTGACCAAGCTGCATCACAGCCGGTACACCGTTTGCCTGGGCGGCTTCTGCGATAGCGGCGGTTTCGGCCAGATATTCGTCTGCCCAGACGGCATTCTGATACAGATTGCTCCGTCCCTCGGGAGAGACACAGGTGTGAGCGGTAATAATCATCCCCAGCGGCTGGACAGACAGTTCTTTGTATACTTCCAGTTCATAGGCCGGCAGGTGTGCGTCGGGAGAAGCGGCAAACAGCTCGGTAGCGGAACGGACAGCTCTGCCGGGCAGGGTAATATGGCGCAGAGGCAGGGGTGTGAACAGCTTATGTGTCATGAGAACCCTCCGTGATGATCTTTATGTTATTTTTCTTTCGGATAGGATTTACGGATGTGCCAGAACACCGGAACGGCAGCCAGCGGGAACAACATGCCCACAAGCATACCCAGCTTCATTCCCAGCTGCTCCGGAGCCAGTGCCATGGTTTCGGCGAGCGCGGTCATGGAAGGACTGGCGATCACCGCATCGGTGACAATCCCCACCAGCTGAGGGCCGACAGATGCTCCCAGATCTCCCCCGGCTGCCATCATGGCATAGATAAACACGCCGGAATCCGGAATCCGGTCTGTGGCAGCAATCAGGCTTCCCGGCCAGAGCATGGATGTGCAGAACCCGGTAAGCGCACAGGCAGCCAGTCCCAGTACGGGAATATTGGTCACAGCCGCTGTCAGATAACATACCGACGCACCGATGGCACCCAGAAACAGTACATGCCCGATCCGTCTGCCGCATTTGGCATACAGTGTCCGTCCCAGTCCCAGCATCAGCCCGAACATGGCCACGCCGAACATATCGCCCCACACTTTGGAGATCCCCAGCGCCTGTTCCAGATAACCGGAGCTCCACTGCGCCATGGTACATTCCGCAGAGCCACCCAGAAAAATGCCGAACACGCTGAGCCAGAGAGTCTTATTCTTCAGATATGCCAACGCACCGGACACCTTTTCCGGTGTTTCCATAGGCGGAATCTCAGCTCCGGCGTACAGGAAAAAGGAGGTCAGCGGCACTATCGTGAAAATCAGGGTAAGGATCTGCCAGTTTTCTCTGCCGAACACGAGCAGGAAAAAAGTGGCAAACAGAATCACAAACACCACCCCCCAGGCATACACGGAGTGGAGCTTGCTCATTTCTCTGTCGGGATCCCTGGCGGGGATAGCGGCAATAACAGGACTGCCCAGCACCTCCCCGAATCCACCGGCTGCGGAAAACATCACTGTACCGATCACCATGCCGGTGTAGATGGCATTCGGAAGCAGCCACGGAGTCAGGGCAAAAAACACCAGACCCGCAAAGGCCAGCACCGGCGTCAGCTTTACCGCCAGAGGGATATTGAATTTGTGTGAGAAAAAGGTAAAAATCAGGTCGATGGTCAGCTGGGTCATGAAATTGATCAGCACCAGCAGACCCAGAAGAGAGTAGGAAATGCCGTACAGTTCTCTGAATGTGAGAAACAGCACAGGGGAAAGATTGCCGATGACCGACATAGATATGCTTGAGAAATAACACGCCGCTTTGACGCGTCTGTATTTTGCTTCCATTTTGCTCCGTCTCCTGAAAAAGTCATTCTTCCGTTCTGATAAGAGCGTCTGTGTCGTGTATACCGCACATGCCGGCGTAGATACCGCCCAGGCGGAGCAGTTCTTCGTGGGTACCCTGTTCCGCGATTCTGCCGTCTTTCAGCACGATGATGTTGTCCGCTTTCCGTACCGTGGACAGCCGGTGGGCAATGGCGATCAGGGTATGTCGGCCGGTCAGGTTTTCAATGGCCTTCTGGATCTGTGCTTCCGTCTCGTTATCCACTGCAGAGGTCGCTTCGTCCAGCACCAGAATAGGAGTTTCACGCAGGACAGCACGGGCAATGGCCAGCCGCTGCTTCTGTCCGCCGGAAAGACGCACACCACGTTCGCCGATCATGGTCTGATACCCCTGGGGCATGGCACGGATAAACGCATCCGCACAGGCAATCCGGGCCGCCTCGTACACCGCTTCTTCGGAAGGATTGTCGATCCCGTAGGCAATATTGTCGTACACCGTACCGTTGAACAGGAACACATCCTGCAGCACGATGGAAATGTTGTCACGCAGGGACTTCAGCGTGGCTTTTCTGGTATCGAACCCGTCGATGGTGATCTTCCCGGCCTGGGGATCGTAAAACCGTTCCAGCAGGGACACAATGGTGGTCTTCCCCACCCCGGTGGCACCCACCAGCGCGATCATCTTCCCCGGTTCGGCCCGGAAGGAAATGTTGTCCAGCACTTTGATTTCCGCACCGTATCCGAAGGTCACGTTTTCAAACGCAATGCCGCCCTCTCCTTTGGGCATGGCCACGGCGTCTTCCGCTTCCCGGATCTCGCTTTCCGTATCCAGCAGTTCAATGACCCGGTTTCCGCAGGCGCCTGCCACCTGAATATCTTCCGCCAGTCTGGCAAGAGCCGACAGGGGACTGTAGAACAGGGACAGATACATGAAGAACCCCACAATATCCGCCGTGGACATGGAACCCTTCATGGCAAGAACGCCGCCGACCCCCATGACAATCACCGTACCGATGGATGTCATGAACTCCACGGAAGGATGGTACATGGCATTATAATAATTGGCCCGGACATTGACATATATGTATTTTTTGCAGTATTCCTTCATGCTGAGGGATTCCGCCCCCTCTTTCCCGAAGGCCTGGATCTCCTTCATGCCAGACAGATTGTCCTGGGTACGGGCATTCAGACCGGCCAGCACTTCCTGATTGATTTTGAACAGGGGCGCCACCCGGGTGATAAAGATCCGGGACAGAATCACGATAAAGGGTACCGGCAGCAGAGTAAACGCCGCCAGAGCCGGGTTGATGGTGAAAATCATCACCGCCACCCCCAGAATGATGATCACATTCATGGCCATATCCGGCAGAGAATGAGCGATCAGCACTTCCAGCTGTCTTGTATCGTTGATCATCCGGGACATGATCTCCCCGGTCTGTTTGTCGGAATAGTACCGCATGGACAGGGACTGGAGCTTGTCATAGCACAAGGAAGTCAGGTGCCCCACAAAATTCCAGGCCGCCACATGGGACTGCCACATAGCCAGAAACCGGAACACAGCCCGGAGCAGATAGGCGCCGATCATAATGCCCACATACCCGGCCAGGATCCCTGTCGTCAGGTTTTCCGGCGCGCCCAGCAGTGCGGTCAGCCTTCTCACCGCTTCCGGCGTTACCAGATTCAGCAGAGATGAGGCTATCAGTGCCAGAACCGTGATCCCCAGCGAACCCCACCAGGGTCTGGCGATCTGCAGCATTCGTTTGATCATAAGAAATCCCTCCGGCTTTATGTGCTTTACGGCTATTCTACCACAGGTTTCCGGGAATGGCAAGAGCGTTTTCCGATTTCCCGGCAGATTTATGTCTCTCTGTCCCCTTACCCTTGCATTATTTAATGTTTCATGGTATACTGTTAAAAAATATATTTGATATACAAGAGGTATTCATGCAGTATCGGTCAGACAGGTACGGCAATCCCATTTCCATTCTGGGATTCGGCTGTATGCGCTTCCCCCAGACCCTGGGCATCCCGCAGACAGAGGAGATCGAAAAGGAGATTATGACGGCATACCGGGCCGGGGTGAACTATTTTGACACCGCCTACATCTATCCCGGCAGTGAGTCGGCCCTGGGAGAAGTGCTTGCCGGAAACGGCATCCGGGAAAAGGTGCATATCGCCACCAAGCTGCCCCACTATCTGGTGCGGAAACCGGAGGATATGGACCGGATTTTCACGGAGGAACTGAAAAGACTCCGCACCGATTATATCGATTACTACCTGCTCCACATGCTCAGCGACATCCGTTCCTGGAACCGGCTGCTGGAGATGGGGTTTGCGGCGTGGCTGGATGAAAAAATGCGCTCCGGTGCCATCCGGCAGATCGGCTTTTCCTACCACGGCAACACGGATATGTTCCGGCAGCTGGTCGATGCCTACGACTGGGATTTCTGCATGATCCAGTACAACTATATGGACGAGCACACCCAGGCCGGCCGCACGGGACTGCAGTATGCCCACAGCAAAGGACTGCCGGTGTTTATCATGGAACCGCTGCGGGGCGGCAGGCTGGTCAGTCGTCTGCCGGAAAAGGCCAAGAAAATTTTCGCGGAATATCCCACAAAGCATACGCCGGCCGGCTGGGCTTTCCGCTGGCTCTGGAATCAGCCGGAAGTGACCTGCGTGCTGTCCGGAATGAACTCTTCCGCCATGGTGCAGGAAAACCTCGAAACCGCGGCAGAAGCCGGTGTGGGTGATCTGGGTCCGGCGGAGGAAGCCATGCTGCAGGAAGTGGTCTCTGCCATCCAGTCCGGCATGAAGGTGGGCTGCACCGGCTGCGGCTACTGTATGCCCTGCCCGAAGCATGTGGACATTCCCGGCACCTTTGCCGCCTACAACAGACGGTATTCCGAAGGAAAATTCTGGTCTTCCGTGGACTACATGATCTGCACGGTACTGCGGAAGGATCCCACCTCCGCCTCCAACTGTATCGGCTGCGGCAAATGCGAAAGCCACTGTCCCCAGCAGATCGCCATCCGCACAGAACTGCAGAACGCCTGCCGGGAGCTGGAGGGGCCTCTGTACCGTGGTCTGCGCAGAGTTGTAGCCAGACTGAAGCTGTTCGGCTGATCCGATACTGCATACAAAAAACGGAGTTTCCGTCCGCGGAAGCCCCGTTTCTGTTTTTTTACAGAATTTTTCCCACCAGATACGCCATGTGGGTCTGATCCTGCACTTTATTTACATCAAAGGAAAGGTTGTGGAACACCCCTCTGCCGCCTTCTTCGTCCACGGACAGCACTTTATTTTCCGCTTCTGTATTATAGAAGCCCATGCGGTAGTTGGTCACCACGGAGTTGAATTTTCCTTCCGCCCGGAATGCGGTATGGGCAATCTCTCTGGCGCTGTACCACCAGCAGAAACAGTTGTCAAAAGTACTGGAAATGCTGTTTGATGTGCGGAAGCCGGTACTGAAATGATCACTGTAGGCGTAGTCATACCAGTTGTTGCCGTTCAGATCCCAGAACCCGCAGCTGTTTACGTAATCCGTGTAATCGGATGTGTACAGCGGATGGATATTGCGCAGACAGTTGCCGGAGGAGCACAGCTTCACGCCCACAAACACATTGGCAATGCGCATATTGGTCAGCGTATTGTCGTACCCTTCCAGCAGCACGCCGATAGAGTCGGTACCGCCGCTGCCGACGATGTTCACCTGGGTGATGTCCGCATCGGAGGAGCCGGAGTTGGCGCCGCGCTTGATGTGGATCCCCACGGTGGTATGCTTGATGGACACCTGCTGCACATGGGTTTCTCTGCCTCCGTCAATGGAGATGCCCCTCGCCTTGTTCATACCGTCCACAATACCGCCGGAAAACGAATAGTTGCTGCCGATGGTACGGATATCGTTGGCCGGGTGGATCGCGCCCAGACGAACCATGGCTTCCCCGCTGTCCCATCCTTCTCCGGCCTGCAGAACGGCATAATTGGAAAGCTGCAGATCCACGCTTTTCTGCGGATGGGCGGGGGTACAGATGGGTTTGTCCAGCCGGTATATCCCGTCGGGGAAGAAAATGGTCCGGTTGGGATTTTCGTCGATCAGCTGCTGGATGGCATCAGACACATCGCAGCTTCCGTCCGCCGGAACGGTATCGGTGACAATAATATAGCCGCGGTTTGTATAATTTTCCATGGTTCAGTCTCCTGTGATACTCGTAATACGGCTGTCCTCTCAGCCGTTCAGCTTCACAAATCTGGCGACCACATCTTCAATGGACAGAGAACCGTTGTCCTTGATGTAGGTGCGCACGGTATCGTTGAACTTGTCATACCAGTAGGCGGGGATCCTGTCAAAGCCCAGACAGGCACCGGCAATGGAACCTACGGTAGCGCCGGTACAGTCGTTGTCCAGCCCGATAGCCACGCATTCACTGATACATTTTGTGAAGTCGTCACCGCCCAGCTTCAGGGCAAACACGATGGCACACATATTGTTGATGGTATGGACAGAGCTCATGCCTCTGTATTTTTCGTCCAGCAGCATCCGTGCCCGCAGATAGTTGGCAGGATTCTGTTCCATTGCCCACACCAGTGCTTTGTACAGTTCAGATTCCGCGGGGATCTGCTTCATGCCTTCGGCAACGGCGTCCAGGGGCGTTTCTGCAGTGAAAGCAGCGGCAATGGCGGCAGCACAGAACATTTCCCCGTAGATCCCGTTCTGGCGGTGGGTCAGATACGCATCGTTGTAGGACAGCTTTGCGGCAGCCGCAGGATCCCCGGCGCAGGCATACCCGAAAGCATCCGCCCGGATAGCGGCACCGATCCATTCGATGTATTCGTTGGAGTTGGCGGCATAAGCGGCTTTTGTACCGGAACGGAGCTGACGCAGGGCTTCATCTTCCGCTGTGCAGGCATACGGCAGCACATCCAGCCAGAACTGTCCCACATCGTCCAGAGAATAATTCTTACCGTACTTTTCCAGCAGAAGCATATTCAGGATCACATAGGTGATATCATCGTCCACGGGAACCTGGCACAGATTCGGTTCCAGATAATCCGCACGTACATTGACGCCGTAATGCACATATTCGGGATGGTCGGAACCTTTCCAGTAGGTTGTGGGCGGGAACGGGGTGCCGGTTTCCATGGCAACTGCCTGCATCCGCATAACAGAATACATCTCCACAGGCACACCCAGGGTACAGCCGGCACATCTGCCGATGAAAGCACCTTTCATGCGGTTTTCCAGATTGGTTACAGCTTTGGCAGCAGTATCGGCACCGGCCGGCCGGAGAGCCAGAATGGCATCCAGTGCATCCGGCTGATGGGCGGCAGTATTGCGATAGTACGGCATACAAAATCCTCCGGTTTCTTGTTTCCGGCATGTACCGGAATATGGTTGATATCATTATACCGAACCCTTTCCCGTTTTGCAAGATGTTCCAGGAAATTTCATCCATTTTCCACCGGTGTTTTTCTGTGTTATTTGGTTGCAATCTCCAAATTTCTATGCTATAATGGAGCCGGAATCTCTCCAAATCCTATATGGAAAGGATAGCAGTATGGAACTGAAACTCCGATACAACAAACCGGCTCCCGACAGTGCGGAGGGCTGGGAAAAATATTCGCTGCCCATCGGCAACTCCCACACCGGCGGAAACATCTTCGGAGGTGTTGCCCATGAACGGATCCAGGTTACGGAAAATTCTGTGGAAAACCCGGGTCATCTCGGGGGACTGAACAGTTTTGCGGATCTGTATTTTCATTTTCCCCACCGGGAAGAGACGGCGGAAAACTATGAGCGAGGACTGGATATCGGCCGCGCGCTGGCATATGTACGGTACACCGCAGAGGGTGTCCGTATGGAACGGGAATACTTCGCCAGTTATCCGGATCGTACCATCGCCGGACGCTTCTGCAGCAGTGCTCCCGTCTCCTTTACGGCAGAGCTGCAGATTCCCCATCTGACCGAAGAAGAAGGCCGGGAAAAACGGGGGACTGTCACCGCAGACGGCAGCACGCTGACCATGACCGGGATTATGTGCGCCTATCAGGTACATTTTGCCGCCCGGCTGGCTGTATACACGGACGGTGTTGTTGCCGCCGAAAACGGAATGCTCCGGATCACGGACGCTACGGAAACCCGTTTTGTTTTCTGCGGCGCTACCAACTACGAACTGCGGCCGGAAGTTTTTCTGGAACCGGACAACGCCAAGAAGCTCATCCCCGGGGATCCTCTGCCGCTGGTACGGGAACTGACCGATGCCGCCGCTGCCCAAAGCTGGGACGAACTGTATGCCCGGCACGAAACGGACTACCGCCGGCTGTTTGACAGAGTCTCTGTGGAATTCGGGGAAACAGATGTGCCGGACGCCATGACCGATGCGCTGCTGGAAACTTACGCCTCCGGAACCCCCAGCCGGTATCTGGAAGTGCTGTATTTCCAGTATGGACGGTATCTGCTGATCGCTTCCTCCCGTCCCGGCTGTCTGCCTGCCAACCTGCAGGGTGTCTGGAACTGCCATGACCGTTCCCCCTGGGGCAGCGGATACTGGCACAACATCAATGTCCAGATGAACTACTGGCCGGCTTTTGTCACCGGTCTGGAAGAAACCTTTGCCGCTTATCTGTCATACTATAAAGCCTTCCTCCCCCAGGCAGAAACCTTTGCCAGCCGGTATATCCGGGAGACTGTACCCGAAAATGCTTCGGACATTCCGGGAGACTGCGGCTGGACCATCGGTACGGGCAATTATGCCTACAGCATATCCGGCCCAGGCGGACACTCCGGCCCCGGTACGGGAGGACTGACCTCCAAACTGTTCTGGGAATATTACGCATTCACCGCGGATCAAACCGTGCTCCGGGAAATTGCGTATCCGGCGCTGCTGGCCATGGCAAAATTCCTGTGCAAAGTGGTGCGGGATTACGACGGGCTGTATCTGTCCGTATTCTCCGCGTCTCCGGAACAGATTCTCTCCAACACCTGGGGAAAACCGGTGCAGTATTACCATACGGTAGGCTGCGCTTTCGACCAGCAGATGATCTGGGAAAACGGCCGGGATCTGCTGACCTGTGTGGATCTGCTGGGTGAAGAAAACCTGCCGCCGGAAGATCTGCCTGTCATCCGCACCGTCCGGGAACAGATGGACCGGTACGACCCTGTGCAGGTTGGCTGGAGCGGTCAGATCAAAGAATACAGAGAAGAACGCTTCTATGGGGAAGTGGGCGAGTTCCGGCACCGGCATATCTCCCAGCTGATGGGTCTTTACCCCGGCACCTCCATCAACCACGATACCCCCGCCTGGCTGGACGCCTCCATGGTATCCCTGGATCTCCGTTCCGATGAATCCACCGGCTGGGCACTGGCACACCGTCTGAACGCATGGGCACGTACCGGAGACGGCAACCGTTCCCATAAGCTGTTCTCCAACCTGCTGGGCAAACGGACGCTGCCCAATCTGTGGGACTTCCATCCGCCGTTCCAGATCGACGGCAACTTCGGCGGCACGTCCGGGGTAGCGGAAATGCTGCTGCAGAGCCATGAATCCGCCATTGTTCCCCTGCCTGCTCTGCCGGATGCCTGGCCGGAAGGTTCCTACACGGGACTGGCGGCACGGGGCGGCTTCACCCTGGATGTGTCCTGGAAACAAGGGTGCGCCCACACCATCACGGTTCATTCCGCCGCCGGAGCAACCTGCCGGATCCGGTATCCCGGTCTTGCAGATGCTTCTGCCACGGTTCCCTTCCGGGTCTGCGGCGACATGGTGGAATTTGACACAGAACCGGGCGGCTGCTACCGCTTCACAGCGATTCCGGCTCATGAAAAACTGCCTGTTCCCCGCCTGCTGCATGCCGACCGTTCCTGCTGTCTGACCTGGGACTTTGCCGAAGCGGTGGACATCTGGCGTGCGGCAGACAGCGCTCCCGTGTATGAAAATGTTGCCCGGGGCATCACCGGAGGCAGCTGGACCGATCCTGCACCTGTGTACAAGGACTCGGAAACCGTGACCTACAAAATCACCCGCGCCGGTACTTCTGCCGCCGCCCCCGGTGCTTTTGTTACCCTGAACCATTCCACCGAACTGGAACGGGCCCGGTACCGGTACTGGATCCGGCAGGTCAATCTTCCCTGCGGCGGTGCAGAAGCGCCTGCTTATCTGGGTGAATGATCCTATGGCTGCGAACCGACCTGTATTTGTCATTCCCCGTACCTCTGCCGCAGTCCGGATATCCCTGGGGTTCATGACCGCCGCCGGACTGCTCCGGATCCTGTATTTCTGTCTGACACCGCTGACCCCTTACCTGTTCTGGATCCATCTGCTGCTGCCGCTGACTGCAGTGGTGCTGTTTCTGGCAGCGGTGATCCGGTACGGTGAAACAGAGTCCCGGCTGACCGTTGTGTCCGTCTTCACAGGGGTGCTGTTCTTCTTTCTGAAATCCTTCACCTTTGCCGCTGTGATCCACACAGTTCTGTGCATTCTGCTGTATATCACCGTATTTGTTCTGTATACCCTGACGATCTTCGGGTACATCCGGACAAAACTCCTGCTCTATCCCCTGTTCGGATTGCCTCTGGCATATCATATTTTCATAGAAGACATGAAACTGTATATCCTGGCAGATCCGCCGGTTCCTTTTGTGGAGTGGCTGCCGGAGCTTTCGGTGCTCTGTATTATGGCGGCGCTGCTCTCTCTGTCCGTCGGGATCCAAAAAAGGAATACATAAATACACAGGCTGTCTCCGGGTATTTACCCACCGGATGACAGCCTGTCTCCATGTGTATTCGGTTTTACCGTTTTCTCAGCGGATCACAAGATTTTCCACATACGCTCCGATCTCAAAAGAAGGTTCTTCCGCCGATACGGGAATGCCGTGGATCCGGAAGTTTTCCAGCAGGAAATCGTTCATGGTGTGGGTTTCGTCCATCCCTTTGATGCGGCTTTTGTACAGCACCGGCGCAGCACAGTCAATGTTCTTCATCCGCACATCCCGGACGCTCTTTCCGAAGGTTTTGGCATAGGCATCCACATAATTGCAGTCGAAGATCCGGCCGTTTGTCATGCGTTCAATCCGGATACCATCCCATTCGATATCATAGAATTCCGCCAGATCTGCGCAGAATATCGCCATGACGCCCATGAAAAACTCGCTGTATTCCTTGTGTTCCAGCACATCAATGTTCCGGAAATAAATATGGCAGAAACGGTTTTCTTCTTCCCTTTTCGATTCCGGCCCGATAAGCATATTGTGAGCACAATCCGCCCAGAGGATACAGTTTTCCATCAGTATATGCATGTTGTCCTTACTGAACGCTTTGATGGAAATATTATCATCGAAATTCCGCACAAAGCAGTCGTCAATCCGCACATTTTCACAGGAACAGATATCAAACCCGTCGCTGTTGGGATTGAAGCAGATCTGTTTCAGATCCGTGATCACCACATCCCGGCAGCGCACCAGACACAGGGTCCAGCCGGGGGAATCCAGCATAATGATCCCGTCCATCCGCAGACCGCTGCAGCCGTCTCCGTGGAAAAGCTGTACCCGATGCCTGTTCACATCGTGGTTTTCCTTTGCGGCAGAAAGTACCCCGTGGCCTGTGATCCGGATATTGTCCCCCTTGGCCCAGATATAACCATACACCACTGCATCCCCGTCAATATAAACGGTTTCGTCCGCACCGATCAGCAGTTCGCCCGCTTCATGAACACCGGGGCCGAAGACACGTACATTCTCACCTTCCGGCACTGCAGCAGGCAGACAGGCGTACACAAACAGATTCCGGTACAGATCCCCGTCCAGCTCCAATGAGAACTTCTGCGGTTTGTCCAGCCTGATCACAATCATGTCCCCTTCCACGGTATAGGGAATCCCTGCGTGAACAGGACGGATGCAGACCTCTTTCCAGGGACGGTTCGGTTTCACGGTCAGAACCAGGGGTGCCGAAAAGTCCCAGTCCAGGGAGCAGAACGTCATTTTTTCGTAAGACATGGCGTAATCCCTGAACCGGTTGCCTACGACGGCGTGGGCACAGTACAGCTCGGTCTCCACCCCCGGTACGGCGGCAAACACCCGGTAATCCGCCGATTTTTCCAGTCCTTCCGGACGATTGGCTCGAAAAGACATATGCTGCCTCCTTTTTATTTCTGCCGTACTTCCACGGCTTTCTCTTTGGCACGGATCACGACCCGCAGGGGATGCAGTTCTTCTTCCGTATCCATCGGCATGGGATCGCCGTACCGCAGATGCCGCAGCAGCAGATCCAGAAAATCAACGCAGTCCGAGGCGGCCGTATCAATCTCTCCTTCGTCCTTATCTGTATAGATATGGCTGTGGGCGCCGCCGTCGGTGATTTCGAGTACCCCTCCGGTACCGAACACACGCACATGTTCGTTGCCCCAGCCGGGGAATCCTGTCGGGTTCAGATAATTCATACATATGGAAGCCACACCGCCGTTTTCCAGGGTCATGGACAGTACCGCTGCGGTAAACAGCCCGCCTTCGTGCACGCCGTTCAGCGTCCCGTTGCCCAGATGGGTTTCTCTGGCCTCGATATCCGTGACCTGCAGACCGGTGATATGTTCCACAAACCGCACGGCATGGATACCCACCCACCGGATCAGACCGCCGTCCGTTTCTTCCTCCTGGGGACGCTGCCCGGGACGCATGGGATAGGATTTCTGTGCGTACACCTGTACCACTTCGCCGATTTTGCCTTCCCGGATCAGCCGTCTCATGGACCAGTAGGGCTCATAAAACACCGTATCGGCAATTTCGTGGAATTCTTTTCCGCATTCTGCCGCTTTGGCAAGTACCCTGTCCAGTCCCGCTTCCGACAGTACCGCCGGTTTCTCTGCGTACACGTGGCATCCGGCTTCCAGACAGAGCATGGCGTCTCTTTCCTGATCGGCACGCCGGGGAGAGCAGAGACAGACCATATCCAGCCCTCCCCCGGCCAGCATAGCATCCAGTGTATCATACCGTGGAATCTTTTCCCATCCCGGCAGTTTTTTCCAGGCTTCTTCCGTCATGCAGACCGCCGCGATCTCCCCGTCCGGATGGTTTTTCAGCCGGTTGTGGATCTGGTGGCCGTTCATACCGTGGAGACCGACTCTGATTTTTTCCATATGTTATACCTCAGCCCAGTCCCCAAGAGATTCTTCGGGATTTTTATAGCATCCGATCAGATCTGCCCACAATCCTTCGGCATATACCCGCTCCTCCGTGCGTACCTGTCTGTCTGCGGCAATATTCCGGACAGTTTCGTGTTTCTGCAGCCGGTTGATCACCCGGGTGTGGACGCTTGCCGCCCCGATGCCGCAGGGGTATTCCACGGTATCGCCCCGGACGGCGGCAGAAATGGCAGCCTCCAGCTTGGCATACTCATCTGTAAAAGGATTCCCGTAAGAAATTCGTTTTCCGTCTGCCGTCACGGCGATGACTTCTCCGTATTCCGTGTAGTCCTCCGGCATCACCATGACGGAAAGATCGTTCCTTGTCTGGGAATAGTATACATCCGCCTTTTCAAACCGGAAATGATAGGTGGGGTTCAGCGTTTTGTCTACGGCATGGGAGGCGATGTAGCAGGCTTTTGTGCCGCCGGGGAAGGTCAGATCCACCTTGCAGGTATCGAAATTCTCTATATCGTTGGCACGCAGCAGCACACCGCGGATCGTATCCGGCATGGCAGCTTTTCCATCCTCACCCAGCACAAACAGCATATTGTGCAGATAATGGGCAGTGGCGTTATTGGCAATGCTGTCATATATCAGCGCTCCGTCCGCTGCCGCAACCTTTCCTGCCCATCCGGATCCTCTGCGGTAATATGCCAGATCCCGGGGCCAGAGTACGATGGTTTTCATTTCCAGGCATCTTCCGAACCGTCCTTCGCCGATATCCCGTTTCAGCGCCAGTGTAGCGGCTGCATACGACCACTGGTACCCGATAAACACAAACTTCCCGGCTTTCCGGCTGGCATCCTGCAGGATCGCAATATCGTTTTCGTCCGCACAAAGAGGCTTTTCGCACAGCACATGGGAACCGTTCCGCAATGCGGTCAGGATCTGCGGTGTATGGCACTGAATGGGGGTTGCAATAACAGTCAGATCCACCTGATGGGCGGCATACAGTTCCTCCGGCGTGGCGTACACCGGGATACCGGCAGCCTCCAGATCCGCCAGACGGGGACAGGAGGCAGGATAGGGTTCCACCACCCCCACCGGACAGATTCTGGGATCTTCCCGATCGAGGATATATCGGGTATACAGCATGGCATATCCGCCGATACCGCACAGAGCAACATTGATTTTCGCCATAAGAATTCTCCTTGATACATAAACCGCGTGGGTTGGATTCTGGCTTTATTATACAGGAACTGTCTCTGAAATGCAAGGATTATCCGCAGTTTTACCAGATTTCTGTCGTTGGCATGCAGAAAAACGACAGGTATTCCTTGACAGGAGAGACACTGATCTGCTACAATAGGAATATCATCTCATGCCGGGAGAATCTGTATGCAAAAACCCAATGTACTGCTTATCATCACTGACCAGTGGCGCGGTGACTGTCTGGGATACGCCGGGCATCCGGACGTTAAAACCCCTTATCTGGATACCCTCTGTGCGGAAGGAATTCCCTTTTCAAACGCCTATTCCGCCACACCCACCTGTATTCCCGCACGGGCTGCGCTGTATACCGGCATGGCCCAGGAGAATCATCGCCGCGTGGGATACCTCGATGGTGTCCGCTGGGACTATCCCCATACGATGGCCGGTACCTTTGCCGATGCAGGGTACCAATGCCACTGTGCCGGGAAGCTCCATGTGCATCCGCTGAGGAACAGCATGGGCTATCATTCGGTGGATCTGCACGACGGATATCTCCACTATTACCGCCGCCCGGAACAGCCGTACCATACCAACCAGCGGATCGCCGACGACTATTTCTACTGGCTTCAGGCCAGACTGGGCATCGATGCGGATCCCATACAGACCGGGATCGACTGCAATTCCTGGGTAGGCAGACCGTGGCTTTACGACGAAAGTACCCATCCTACCCGCTGGGTAACCGATCGCGGCATTGATTTTCTGCGGAAGAGAGACCGTGACAAACCGTTTTTCCTGACCCTCTCCTATGTTCGTCCCCACCCGCCGTTTGACGCGCCGGAAGCTTTCTGGTCCATGTACCGCGGCAAAAAGCTGACGCCGCCGAAATCCGGTGACTGGGATAACACCGAAAGACGCCGCCGGGATGGCTATGTGGCGGACAGCGAAACAGGCCCCGGTGATCCCGAACTGATGGAGGCGGCGCAGATGGGGTATTATGCCGCCATGACCCAGGTGGACTATGAAATCGGCAGACTCCGGGACGCGCTCTTTGCCCAGGGACTGGATCGTTCCAACACCATTATCGCATTTGTTTCCGACCATGGGGAACTGCTGGGGGATCACTGTCTCTTCCGCAAGAGCCTGCCCTACGAGGGAAGCGCCCATGTACCGCTTATCATTTCCGCCTCCCGGGAAGCCCTGGAGAGAGCCGGATACACAGGAGACACGGCTACAGCCGACAAACTGGCCGAACTGCGGGATGTGATGCCCACCCTGCTTTCCCTGTGCGGCATTCCTGTTCCGGACACTGTGGATGGGATCAACCTGTTCGGGGATGAGGACAGAACCTGCCTCCATGGGGAGCATCTGTATGACGGGGAGTCCTGTCAATGGATCCTGTCCCGGGAAAACGGACGGATGGAAAAATTCATCTGGTTCTCCGGCAGCGGCAGACGGCAGTATTTTGACCTGACCACCGACCCGGACGAAACGCATGACGGAATCGGTGACGCCTGTTATGCCGGACGGATTACCGTACTGGAAAGAACGCTGACCGATGCTCTGGCATGGCGGGAAGAAGGTTTTGTGAAAGATGGAAAGCTGACGCCCGGTGCCGTATGCAAAGCGGTACTGGAGCATGGACAAAGAGAAACCGAATAAACAGAAAACTCCTGCACAGATTTTTCCGTCTGTACAGGAGTTTCGTTATGTTACATTATACTCTGGCCGCTGTCCGCTTACGGATGCAGCATAGCGTAAGCATCTTTCAGTGCCGGATACAGCGTCCGGTAGATGCCGTAGTAGTGCATATACTGTTCATGTGCTGCAGCATCGGGCTGGCAGGACGCACCGTCACGCACGGCCTTGTCGCAGCCTTCTTCCACGGAAGCATACACACCGGCTGCGCATCCGCCCAGGATTGCCGCACCCAGCACAGCACCTTCACTGGACTGCATCAGCTTCACCGGCACACCGTACACATCGGTGAACATCTTCCGCCAGAAATCACTCTTGGCACCGCCGCCGCAGAATGCCATGTCACTGCATTCGATATCGTTTTCCCGGAGCACTTCCAGGCAGTTGTACAGGGAGTAGGCAACCCCTTCCATCACCGCACGGGCCATGTGTTCCTTGGTATGGATCGCGGACAGGCCGAAGAAGACACCTCTGGAACGGGCATCCAGAATGGGGCTTCTTTCCCCCATCAGATAAGGCAGGTAGATCAGATCGTCTGCACCGATAGGCAGCTTGTCACAGGCTGCGTCCAGCTCGGGATAGCTGTACTCGGAAGCCAGCTGTCCACGGAACCAGTTCAGGGACAGTCCTGCCGCCAGAGTGCAGCCCATCACGTGCCACGCACCGGGTACCGCACAGCAGAAGGTGTGGATCCGACCCTGTTTGTCGATATGGAGATCCTTTGTATGGGCAAATACCACACCGGAAGTGCCGATGGTGGTGAAAGCTTTGCCTTCTTTGCATACGCCGGTACCGATGGCCGCACAGGCATTGTCACCGCCGCCCCCGGCAATGGGAATCCCGGCGCAAAGACCAACCTTTTCTGCCACATCAGGCAGCAGGGTTCCGGTTACTTCCGGACTTTCGTATACCTTAGGCAGCAGGTTCATGTCGATATCCAGCGCCCCGCAGACTTCCTCGCTCCAGTCCCGGTTGGCGATGTGCAGAAGCTGCATGCCGGAAGCATCAGAAGCGTCGGTGGCGAAAGTACCGGCCAGCTTGTAGCGGATATAGTCCTTGGGCAGCAGGATATGCTTTACTTTCGCCCAGATTTCCGGCTCATTCTGCTGTACCCACAGAATTTTCCCGGCAGTAAAGCCTTCCAGCGCAGGGTTGGCGGTAATCTCGATCAGCTTTTCTCTGCCCAGTCGGCGTTCGATTTCCTGACACTGTGCAGTGGTTCTGCCGTCGCACCACAGGATCGCATTGCGCAGCACATTACAGTCTTCGTCCAGCAGCACAAGCCCGTGCATCTGACCGGACAGACCGATGCTGACGATGTCTTCCTTCGCCACACCGCACTTTGCGGTTACAGCAGCAATGGATTCGGTCACTGCTTTCCACCAGTCGGCGGGATCCTGTTCCGCCCAGCCGTTCTGGGGCTGATACAGGGGATACTCCACCGTAGCGGAGGCAATACCGTTTCCGGCTTCGTCAAACAACATGGTTTTGGTGCCGGAAGTACCGATGTCGATACCCAGTAAATATTTCATGGAAATCCTCCTTCCCGTCACAGCCGATTAAGAGAACAGAACAGCGTTGAAGATGTTTTCCAGATATTCCTGACGGCCGCTGGCAGTGGTTTCCACGTCTCCCTTGGCCAGGATATAGGCTTCCAGTTCTTCGATGGTGGCGGTTCTTTCGGCGATCTTCTTGCCGATGCCGGTCTTGTAGCTTTCGTAACGCTTGTCTACAAAGGCATCCAGTCTGCCGTCCTTCAGGATCTTGTCAGCCATCCGCAGACCCAGGGCAAAGCCGTCCATACCGGCGATGTAGGAGTAAGCGATGTCTTCGGGGGTCCAGGAAGCACGGCGGGTCTTGGCGTCAAAGTTCAGACCACCGTTGGTAAAGCCGCCTGCCTTCAGCACTTCCAGCATGCACAGGGTGGTTTCATACACATTGGTGGGGAACTGGTCGGTGTCCCAGCCAAGCTGCAGGTCGCCCTGGTTGGCGTCGATGGAACCGAAGGCGCCGTTCACTCTTGCCACAGCCAGTTCGTGCTGGAAGGTGTGGCCTGCCAGGGTGGCATGGTTGGCTTCCACGTTCAGTTTGAAGTCTTCGGTGAGATTATACTTCTGCAGGAAGCCGATAACGGTGGCGGCGTCAAAGTCATACTGGTGCTTGGTGGGTTCCTTCGGCTTGGGTTCGATGTAGTAGTCACCCTTGAAGCCGATGGAACGGCCGTACTGAGAGGTCAGCTTCAGCAGGAAGCCAAGGTTGTCCAGTTCCTTGCCCATATCGGTATTCAGCAGGGTTTCGTAGCCTTCTCTGCCACCCCAGTACACGTATCCGGAACCGCCCAGACGAATGGTCACTTCGATGGCCTTCTTGATCTGTGCGGCGGCATATGCGAACACGTCCGCATCGGGAGAAGTACCGGCACCGTTCATGTACCGGGGATGGTTGAAGCAGTTTGCGGTACCCCACAGCAGCTTCTTGCCCCTCTCCTTCATGAGCCCTTCCATCAGATCCACGATCACGTCCAGATTGGCGTTGCATTCGGCCAGAGTTTCCCCTTCCGGCGCAATGTCTCTGTCGTGGAAGCAGAAGTAGTCAATGGACAGCTTATCCATCAGTTCAAACGCAGCGTATGCCTTGTTCTTGTACACATCCATAGGTGTCTGACCGCCGAAGGACTTGTCCATGGTGCCCCGGCCGAACATATCGGTGCCTTCCGCACACAGGGTATGCCAGTAGGACATGGCGAACTTCAGGTGTTCTCTCATAGTCTTGCCGGCGATTTCTTCTTCGGGATTGTAGTAGCGGAAGGCCATGGGATTTGCGCTGTCCTTGCCTTCATACTTTACAACGGGTACGTTCTTGAAAAATTCCATAACGTTCTTCCTTTCAGAAT
>SVSN01000072.1 GCA_015064285.1 Oscillospiraceae bacterium | reverse complement strand
CCGGCAATATGTGAATCCAACGGAACTGAACGCTGAACTGCTGCACACTTTGATTGAGAAGATTGTGATTCATGAATCGGTCAAAGGGGATGACGGTACGAAAGAGCAGGAAGTGGAGATTTACTATCGGTTTATTGGAAAGATTGATTGAATTAGACTAAACATATTCGATTGGTTTCCTTAATTTAGTGATACGGGGAGTACATACCCTGATATGGAGCTGCTGCCGATTTTGGCAGGTTTATTTGGGGTGACAGTGGATCATCTGCTTGGCTGTACAGTGGAGATGAAACAGCAGTTATGTGCTGAACTGACAGAGAAACTGGAAAAATCGGCAGCACAAAAGGATACCGATGCGGTTCTGGAATATCTGACGGAAATACGGCGGAATATCCGGGAGTACCATGAATATTGGTTCTGGGGAATCTATCATACGCTCTGGAAATACCGACTCAGTGATAACACCGGAATTATGGAGGAACTGCGGCGGCTGACAGAAGAAGTGTTCCGGCTGGGGGTTCCCATGTACCGGCATCAGATCACAGAATGGATGGCTGTCATGGAGGATGAGGAGCATCTTGACACCTTTTTGGATGACAATGCTGCCGATGAAGACAATACCCGTACAGCACTGCTTCTGTCCCGGTACCGCTCCCGGAGAGACGATGAAAAACATGAACCACTCCGGCAGTTTTATCTGTGGCATACCATCGGAAATCTGATCGATGCCCCGCGGAACTGGGAAAGACTCCCTCTCGATGATGCAGAAAGACGGAAATGGTACTGTGAAACCAATCTGTCATATCTGAATGCAGTAAACGATCTGTGCCCCGATGAGGATCATATCATCCGGGGTAGTAATACCATAGATCTGTGGTGTCAGGAACGAATCCACATTGGTCTTTCCTATGCTGCTGCCCTTGCAAAACTCGGAGATACGGAAGGGGTATTCCGTACACTGCATGATGTTGTATCCCTGCTGGAAACAGTCATGGCGATCCGGGAGGATGAATTTACCCTGACCTGCCACTCTCCGGCACTGCAGGGACTGGAAATGTCCGCTGTTTTTCACTGGATGGATCAGGAAGATGGCTTGGAACACAGACAACTCTGCGGTGAAATCCGCGGATGGAGCACCTGGATTATGCCCAATGATTATCCTGCCCATCTGCAGCATACATGGTATGACAGTGTGCGGGATGATATGAGATTTGATGAAATCCTGCGGCGGATGCATGCCTGCATCATCACCCGTCCCGCCCGGGAATGACGATCGACAAAATTCCCCCAATCCCATTGACATTTCTTCTGTTTTATGATATGATGAACCTGTAAAAATCCTACATTCTATCAAATTCCGGAGGACATTATGGGTAAGTTTATTCTGAAGCAGACCGCTACCGGTTTCAAGTTTGATCTGAAGGCCGGTAATGGCGAAACCATCGCTACTTCCGAAGTGTACACCACCGAAGCTGCCTGCCTGAACGGCATCGAAAGCGTTAAGAAGAACTGCATCGGTGAAGTGGAAGACCAGACCGCAGCCGAAGTTGTTGCTGTAAAGCACCCCAAGTTCGAAGTGTATACCGACAAGGCCGGTGAATTCCGTTTCCGTCTGAAGGCCCGCAACGGTGAAGTAATCGCTGTTTCCGAAGGCTACACCGCCAAGGCCGGCTGCCTGAACGGCATCGAAAGCGTTAAGAAGAACGCTCCCGAAGCAGAAGTTGTCAAGGCCGAAGCATAACCCCAAATACTACACCGACCGGATTCTTCGGAGTCCGGTTTTTTCTTTCTCTGCCGGAATTGACAACCTCCCGCCGCTGTGCTATACTGTAGAAAAACAAATCCCGGAGGACAGAATCATGCCCGTTTACGATATCAGCGGCCCCATCCGCGAAGGAATCTGGAAATACGGTGACAACTACCCGGATTACCGTCAGGAACACACAAGCGCAGAACCCGGCACCTTCTTTTTTGAGATTTTCCACGGCTTCAACTCCCAGACAGGAGTATATCTGGAAACCACAGCCCATGTGAACGGCTACGAAAAAGGCCGGATGCTGTCGGAAGTACCTGTGTCGGCCCTGGTAAACCTGCCCTGCCGGGTACTCCATCTGGACAGAGATACTGTATATGCAAACGGCGGAGAGATCAGTCTTGCCGTACTGCAGAAGGCCATGGACGGAATGGATTTTCCCGAAGGCTGTGCAATTCTGTGGGAAGCGGGCTGGGATGACTGGTATGCCGACGATTTTCTCACCGGCGGTCCCTGGCTGACCAGAGAAGCTATGGCACATCTGCTGTCCAAAAAGCCGTCCCTGATGGGTTCCGACACCCCTGCATGGCAGAACGAGGAACCTGTCTTTGACCTGTTCGCCGCCACGGACACTCTGCTGCTGGCGCCCCTTGTGGGACTGGACAAGGTCTGCGGAAAAAATGCCCTGCTGACGGTTCTGCCGGTGTATGTGGAAGGCACCTGCTGTGCCCCTGCCAGAGCAGTGATTGTGGAGGACTGAATGGACAAGGAATATCTCTCCCTGAAAAAGTGGCTGGAAGACACACGGGATGTGCCGCTGGAAGCCATGGACACATTCTTTAACGCGCGCCTCGGAGACTATGAGGAACATATGGCCCACTGGAGTGCTCACTATCAGTGGATGGCGGATCTGCTGCCGGAAGGCATCACCAACCTATTGGACATCGGCTGCGGTACCGGACTGGAGCTGGACTGTATTTTCCGGCGCTTTCCCACCCTCTCCGTCACCGGAATCGATCTGGCGGAGGATATGCTGGCCATGCTGCGCAGGAAGCATGGCGACAAGGCACTGACTCTCTGCAGAGCGGATTATTTCACCTGTCCGCTGCCCGAAGATGCTTACGACTGCGCGGTTTCCTTTGAGACCCTCCACCATTACACAGCGGAACAGAAACAGCCGCTCTTTGCCAAAATCTGCCGCAGTCTCAGGCCGGGCGGAATCTATCTGGAATGCGACTATATCGCTGCCACACAGGCTATAGAGGATCTGGTTTTCACCGAATGCGCCCGCAGAAGACAGCGAGACGGCATTTCTGACGGAACCTTCGTCCACTTCGACACCCCGCTGACTCTGGAACACGAAATGGACGCCATGCGCCGCGCCGGATTCTCCTCGGTGGAATCGGTTGGTTTTCTGGAAGGCGACAGCAACACGGCAATGATTCTCTGCAAAAAATAAGCCTTACAATGAGAAAACGGTCTGCAGAATCTCCCGTTCTGTAAACCGTTTTTCTTGTACAGGCACATTATCTGTCTTTATTCGCCGTATATTCATTCACCCAGTTTCTGCAGTTCTGCCAGGCAGTTCCGGCAGATCCGCTTGTCCTTGTAAAGAACAACCTCATCCGCATCGCCGCAGAACAGGCAGGAGGGTTCGTATTTCTTCAGAATCACTCTGTCCTTTTCCACAAAAATTTCCACGCCGTCCCCCGGTTCCAGTTCCAGTCTCCGTCTGGTTTCGATGGGCAGCACAATCCGCCCCAGTTCGTCAACCTTCCGTACAATTCCAAGCGATTTCATAAATTCTCCTCCCCTTCTGTCCTTTTCGCATGATTATTTGTTAAGAATTGGTAATTTTCTGTATTTACTGGCTTATTTTACCATATCTTGTCAAAATTGTCAATAGGATTTTCTGTCTGTTTTTGTCGATTCCGGAAAGATCCACAGCAATTTTTCATATGCCTTCGGGAATTTCCGGACATATGAATACATACTATTCATCAGGGGAAAAATGACACATCCCATACTACACAATAAGGATGAGAAAATGATACGAGGTTGTCAGAAACGGGTCTATTATCTCAAAAATCCCAACAGCCCCCTGTTTGCGGAAGCCTATTTCATTCTGAAAGGGGAAAAGACACCGGCACCCAAAGAAACGGAAATGGCAGAGGAAGCCAGGCGGATTGTGGAAAACTTTGAAAACCCCGGCAGCCGGAAGCCCTATCCCTCCCCACCGTTCTGTGCAGGACAGAAAATCGGCGCTTTTATGGTGGGAGCTGCTTCTTCCTCTGCTGTGATCGGCGGAATCGCACTACTGCTTGCCTTTGCGTGATTCTGTCGGCTGCGGAAAATATTTTCAGGCGGCAGGGAATATTTACATTCTGCTCTTGATTCCCAACGCATCGGGGTGT
The DNA here is from genome assembly GCA_015064285.1 of Oscillospiraceae bacterium. Classification (GTDB taxonomy): domain Bacteria; phylum Bacillota; class Clostridia; order Oscillospirales; family CAG-272; genus UMGS1696. The sequence continues at coordinate 11,274 of SVSN01000072.1, read as the reverse complement.
ATAATAAATAAGGTTCCTTTGTACGACCACGACAGCGGAAAACCGCTTGTATCAGCGTTTCCCTGTCTTCTGTTTGCCAGCCGTGATGGTTCGCATTATACATCCGGCGCTCTTCTCTGGAAATATCTGCCCATCCGCCTTGCCCGGAACGGTGTGTCCGCCGCCTTCGGATTTTCTGTTCCCGAAAAAGGCTTTTTCGTTATGCTTTCCCGGTAATACCGGCAGAACGGCAGTTTTTTCGCTGCGCTCCCATCCGATGGCAGCAACTGATGCTTTTTTATGATAGATATTAGATGAAAGAAAGGAAATTTTATGGCAAAAAAACAAAATACACAGCCTGCAAGCAAGGTACGCGTCATGATGCTGGGCGGGCTGAACGAGATCGGCAAGAATCTGGCAGTCATCGAATACGAGAACGACATGATTATCATTGACTGCGGTCTTGCCTTCCCGGATGAAGATATGCTGGGTGTGGATCTGGTGATTCCGGACTATACGTATCTGGAAAAGAACGCAGACCGGATCCGCGGCATCCTGCTGACCCATGGGCATGAAGACCATATCGGCGGTCTGCCCTATCTGCTGAAAACACTGGATGTGCCGGTATTCGGCACCCGTCTGACACTGGGGATCCTGGAAAACAAACTGGCAGAACACCGGCTGCTTGGGGAAAGAGAACTGGTTACTGTAGAAGCAGGCACCATGCTCCGGCTGGGTGTGTTCAAGTGTGAATTTATCCGCGCCAACCACTCCATTGCCGACGCCTGCATGATCGCCATCCGTACCCCGGTAGGCACCATTCTCCACACCGGCGACTTCAAGCTGGATGTATCTCCCATCGGCGGTGAAATGATGGATCTGACCCGAATCGGCGAATACGGCAGAGAAGGTATTCTGCTGCTGATGTGCGAATCCACCAATGTGGATCACCCCGGTTTTACCCCCTCCGAGAGAAAGGTCGGCTTCTCATTGGATCACATTTTCATGACCAACACCGACAAGCGGATCATCATCGCCACCTTCTCCTCCAATGTACACCGTGTACAGCAGATCATCAACGCCAGTGCCAAGTTCGGCCGCAAGGTTGCCGTCACCGGTCGGAGTATGCTGAATGTAGTGGGTGCTGCGGTACGGCTGGGCTATATGGATGTACCACAGGGTGTGCTCATTGACATCGCCGACATCGGCAAGTATCCCCAGGAGATGATCACCATCGTCACCACTGGCAGCCAGGGTGAACCCATGTCCGCCCTGTACCGTATGGCCTTTGCGGATCACTCTCAGGTTACTCTGACACCCAAGGATCTGGTGGTACTGTCCTCCCACGCCATTCCCGGCAACGAAAAGCTGGTGGGCAAGATCATCAACGAAATGTATAAAAGAGGCGTCAGCGTATACCACGATGAAGCGGTTGTACATGTATCCGGTCACGCCTGTCAGGAAGAACTGAAGCTGATCCACGCTTTGACCAAGCCCAAATTCTTCATGCCCATCCATGGAGAATACTACCATCTGATGCAGCATAAGGAACTGGCAGAATACATGGGGATGAATCCGGCCAACATCTTTATCTGCGATATCGGGCAGGTACTGGAACTGGATCGTGACTCCTGCAGGAAGAACGGCACCGTTCCCTCCGGCCGTATGCTGGTGGACGGCTACGGTGTGGGTGATGTGGGCAATATCGTACTCCGTGACCGTCGTCATCTGGCGCAGGACGGTCTGATCGTTGTGGTTGCCACCGTGGACGCAGACGAAGGCACCATCATTTCCGGCCCGGACATCATCTCACGCGGTTTCGTGTATGTGAGAGAATCCGAAGAGCTGATGGATGAAGTCAGAGAACTGGTGAAGAAGGTTCTGAACGATACCCTGTCCTCCGGTGCTACCGAGTGGAATCAGATGAAATCCGGCGTAAAGGATGCACTGTCCAAGTATCTCTACACCAAGACCAAGCGCAAGCCCATGATCCTGCCGGTGATCATGAATGTGTGAGGGATATAAGAAGTAAGAGATAAGAAATCAGAAATACGAAAGGAATCAATACTCATGGTAAAGCATATCATTCTCTGGAAACTGAAGTCCGAATTCACCGCCGAACAGAAAGCGGAAGCCAAGGCTGAATGCAAGCGCCGTCTGGAATCCCTGAACGGGAAGATCGACGGGATGCTCTCTCTGTCCGTAATCATCGACAGCTGTGATTCCTCCAATGCCGACATGATGCTGGACAGCGCTTTTGAAACCGAAGAAGCTCTGGCAGGCTATCAGGTCAATCCCCTGCATCAGGAAGCCGCCGGCTATGTACGCAGCGTGGTAGAAAACCGCCTGTGCCTGGATTTCCATGCATAAGGCGAACAAGGCGGAACTGCTCTCTCCCGCAGGGAACGCCGAAAAACTGGAAGCCGCCGTCCGGTATGGTGCCGACGCCGTCTATCTGGCCGGCAAACAGTTCGGGATGCGGGCGGCTTCGGACAACTTCACAGCAGAAGAGCTGGGCTGGGCGGTGCAGTACTGCCACCAGAGAGGCGTGAAGCTGTATGTGACCGTCAATGTCATGCCCCACACGGAAGAATACGGGGCGCTGGACAACCATATCCGGTATCTTGCCCAGATCGGTGTGGATGCGGTCATCGTGTCGGACATCGGTGTGGTCATGCGGATCCGGGAAATCTGTCCCGGTCTGGAGATCCACATTTCCACACAGGCAAGCGCCGTTTCCGCCCAGGCATGCCGTGCGTGGTATCAGCTCGGGGCAAAACGGGTGGTGCTGGCAAGAGAACTGACATTGAACGATATCAAAGCCATCCGGAAGAATATTCCCGATGAGCTGGAACTGGAAACCTTCGTCCACGGGGCCATGTGCATTGCCTACAGCGGACGGTGCCTGCTTTCCAATTATTTTACAGGCCGGGACGCCAACCATGGTGCCTGCGCCCAGTCCTGCCGCTGGTGCTATTCTCCTTCGGAGATGAAAGTGAAATCCATCGAACTGGCGGAAGCCAACCGGCCGGATACCCCTGTGGCAGTTGTAGCTGAGGAAGAACCAAACGGCGAGACCTTCTTCATGTCTTCCAGAGATATGTGCATGCTTGCGCATATACCGGAACTGGAAGAAGCGGGGATTTCCAGCTACAAGATCGAAGGCCGGGTCAAGAGTGCTTACTACACCGCTGTAGTGACAAATGCTTACCGGATGGCACTGGACGCCTACCGGGCCGATCCCGCCGGATACGTACTGGATCCGCTGTGGAAACGGGAACTGGAAAGCGTGAGCCACCGGGAATACGACACCGGATTCTTCTTCACACCGCCGTCAGAAAACGCTAACACCGTAACCCAGCTTGGCTATATCCGGGAAAAGGCCTATCTGGCGACGGCACTGGAAACGGTGGATGTGCCCGGAGAAGATGGACTCTTTGATGTAACCTTTATCCAGCGGAACAAGCTGGTGGGAAATGATCCTGTGGAAATGATCTCTCCCGGCAAAGTCGGCAGAGCCTTTATGGCTGCCGGACTCCGGAACGAACTGGAAGAACCTATCGAATCTGCCCCCCATCCGGGGATGATCTTCCGGCTGAAGGTACCCTTCCCCGTGAAAGTCGGCGATATTCTCAGACAGGGATAACATCAGGAGATCCAAGATCAATTTATGGAATTTATTTTTGAAATCATCAAAGCCTTTTTTCTGGGCGTAGTACAGGGGATCACGGAATGGCTGCCCATATCCAGCACCGGACACATGATTCTGTTCGATGAATTTGTTCATCTGAACGTTTCCGAAGCCTTTATGGAAATGTTCCGGGTGGTGATCCAGTTCGGCTCCATCCTGGCTGTGGTTGTGGTCTATTTCGACAAGCTCAACCCCTGGTCAAAGAACAAAGATGCCTCTGCACGGAAATCCACGTGGTCGCTGCTTGGGAAAGTAGTTCTGGCAGTGATTCCGGCCGGTGTGCTGGGTGTGCTGTTTGATGATCTGCTGGATACATATCTGTACAACTACATCACAGTTGCCGCCATGCTCGTCCTGTACGGTGTGCTGTTCATCCTGATCGAACGGCACCGGAAAAACCATACCTATGCTGTGGAATCCACGGAAGCACTTTCCACCAAAAAGGCCTTTGCCATCGGGTGTTTTCAGGTGCTTTCCCTGATTCCGGGCACATCCCGTTCCGGCAGTACCATTCTGGGGGCCATGCTGGTGGATGTTTCCCGGCCGGCGGCTGCGGAATTTTCCTTCTTCCTGGCCATTCCCGTCATGCTGGGAGCTTCCGCACTGAAACTGCTGAAGTATGTACTGGAGGTAGGACTGGTGTTCTCTTCTGTGGAATGGGCAGTCATGCTGGTGGGAACGGTGACAGCCTTTGGTGTATCGCTGGTAGCCATCCGCTTCCTGACCGGGTTTGTCCGCAAGCACAGCTTTGCCGCCTTCGGGTGGTACCGGATCGTGCTGGGTGCGCTGGTTCTGCTGTATGCGGCCTTCGCCGGATAAGCAACCTGTTGGAAACTGAATATTTTCCGGACACACTTCTTCGGAGGTGTGTCTTTTTTTGCATGATTCACCTGTCAGATGCACAGAACATTCCTGTATCTCCGTTTCAGAGATTTTATTATCATTCCGTCTATTGTTTCTACCGCCAGTTTCGTGTATACTGTAAACACAAAGAAACTTCCGGAAGTGTATTTGAATCCAACCGACAGGAGAAATTTATATCATGACATTCTCTGAAAAACTCACGGAACTGCGAAAAAACGCAGGGGAAACACAGGACGCGCTGGGCGAGGTACTGGGCGTGTCCGGAAAAACCATATCCAAATGGGAATCCGCCGCTACGGAACCGGATCTTGCCGCTCTGTGCGCCATAGCGGATCACTACGGTGTATCCATGGATACGCTGCTTGGCAGAGGTGCTCCCATGACCGTACCGGAGCTGATGAAAAAGGAAATGCGGGAACAGCCGGACGGCGCTGCCATCTGTCAGAAAGCCTTTGAATATAGCCGGGAAATCATCTGTGCCATGTGGAGCGGCATGGATCAGTACGATCATATGCAGGATGCCGTTCCCGCATTTGACAAGCCCTTCGGCGATACTTTCCGTTCCAACATGGAGCACCCGCTGGCGGCCATGCTGACCTACTATACACCGGATGTCCGCATGAGTATGCAGGTATTCCGCAATCCGGCACAGTTTGCGTGGCTCCGGGACAACCGGGAAGCACTGGCGGATTTCTTCGGAATCTTCGCCGATCCGGAAGCACTCACCGTGTTGTACACCCTGAACCGGGCAGACTTTTCCGAAGATTTCACTTCCGTCTATCTGGCGGAAAAGGCCGGTGTGACCGTGGAAAAAGCGGAAGCCCTGCTGGAAAAGCTGCAGCATATCGAAGGCATCGCACAGCCTATGCACCTGTCCCGTTCCATGGTGGAAACACTGGAAGGCGAACGGGTTGTGTACAATTATTCCGGCTCCGGGGCGCTTATGGGACTGTTCTGCATCGCGCAGGTACTGCTGACCGGATGGGCCGGCAATAACTGTATGTCCTGGAATGATGTCTGCAAGCTGATCGGCGAGAAAGGAGAAAACGTATGAAACTGGGTGAAAATATCAGACTATACCGCACGAAACTGAACCTGACCCAGGAAGCACTGGGCGAAAAAGTGGGGGTATCGGCGCAGGCGGTGAGCAAGTGGGAATCGGATTCTTCCCTGCCGGACACCGCACTGCTGCCCCAGATTGCCGCCGCACTGAATGTATCCATTGACGCACTGTTCGGCATTGTACCAGGCAGTCAGCAGACCATGCTGGAATCTCTGTACGCCTACCATCATCAGGCATCACGGGATCATCAGACCTGTATGCAGAACGCATGGGAAATGACGTTCCACGGATTCATGAGCTCCATATGGCAGTACTCCCGGGAAAACATCCAGGCTCTGCCGGAACAAAGTGTGCAGATCATATGGGACGAAGGGTTCGGCCAGGGATGGTATGCTCCCGAAAGCCCTGCCTTTTTGATGACACCGAAACCGGCAGACGGTTGGGGACGTGTACTGGCGGATGACGAAAAGATCCGTGCCGTTTTTACCGCCATCGGGGACGAAGAGGTCTGGAAAGCCCTGTGCTGGCTGATGCGCCACAAGCCTTTCTACAAGTTCCTGTTCCCTGTCCTGCTCAGGGATACCGGCATTCCGGCTGAATCGGCGGACAAAGTGAAGGAAGCACTGCTGCGGCTGCGGTTTGTTTATGTAAACAACATCATGATCGACGGTGTACCGGAAAAGATGTATCAGTACTATCCGAAACCGGAAATTCCGGCGCTCTGGGTACTGGTATACAACTTCCTGTACCACAACAACGGCTTTGACTGGCAGCAGCAGAATATGCGGGAGCCTATTCTTTAACAAACGTATGATTATTCATAATATTGCACTTTAAATTGCTAAAATCACCTTGACTTTTTTTATCCTTTCGTGTATAATTTGTGTATATTTTATTTCGCATAATCTCCACGAAAGGAAAAATGTATGAATATCCAATACCTTATCTCCATTGTGGTCTACATGGCAGCGGTCATTCTGATCGGTGTGTACTGCTCCAAGCGGGCCAACAAAAGTACTGACGACTATTTTCTGGGTGGCCGTACCCTGGGTCCCTGGGTCTCCGCTATGAGCGCCGAAGCCTCCGACATGAGCGGCTGGCTGCTGATGGGTCTGCCGGGCCTGGCTTACTGGAACGGTCTTGCCTCCGCAGGCTGGACAGCCATCGGTCTGGCTCTGGGTACCTACCTGAACTGGCTGATCGTCTCCAGAAGACTGCGTCGGTACAGTGAACGGGTTGGCGCTATCACCATTCCCGAATATTTCTCCAATCGTTTCCACGAACAGAAGCCGGTTCTGCTGGTTATCGCTTCCCTGCTGATTATCGTGTTCTTCACACCCTATGCAGGTTCCTGCCTGATGGCCTGCGGCAAGCTTTTCTCCTCCCTGTTCGGCACTTCCTATGAACTGATGGTAGTGGTTGCCGCGCTGTTCGTGCTGGCATACACCTTCCTCGGCGGCTTTCTGGGCGAATCCGTATCCGACTTCATGCAGGCCATCGTTATGGTCGTTGCTCTGGTACTGGTACTGGGTCTGGGTATCGGCCACGCCGGCGGTATCTCTGCCGTAATCGAAAACTCCAAGTCCATTCCCGGCTTCTGGAGTCTGCTGACTTCTGCTTCTCCCACCGGTGAAGTGGTAGACGGTGTGGCACAGTTCGGTGCACCCGCTTCCGTTGCCGGTCTGACCATTGCATCCGGTCTGGCATGGGGTCTTGGTTACTTCGGTATGCCTCAGGTTCTGCTGCGGTTCATGGCCATCCGTACCGAAAAGGAACTGACCCTGTCCCGCCGCGTTGCTACCATCTGGGTTGTCATCTCCCTGTCCGCTGCTATCGTAATCGGTATCGTAGGCCGTGCGCTGTATCCCGTTGCCTTTACCGATAACGCTTCTGCTGAAAACATCTTCATCCTGCTGTCCACATCCATGCTGCCTGCACTGCTGGCCGGTCTGGTATGTGCCGGGATTCTGGCTGCTGCCATCAGCTCATCCGACTCCTATCTGCTGATTTCCGCTTCTGCCATTGCCAAGAATATCTACAAGGGCATCATCCGCAAGCAGGCTTCCGATAAGGAAGTTATGTGGGTTACCCGTGGTATCCTGGTCGCCATTACCCTGTTCGCCATGGTTGTTGCCACCGGCGGCAATCAGATCATCTTCACCATCGTGGACTTCGCATGGGCAGGTCTGGGCGCCACCTTCGGCCCGCTGATGCTGTTCTCCCTGTTCTGGAAGAAGACCACCTATCCTGCAGCCGTTGCCGGTATGGTGACCGGTGGTGTAACCGTTCTGATCTGGAACTTCTTCATCTCTAAGCTGGGCGGCATCTTCGCCATCTACGAACTGCTCCCCGCATTCATCCTGTCCAGTATCGTAATCGTTGTGGTTTCCAAGCTGACCGGCAATCCCGGCAAGGAAATCGAAGAAGACTATGACGCTGTCATGACCAAGTAATCTCTGCAACATACAGAAAGAAGGGTTAACCGGGAATTCCGGAACCCTTCTTTTTTTGCTGTTAAGTTTATTTGCTCAGCTTTTCGGCAATGGCATCGCCAACAGCCTTGCGCACAGAAAGGAAGTTTTCAGTATCGTTGCTGTACCGGGTCAGAGAAGGCGTCACCCTGGCGATCATTTCGTCCACCCATTCTCTGCCAAGCAGTTCTTCCGCCATACGGAACATTTCAAAATCTTCGATCCCGTCACGGATCTGCGCCAGACGGAAGGAAGCACAGGCACCCTTGATGTTCACCGGCGTACCGTTATACAGCAGCGAGCCGTCGCCGTATACGGTTTCGCTCAGGTGCTTGACCGTTGCCATGTCGTTCCACGGATCGGTGGTGCCGTTGGTGGGATCCCAGTAGTTGGCCCCCCAGTACAGGAAGCCGTCCACATCGTTGGCGTACTGCTGCCAGAAAAGCATCCGGTTCTGGATACCCCGCTGCTCCACGAACAGATTGTTGTAAGGATCGCCGGGTTCCCAACATACATACCACCATACCTTATCCCCGGCCGCTTTTCTTTCCGCCATCCGTTCTCCGAACGAAGGATATTTCTGCATCTGGTCGGCTGTGTAGATATTGGAAGTGATGTACATATAGGACTTGGGGCACCACAGGGTCGTCTTACCGGTCATGAAGGAGATCTGATCGGTATCTCCATCGTAGTCCACATTCAGGAAGAAGGGTGTACAGATATATACTTCCGGTGCCAAACGCTGCAGCCGTTCGCACAGTCCTGCAAGCTGATCCAGCATTTCCTTTGATGTAGGTTCGTCCAACGGATAGAAGTAGGCCTTATCCAGCCATACGGGATTGGAGCAGAGCTTTTCATAAATCTGCACCAGTCTGGCGTCGTCATCGTCACAGGTGGGCACCCGGAAGGATGTCACTCTGGGATCCGACATATACGCATCCGCACGGTCATCCAGAATGTCGTAAGGCAGATCGTATGCGGAAACTTTATATTCCAGCAGGGTGTTATAGTAGTTCACGTACAGCTGATCCAGTTCTTCCCCGCTGACGCCGGGATGCATACAGGCGATATAATGCTTGTACAGCCCCACAGCCGTTGCACAGGACAGTGCTTCCGGGAGGGCAAAATCCCATACGTGTACATTGACCGTATAGGTCTGCTGCACTGTGCCGCCCACATCCATCGCAAACTCATAGGTGTAGTCCCCTGCATTTATTTCCGGATCTGCCGTGAACCGGAGATACACGGATGCGGTGGTTTCCGCCAGCAGGGTCAGCTTCCCGGAGAAGGGAGAAAAGGGATCGGGATAGTGCTTGCCGCCGGCAGGCAGGGTGTGCACCTTGAACATATCCAGCATGGGCGCATTGTCCGGCTGTTTGGTACAGGTAAAGGCAATACTGCCATACCGCTTGGGTGCCCGGAAGGAAACCTGACAGCCTTCCGCATCGTTCTTGGCCAACCAGATATCCATGGTATACGCCGGATTCTCGCTGATGGTCTGTTCTTCCGTAACCTTGTCAATCCCGTTTGTCATCCATGTGGTAATGGGTTCCATAACTGCCTCCTGTTCGGGTACTTCTGCGGAAACGGTTTCTGTCCCGTCCGCAGTATCGGTTTCAGCCGGACTGCATCCCGCAAGCCCCGTACAGAGCAAAGCGGGAAGAAGCAGTGCGGCAAGGATTCTGTTTTTTGTTTTCATACATACTCCGGGTGATCAGTTGGCCGCGTTCTTTTCATAGGCTTCCAGAATCTTTGCAAGCCCATTGAGTGACTGCTTTTCCTTGCCGGCATAACGGGAAGCAAAGTCTGTAGATTTGCTGCTGACCACTTCACGGAACAGAGTATATACATAGTTGGTTTCCGTGGAGAACAGGGTGGAGAAGTCGAAATTACGGCCTTCCATCAGCAGATTGATCATTTCGATGGATTCTTCATCCCGGGAATACTTGTTCTGCAGAGCCTGTTCATAGTAGGTAGGATACAGAGTCTTATAGGATTCCACGTTCAGGGATTCGGTGATGATGGAGATCATTTCCAAATCGCTTGCGGTAATCGGCACACCCAGTACGGAGTAGTTGTCCATAGCGCCGGTCAGATACTTTTCCTGATTTTCGTCCCACTTAGGATAAGGCAGAATGCTGTAGTCATCTTCCATTTCCCGGTAGGTATCAAAAGCATTCTTCAGATAGGTGGTGGTGAACAGAGCATACCCATCCCGGAACATAGTGATAGGCAGCCAGTAATCCCCTTCGGGAACATAGGTACCGGTGGTTTCCCAGTACAAATGGTTGATTCTTTCCACAGCAGAAATGGTTTTTTCCGTATTGATTACCAGTTCCGGTATTCCATCAGTGTTTCTGGAGAAAATCGGCATATCAAAGGCAAAGGGATATACATCCAGGTTTGTGGCATGTTCCGCCGTGAACCCGTAGAAGTCGGTTGCATCTCTGACACCGTCGCCGTTGGTGTCTTCATACACATCCTTGACCATGGATTCAAATACATCCAGTGTCCATTCGCCGTCACGGATGGTCTGATAAATGGTTTCGTTATAGCCGTAATCTTCCCCGCGGGTACGGTTATAGAACACCCCGAAGGTCAGCGTCAGTGTGGTCAGACAGGTATCTCCCACTGCTACATAAATGGCATCGCCTACCTGCATATTGTCATTGATCCCGTCGAGCCACCAGGGTTTGGACAGATCATTGTAGGGCATATTCAGCCAGTTCAGATAATACCCGCCGGTAACAATGGAACCGGAAGTGAACACATAGGTAGCCGCCAGTTCAAAGGCATCGTCTGCAGCGATGATACTGTTCTTTACGTTGTTCACATGGGTCTGGCCGTCCCCTTCCATGGTGATGATGGGTACGATTTCCACATTGAACCGTTCTTCGATCCGCAGGTTCCGGTCATACAGGGCATCGTTCAGCATATCCCCGGTCAGTTCTTCCGCGTCGATTTCGTACATGGTACCGTTCTTGGTGGAAATGCGGAACTGCATACCGCCATAGTCCTTATCCGGCAGGTCGTCCTTAATCAGCGCACGCTTTTCCATTTCGGTCAGAGGGCCGGTTTCGGTGATGGTTTCTTCCCCGGCAGCCGTGTCCGCCGTGGTTTCGTTTTCCGCACCGCCGCAGGATGCCAGCAGCATCAGCAGTGCCAGAGCAAGAGCAGAAATTCTTTTCATGATATATCTCCTTTTT
>SVSN01000071.1 GCA_015064285.1 Oscillospiraceae bacterium | reverse complement strand
AATATGCTGGTAGAAGAACGTTTCAACTGCCTTGTTGAGTTTTTTGATGCCGGCGATCAATCCAGTTCGGTCATAGATGCTTTCCGCAGCGCAATCATGGCGGGAGACGGTACCTATCAGCTGGCTGTAAACCATATGTTTCGCGGATTCACCAGTGCCATCGCGGATGGTCTTCTGTATGATTTCAATGACATGCCCGCCATCAATCTGGACAAGCCCTGGTGGAATCAGAGCATCCGAGAAAATCTGGAAGTCGAAGGTGTTCTTCTGACAGCGGTCAGCGATCTTATCTACAGCTATTATGACGTTATCTACTTCAACAAAGAAATCATGGATGCCCACGGGATCGCTTATCCCTATGAAAAAGTGCATGACGGCAGCTGGACATGGACCTATCTGGCGGAAATCACAAAGGATGTCACCCAGGATCTGAACGGGGACGGAAAGCTGAATGAACAGGATGCCTGGGGCTTTATCATCGACAGCAACGGTTCTACCATGACACGTCTGATCCATTCCAACGGCATGGTCATGGCCACTAAAGATGAAAACGGCCGTCCTACGCTGGATGGTATGCTCAGCGACAAGATGCACACGGTCATTGAACGGTATTACGACTTTGTCTGGAACGACAACCGGTGCTACTATGCACTGAAAACCGGTTCTCTGGATATCGTGGATATGTACCTCCAGGGCAACAGTATGATGATGCACATTCAGACAGCTCGTCTGCCCTACCTGCGGGACGCTGATTTTGAATTCGGTATCGTTCCTCTGCCAAAGTACGACGAAGCCCAGGAAGGATACTATACCCTGGCCAGCACCCAGATGCTTCTGCTGCCCGCCGATATGGATGATCCGGAATTTGTCGGCGTGATCGTGGAAGCTCTTTCTGCAGAATCCTACCGGCAGGTAACCCCTGTTCTGTATGAAGTAGTGTATGAAAACAAGCTCCTCCGTGACGAGGAATCCCAGGAAATGTTCAGCCTGATCCGGAATTCTCTGGTATATGACTTCAACTGGAACTACGGCAACGGCAATGATATGAGTTATCTGATCGCAAAAACTGTCGGTGAAGGAAATGCTGACTTTGCTTCTTATTTCGCTTCCAAAGCCCCTGCCGCCCAGCGCCATCTGGACGAAGTATACGAAAATATTCTGAAACGATATGCAGACTGATCCGGTCTGACTGTACCACAGAAACCAAAGTACCCGAAAGGGGGAAAACCTATGCATCTTCATCTGCTCTGTGAACCGGTGGAACCCTCTGCTTACTGGGTTACTGATATGGTAAACGGTATTGTCAGAGAATCCATCAAAAAAGGACTGGATCTGGTAACATATACCGACGGTCAGGTACAGGAGAAGCTGTTCTCCGATGCTCAATCTTCGGAACGGCCGATAGCACTGGTAACCGGCTATTCCCTTGGCTGGATCGATGAGACTTTACGGAAGCTGTCCGGCATACAGGTCGAACCGCTACTGGTCAGTGTGTATCAGCATACTTTCCGGTATGAATACAGCAGTGTTTCCTTCAATACTGTCAAAGCCATGCAAACTCTGATCCGTACTCTTTCGGATGCCGGAAAAAAGTCCATTGCATTTTTCGCACTGCATAAGGATACCGTGGGGGATCTTGCCAAGCTGCGGGGATATACCAGCGGTATGCGCTCCTGCGGACTGAACACCGATCCTTCCAATATCTATGTCCGGCGTAAAACAATGGACTGCGGGGCCCAGCTTCTGTCCGACATCCGGCATTATGATGCCATCGTCTGTACCAATGATCTTCTTGCGATCTGGCTGATCCGCTATCTGCAGAAACATGGTATCCGGATCCCGGAAGATATTTCGGTAACGGGTTTCGGCAACTGGAGCACGGTGGAGCATTTCTGTCCCCGGCTTACCCGGATGTACACCGATCTGGAAGAACTTGGATGCCAGGCGGTACGGCTGCATCAGTATATGCAGTATAATCCCCGGATCGGACACTGTGCTTCCATGCTGGAATGTCAGCTGCAGCCCGGTGAAACAGCACCGATCTGTTCCCAGCGTCCGGCGGATCTGTCCGTTAAGCCCTATGAGACCGCTTCTCTGCACTATACTGCCGATGAAGATATTCTTTCTGTTCTGAAACTGGAGGATCTGGTACGGAACACCGATGAAACCGATCGGCTGATCCTTTCCCTGCTGCTGCGGAACGAAACATTTTTCTCTGTCGCAGAAGCTGTATCCGTTTCCGAATCTACAGTGAAATACCGGCTGAAAAGACTGCTGAAAATCTGCGGTTTCCGTGATCGTCAGGAACTTCTGCAGTTGATCAGTGCCTATCATATGTTTACGAAGGAGTAGCTTATGAAAAAACACAAACAAAACAATCCGCTGATCCCCATGATGGCCATCACAGGAGACCTTTCCCGGGAACAGATCGAAGTGATCCTGCAGCGGTATATGGACAAAGGAATCACACAGTTTCTGATGTATCCCAGAGATGGCTGTGATGTGCCATATATGTCCGAACGCTGGCTCACGATCTGCCGGGATTTTATCGAGACTGCCGCTTTTTACGGCATGGAGGTCTGGCTGTATGACGAGTTCAACTGGCCTTCCGGCACCTGTTTCGGCAAAGTTATGGAGGAGAATCCTTCGTATACAGCACAGCACGTACTGGTGGAAAATGGTGTCTGCCGGATTGAAAAAACACATTTTACCAATGGCAGAATCCCGGACAGATACGCTGATATTCTGAATCCGGATGCGGTGGAATGCTTTATCCGGCTGACCCATGAAGTATATTACAAACACTTTGCCCCCTGGTTCGGCACTGTCATTCAGGGGATCTTCACAGATGAACCATCCTTCCTTTACTACAACCATCCTGCCGGACACCACCTCTGCAACGGAGGATATCCTTACTTCAAGGATGCGGAAATCCTGTATGGCGAAAAGACCGGACGGGATCTGTTTGCGGATATGGCAGAAGGCAACGAGGATTTTCTTTGTGATTATTATACTCTGCTTGGCCAGCGGTTCCGGGAAGTTTATGTGGATCGCCTGGCCGACTGGTGCAAGGAGCACGGCATTCTTCTGACAGGCCATCTGATGTTTGAACACGATATGCACGGTGCGGTTTCTTCCAACGGAGATACCATTCATGTCCTGCGTGGTTTTACCCTGCCGGGGATGGATGAAATCTCCACCAACACTTCCATCGAAAAAGCAGAGTGGCTCACATTCGGTACTGTGCAGGCTGCCGTCCGACAGTCGGAAAACGGCGGACTTGTGGAAACCTTCGCCCTTGGCCCTACCGATATTCCCCCCGCACGCATTGAGCAGATGATCTGGCTGGAAGCCATGTTCGGCATTGACCATTATCTGCTGGCTGTAGCCGCTGTGGACGCCCGGGGAAACGTAAAGAAAAACGGCTGGTACAACCCCATCTGTTATACCAATCCCTGGTTTGAAGGCTTTCCGGAACTGGGACTGACTGCTGCGGAAGCGGCTGCATGGGCTCAGAAAACCATTGCGGCGGAAGTATATGTGCGGCTTCCGATACACCTGACACAGAAGTATCTCTTTGACGAGAAGAAAAAGTTTTTGACCCAGCAGCGGCTGATTACCCTTCTCCAACTGCTGACACGCCGTCAGGTACAGTGGCTGCTGCTGACAGAAAATGAACCTGCTCCGGCGGGTATCCCTGTACTGGAGATCACGGACGTCGATGATTTCTCCGCAGAAGCACTGGCAGATTCCCTGCCTGCACGGACTCTGAAGATCACGGATGCGCACGGAGAACTGCCGGATAATCTTTTCCTGCGGGAATTCACGGATGGAAGCGCTGTCATTCTGGATCTGGAAGACACCGGCATTCCCAGAAAACTGTTTATCCATGAAAAGGATGCGAATGCGGAAATCCTGCTGAACGGACGGGGCCGCTTCCTGCTGGATCCGCAGCGTACTGTTCTGCAGGCTGTACATCCCGACGAAACCTGCACAGAAGTGACTCCGGTATTCCGCCTGATGACGGATCGTCCCAATACCCTGCGATGCGGACTGTGGCAGAGCCAGACCTCTTACACCTTCCGGGTGGATGGAACACTGGAAAACATCCGCATGCTGTCCCGCGCCTATCTCCCGGGCGGTCAGCTGATGCTGGATGGGACTGTTATGGACTTTCCTTCCCCTGCGGATGCCCTGACCCCGGGACTGGCTGAGCTGTACCGTTCCTCTGCACCGTTCACCCTGACGCCCGGTGAACATACCGTGTCCATTACCGAAACCGCCCGCAGTGAAATGTTTCTGCCCTCCTGCTTCCTGTGCGGTCACTTTGCCGGACGGTATCAGGACAATACCGATGTGCTGTATCCCATGCCGGAAACCGTGTCCATCGGTCAACTGAGCCGGGATATTCTTCCCCAGTACGCCGGACAGATTATCCTGGAAACAGTTCTGGAGATCCCGGAAAATGTCCATACCCTGTCGCTGGAATGCTGCGATCTGTACACAAGGGTCTATCTCGGCGGTATCCGGTTGGAGAAACAGCCCGGCTGGAACCGTTTCACCATACCCGAAATACAGCGCGGCCGCACACTGGTACTGCGCATCGAACAATTCACATCCATAGCCCCTGTCCTTGGACGATATGAAAGTATCATTACGGGGCCCGGGGATTCCAAAGCCTGGTTCCCCCGCAAATATGAAAAATGCGGTATCGAGTCCCTGACACTGATCGGCACACGTTAAAGGAACATTGTACCTATGAAACCATCTTATCTCATCGCACAGGGGATCGGCATTGCTGCCATCCTGCTGGCATACTTTGTTTATACCACCCGCAGCCGCAAGATCCTGATCACGCTGAAATTTCTTACGGATCTGCTGTGGGGCCTGCATTATTTCCTACTTGGAGCCTTTTCCGGCGCGCTTATGAACGTGGTCAATATGGCCAGAGAAGTAATCTTTCAGCAAAAAAGTTCGAAAAAATGGGCAAAATCCCCTCTCTGGGCTGTTGTCTTTGTAATCATGAGTCTGGTTTCCACGCTGATTTCCTGGCAGGGGCCTATCAGTCTGCTGCCGGCGCTGGGTTCCTCCATCGCTGTTGTGGGACTGTGGTGTTCCGACACGGCACATATCCGGGCATTCAGCTTTCCCGGTGTATCTCTCTGGCTGATCTATTCGATCCTGACTCATTCCTACACCCACATGATTTCCAATCTCATCACGCTGTTGTCCATCGCTGTGGGAATCATCCGGGATATCCGGGAAAAGAAACAGTCTCAGCTGAAGCATACATGAGTCTCCCCTGATTTCAGGTTCCGTAAAACCGGTACGCAGGGACAGGATGCTCTTTTCCTGCTACCTGCCGCAGCCATATCAGAAACAGAAAGGATGAGGATCATGAAAGTATTGAACATCACAGCCGAAAAAGACCGAATGCTCCTGAAAACAACCTGTACCGATGCATCTCTGACCGTCCGCGCCTATTCTCCCGCCACAGACGAACAGGTGCTGATCGGGGAATGTACCGCTTCTGCGGAAAACGGTACGGTTACTGTTCCACGGATTATCGGCGGCAGAGACGGCCTGACACTTCGCTGGGAGCTCGAATGCGGCGGTCAGATTCTGGAAGGGAAAAAGTACACAGAAGATCTCTGTTTTCCGGTCGAATACGATTATGATTATCCGCAGACCGACAGTAAAAAGGGCCTGCAGGTGACCATGATCCAGGATGCCATCGAACTGGGTGTACGCCATGCCGCACAGAATATCTGTATCGGGGATATCATGCGTCCTGCCGGTTCCTGCCCCAATCCCATTCTGTTCACGCATGACGGTGTGGAATATACCTTTGACGGGGACTATATCGAAAAGTATGACAAGCGCATCCGGGAGCTGTCTGACAACGGGATTATTGTCACGCTGATCCTGCTCAACTCGAAGCACTGGGCCACGGATACTTCCCCCGAACTGTATGAAACCCTCTTTCATCCCGGGTTTACGCCTTACATGAACGAACCGGATGTGCATCTCAGTGCGTTCAATGTGACAACCGACATCGGGATCCGGTACTACTGTGCGTTCATTGCGTTTCTGGCACACCGCTATGCCGGACCGGATGGAAAACATGGCCGTGCTGTGGGTATGATCATCAGCAACGAAGTGAATTCCCAGTGGATCTGGGGGAATGCGGGTCATAAAACCGTTGAGGAATACATGACCGAATACACGACCGCCATGCGTCTGGCATGGCAGACTGCCTGTTCCGTATACCGCAATGCCCGTATCTACATTTCTCTCGACCATTTCTGGACCGGCGCGCAGAATCTCACAGATACCACAAAGTATTACGGCAGCCGTCCCGTTCTGGAAAATCTCAGCCGCATTGCCGGAGCGGAAGGGGACTTTTTCTGGCATGTGGCTCACCATCCCTACCCCCAGAATCTGGCACTCCCCGACTTCTGGAACGATACCACGGCGGAGGACAACAACAATACCTATCGGATAACCTTCAAGAATCTACGTGTGCTGGCTGATTTTCTCTATCGGGAAGAAAACCTCTATCGGGGACAGCGACGCCGGATCATCCTCTCCGAACAGGGATTCAATTCTCACTTCACGCCGGAAAGCGAAATTCTGCAGGCCTGTGCCTACGGACGCGCCTACCGCATCTGCATGGAAATCCCGGAAATCGACAGTTTCATTCTGCACGCCCACACCGATAACTGGCAGGAATTCGGTCTGAATCTCGGGCTGTGGCGCAGAGAAAAAGACGGTCCGAAAATAGAAGCGCCAAAGCCTATTTATTATGTATTCAAAGCCATCGACCGGAAAGACGAATCCGGGAAATTCCACTGGGAACGCTACTGAGTATTGTTCCGGCTGCAGCAGATCCGTTTTCTTGTCCGTCTGTCACTTTACTGCATGTATATCCAGGCAGTTTTATGTTCTCCCACTGACGGAATACTGCCTATAAAACCACTTTTTCACGCCAAAAGATGTGTTGAAAGTGTAGATTTTTCCGGGAAATACTTGCAAACATCCGTGGGAAAGAGTATACTTTTTATAATAGGTTTTCTTTGGAAACCTTTCAAAACATCAGGAGTGTGTTATCATATGAAACTGATTATCAAGAACGATTACAATGCCATGTGTGCCTGGGCTGCACAGCATATCGCTGACGCCATCAACAACCATAAGGAAGATCGTCCCTTTGTTCTGGGTCTGCCCACCGGTTCTTCTCCGCTGGGTGTTTACAAGCGTCTGATCGAAATGAACAAGGCCGGTGAGGTAACCTTCAAGAACGTGGTTACCTTCAACATGGACGAATACGTTGGTCTGCCCCGCGAACATGACCAGAGCTACTGGTACTTCATGCACGACAATTTCTTCAACCACATCGATATCCCCGCTGAAAACATCAACATTCTCAACGGTATGGCGGAAGACCTGGAAGCCGAATGCCAGCGTTACGAAGACAAGATCGCTTCCTACGGCGGTATTGACCTGTTCCTGGGCGGTTCCGGCGTAGACGGTCACATTGCATTCAACGAACCCTTCACTTCTCTGGTATCCCGTACCGGCGTGCGTGCACTGACCGAAGATACCCTGATTGTCAACTCCCGGTTCTTCGACAACGATCCCAACAAGGTTCCCAAGACTGCCCTCTCCGTTGGTGTCGGTACCGTTTGTGATGCAAAGCAGGTTCTGCTGCTGATCAGCGGCCATAACAAGGCCCGTGCCCTGCGTCACTGCGTGGAAGGCGGCGTGGATCATGCATGGACCATCTCTGCTCTGCAGCTGCATCCCGATGGAATCGTTGCCTGCGACGAAGCTGCCTGCGGCGAACTGAAGGTAGATACATACAAGTATTTCAAGGAAATCTACAAGAACGAAAGATAAACAGCTGTTTTACGGCAACAGTTCATCGACACTGCATTTTGCCAATAGACATATCAACCGGGTTGTCCAGAACGGATAGCCCGGTTCCTGCTTTTCGGTATTAAAAATGTCATCCCACGTAAAGCCGATGCTGCCCTTTGCAAATTCTCTTTTCATCTATAAATCAAAGGAGTATTTCCATGCTGAAATTACCCAGTATCTTTTCCTCCGGCGCTCTTTTCCAGCAGAATACCACACTGACCCTTCCGGGACACACCGATGCCGGTACTTTTGTGAAAGCAGAGCTGCGGGATGATTCCGGACATATGTATTCCTGTGCCCACGCCGATGCCAGTGCGGATGGTACCTTTTCCCTGCCGCTGCGCTGTCCGCCTGCTTCTCTTCATTCCTGGACCATTACTGTCACAGCCGGCGAAGACATAGCTATCCTGCATGATATTCTGTTCGGTGAAATCTGGCTGGCATCAGGGCAGTCCAATATGGAGCTTTCCGGCGGCACACAACCTGATGCCGATACGTTTTATTCGTCTCTCGGAAACAGGCAAATCCGTGTTTATCATGTATATAATGTGGAAGGAGACAGCAGCGGTCTGTTTCCTTACGAGCCCAGTGATGCTGCGGAGGGCAGATGGTTTTCTGTTACCGACCGGGAAAGCTTTAACTATGTTTCCGCTGCCGGGATCGCTTTTTCCCGGGATATTCACCAATGGCTGAAAGCAAGCGGCGACGAAATTCCTGTCGGCTTTGTCAATGCAAGCTGGGGCGGCACAGGTATCCGTTCCTGGATCCCCAGAACCGCCATGGATAGGGCAGGCGCACTTCTGCCCCGTCTGCAGGAACTGGGACTGTATCCGGATGCGGAAAAATGGAATTCATTCGGACATAACAACGCCCAGCAGCCAACCTGTCAGTACAACTGGAAGATCCACGGTCTTGTGGGTCTGAAATTCCGTGGGATCCTGTGGTATCAGGGGGAGTATGAATGCTGGGATGAACCCCACTGGCGGATCTACAAGGATTGTCTGTATCTGTTTTATGATACCTATCGGGAACTGTTTGCCGCAGACAGCCATTTTCCCATGTTCTGTGTCCTTCTGTATCCGTTCCCGGTGACGGAGGGAGACTGTTATCTCGGGTATGTAAACCAAAACTTTATCGATGCTGCCGCAGAAAGACCGGAAGCCTTCCATGTTGTACCAATAAACGATCTGCCGCCTGTCTGGAATTTCACGGACAACCATCCCATTCATCCTACACACAAATTTGAGGTTGGCAGACGTCTTGCCAGAATGGCAGAAGCAGTTGTTTACGGGAAACACGGTCAGAAGAATCCTGCCGTACTGGATGGGTATCAGGTCTGTGATAACCGGATCCTCCTCCATTTTTCAGTACCCGGACAAGCCGGTCTGCCGGATGAGTCTTCCGGTATCCGGATCGGAGATGAAATCCAGCCGTACAGTACCGGGCGCAAAAAGCCGATCGGTCTGTACATCTGCGGTGCGTCCGGAACTTATGTGCCTGCGGAATGCGAAATTATCTCTCCTGATACCATCGCCCTCTCCCATCCCGGCATTGCCAGACCTGTACACGCCGCTTATGGATACAACTCCATGGAGACAGGCTGCAATCTGTGGGCAGGGGATTTTCCTGTTGCTTTTTTCCGGACAGATTCCAAAAAATGGGACTCTGCCAATGCTGACGGACTCATCACGATCGAATGCAAGCCATGGTGTGATCCCACCCGTATGCGTATATGGACAGACGACAGCAGGGCCGGATGTCCTCAGATGTTCGATACGTTTTACCGCCCGGTGTGGAAGCCATGTGCCGGCTGCGAGGTGGTACACGATAATGCCTTCACACTGGACAACGGCAGTATCCGGATCGCACTCTCTGCCACGGAATACACACCGGCAGTAAGCAGCTCTGTCATCGGTGCCTATGTGGAAGCGCATCCCTACAACCGTCTGGATCTGCAGAAGTACACTTCCCTGCATCTGCGGATGATGAACAGTGATCATGCACAACTTTCCGTCATCCTGACCTATCGGGAACAGGATGGTGTGCAGCCTGTCCGGACGATTACCGCTGAAAAAAGCAAAGATCTGCACCATAGCTGGGCAGAATACACCGTTTCTCTGGACGGAATCCCGGAAGGAGAGATCCTGCGGATGGAATTTCGTGCAGCTGTACAGAATACGTATTATCAGTTTGTGAATCTGGAAGGCTTTACATTGATGCCAAGATGAGAAGCGGTGTTACTTTCTCCCAACTGCTCTGTGACACAATCTGCTGTTATTATTATATCACATTACATTTATTCACAAAATAATGTAAATATATTGCATTTTACTTTTGCGTGTGTTATAATAATCATAGTTTTTTCAGTAAAGTGAGGTTTATCATGAAATCCATTCTCAAACGCACACTGGCAGCCGTAATGGTGCTGTCCATGGGGCTGACCGGTATGGTAGGCTGTGACAAATCCATCGACCCCAAAAAAGCAGCTGCTGACGCCCAGAAGATTCTGGAAAGCAAGGAATACAGAGATACTTACAAAACGTATTTCTCCACTTCCTATTCTTCTCTCAACTACTTTGCCACCTCTTATGCAACGGTCCGTGAAATCGTGACCAACTGCATTGACGGTCTGGTGGAACCCGACATTTACGGCAACTACACCGCATCTATGGCCGAAAGCTGGGAACACAATGAAGATTACACCGTTTGGACCTTCAAGATCCGCGAAGGTCTGAAGTGGGTTGACCACACCGGTGCCGAAACCCAGTACGCCGTGACTGCCGAAGACTTTGTTGACGGTATCAAGTATATCGGCGATCCCCTCAACGGCGCATACTCTCTCCGGGTTGTCCGCAATCTGATCACCGGTCTGTATGACTACTACTGGGGTCTGGACGACATCGACTGCGGTCTGGATACCGAAACCAAGAGATCCGATCTGGAAGCTTCCTTCTCCGACATCGTCGGTGTCAAGGCTCTGGACGAATACACTGTAGAGTACACACTGGAATCCAGTGCTCCCTACTTCCTGTCCCTGATCGAAAGCTCCATGCTTCTGCTGCCTGTAGAATATGACTACGCCATGAAGCTGGGTGAAGACTTCGGTGTGGACAACACCAAGATGCTGTACTGCGGCCCCTACTATGTTTCCGAATTCAAGCGTGACAAGCTGATCAAGCTGTCCAAGAACGAAAACTACTGGGATGCTGCCAACGTAACCCTGAACACCGTTGAATACCAGATGATCCCCGACGGAACCACTTCTCTGGAAATGTTCCAGCGCGGCGAACTGGACTATACTTCCGTGGAAACCGAAGCATACCAGTCTCTCCAGAACGGCGAATGGGGCGACAATCTGATCCCCAACGAATTCAGCTTCAGCACCAACTACCTCTGGCTGGACTTCTCCGGTGCCAACCCCGAATTCAACACCTTTGTACAGAATGAAAACTTCCGTAAGGCTCTGCAGCACGCTGTGAACCGTACCTCTCTGGGTGCTCTCCGGGAACCCGTAGATCCTTCCAGACTGGTTCGCAACACCATCAACGCTGAAGGCGCGATCTTCAACTCCAAGGGTGTTGACTATACCCAGCTCAAGCCTCTGGCAGATGTGACCAACGCTGACTACAGTAAGGATGCAGGCGCAGCACGCAAGTTCATGGAAGCTGCCATCAAGGAACTCTGCAACGACGACGGTACCATCAAGGGTGTTTCCGCAGGTACTGTTGACTATCTGCCTGTCATAAAGACCGAAGTGGACGGCAAGCTGCCTGTTACCCTGATCTACGTTGGTACCGACGATGAAGATGAAATCATTCTGGCACAGCTGTTCGAAGCTATGGTAGAAGAAGCCATCGGTAAGGATTACATCGACGTGGAACTGGCCTTTGACACCAGCGGCGACTTCTACGGCACCGTAGGCGGCAGCGTGGACGGCCCCTTCAACTATGACATTTACTGGGATTCCCTCTCCACCGGTTATGCTGACCCCTCCGGTATTCTGGGCAGAATCACCACCGAAGGCGTTGAAAACGTTGGTGCCTATAATGTTCCCGAATACGATGAACTGGTTGATAAGGCGCTGAACGCCAAGACCTTTGACGAAAGACTGGAATACTTCGCACAGGCTGAAGCGTTCCTGCTGGAAGGCGCTTACATGATCCCCGTGATCTCCAGCCTCCGCGGTTACCACATGAGCTATGAAATTCCCTTCACCGGTCCCAGATGCCTGTACGGTAACGTACGTTACAAGGGTGTCAAGGTAGCTACCGAAGCACTGACCCTGGATGAATACGAAGTGCTGGAAGCTGCATGGACTGTTGGTAAAAACAAATAATCCCCATCGAAACTTATTAAAATTCCGGAAAATACCACTCCTATCTCCGTTATTCTGCGGGCGGAGTGGTATTTTCGCTGATTCCTCAGACCGAAAGGATCGGATCTTATGACCAAATATATTCTGAAACGGATCCTTCGTTCCCTTGTCACCGTTGTTATTGTTTTTTTTGTGGTATTCATGCTGCTGCGCTTCATGCCGCTGAACGGATATTTTCCGGATGAAATGGTAAAAGAAGCGGATGAAGCCACCAGAATGGCATACCTGCGGAATCTGGGACTGCTGGATCATCCGCTGATACAGCTGGGCCGTTTTGTAAAAAATCTCTTCCATGGTGACCTGGGCAGAAGTATCACTGTGTATCCCAAGGTTCCCATTGCCACACTCCTTGTGGAAAAAATTCCCGTCACCGCTTTTCTCGGCTTCTGGTCCATGCTGCTTGGTATTGTGGCCGGGCTTTCCATGGGTCTGATGATGGTGCGGTTCCGCAACAGGATCGGCGACACACTGGGCAACGGGTATATTATGTTCGTCCGTGCAGTTCCCAGTCTTCTGTATCTGTTCTTTATCCAGATTCAGGTTTCCAAATGGTTTCATCTGCCCCTGGTATATTACGATGACAAGCCCCTTTCCTGGATCCTGCCTATCATCAGTCTGGCTCTTTCCAGCATAGCCTGGTATGCGCTCTGGCTCCGACGGTTTATGGTGGACGAAGAAAACCAGGATTATGTGAAGTTTGCTACTGTAAAAGGGCTGCCCAAAAAGCAGGTTCTGAAGAAACATGTTTTCCGGAATGCCATCATTCCGCTGTCCGCTTATCTGCCCAGTGACCTTCTGAACATCATCTCCGGTTCTCTGGTGATTGAAACACTGTATGCCATTCCCGGAACAGGAGGACTTCTGACCACTGCCATTAAGAATCAGGACAACAATCTGGTCCAGATTCTTGTCCTGATGTACGCCGTGGTTTCCATCCTGGGCGTATTCCTCGGTGACCTGCTGCTGGCTTTCGTAGACCCCAGAATCAAGCTGACCGACGATTGATTTCTCTTTAACCGAACGACAACATACTCTCAATTTACCGGAGTCATTATGAACCTTTCCCATAATAAACTGCATACCCTGCAGGATAAACTCATGAGAGATCCTGCTCTGTTCACACCGGCAGAGTTCAGTCTTGCCGAAAGTGAAAAAACCGGTGCATCCAATTATTCCTACTGGAAATCCACCCTGCGCACCTTTTTCAGATCCAAATCCGTTATCGTTCTTTGTGCAGTGGTAGGTGTGATCCTGCTGATGAGCTTTCTGTATCCCCTGCTCTCCCCTGTGGATCCCACCAAAGTCTCCATCAATCCGCTGGAATGGAATCACCGCCCCAGTCTGGATCATCTTTTCGGTACCGACGGTCTGGGCAGAGATATTTTTGCCCGTGCCTGGTACGGCTGCCGCAACTCTTTTATTCTGGCCTTCTGTATCGCCATCTCTGACGTAGGGATCGGTATGATCATGGGTGCGCTCTGGGGATACAACAAAAAGCTTGACCCCATCATGATCGAAATCTACAACATCATGACCAACGTGCCCTCTACGGTATATCTGGTTCTGCTGGCGTATATCATGAATACCAGCTATCTCACCCTGTTTATTTCCATGGCCTCCCGTGGCTGGATCGTGGAAGCACGCTTCTTCCGGAACCGGATCCTGTCCATCCGGGATGCGGAATACAACATTGCTTCCCAGTGTCTCGGCACACCCATGCGCCGGATCGCCACCCGCAACATCATCCCCCATATCATCAGCCTGATCATTATGGAAGCCGCTCTGTGTATTCCCTATTCCATCGGTTCTGAAGTATTCCTTGGTTTTGTAGGAGTCGGCATGCCGGTTGATGCCATTACACTGGGCAATATGGTCAACCACGGCCGTGCGTCCTTTACCCTGCATCCGTATCAGATGCTGCTGCCTGCTGCGGTACTGTGCATCATTACCATCGCTTTCTATTTCCTTGGCAATAAGTTCGCGGATGCTTCTGACCCGCGCAATCACGTATAAAAGGAGGGGTCGTTTTGAAAAAGAAGACAGAATCCATGGAACTTATGGAAAATACGGCCGTTCCCGTTGATGCTCCGGCGGAAAACCCGGATGCCACGATCGAAAAATCAGATGATCCCGCCGACTGCAACGATGCAGATATGTACCGGGAATACGAACGGGAGATTTATGCCCAAAGCGAACCTCATCACAACGGACCTCTGCTGCTTTCTGCCAGAGATGTGGTGGTACGTTTTAACCTCCGTGGCCAGGAGCTGACCGCCATCCGTTCCACGTCCCTGGATGTGTACGAAGGGGAAACCCTTGCCATCGTTGGGGAATCCGGTTCCGGTAAGTCTGTGTTTACCAAAACATTCATCGGTATGCTGGACAAGAACGGACGGATCGACGGAGGGGAGCTGTTCTTCCATGGTGAAGATATGGCGAAATACACCACCGAAGAACAATGGCTGAAAGTCCGCGGCAAGAAGATCGCTATGGTTTTCCAGGATCCCATGACCAGCCTCAATCCTGTGCGCACCATCGGTGAACAGATTGCGGAAGTCATCATGTGGCACTTCGGCAAAAGCCATGAGGAAGCCAAAGCAGAAACCATTGAACTGCTGCAAAAAGTCGGTATTCACGATCCTGAAAAACGGTACAAACAGTATCCCGGTGAGTTTTCCGGTGGGATGCGCCAGCGTGTCGTTATCGCCACGGCCATTGCCTGCCGTCCCGAGATTCTCATCTGTGACGAACCCACCACCGCTCTGGATGTTACAGTGCAGGCACAGGTACTGGATCTGATCAAGTCCCTGCAGAAGGAACTGAAAATGAGCGTGGTGTTCATCACCCACGACCTTGGTGTTGTTGCCAATATTGCTGACTGGGTTGCCGTCATGTACGCCGGAAAGATCGTGGAATACGGCACCGCAGGCGAAATCTTCAAGGCACCGGAACATCCCTATACCAAAGCGCTGCTCCGTTCCCTGCCCCAGCTCGGCACCAAAGGACATGATCTGTACTCCATTCAGGGAACGCCGCCCAGTCTGTTCAAGCAGATCACCGGTGACGCTTTTGCTCCCCGGAATGTGGACGCCCTGAAAATCGATTTCGAGGAAGAACCGCCTGTTTTCCCGGTTACGGACACACACTGGGCCAGAACCTGGCTTCTCTCTCCTCAGGCAGAATCCTATCGCGCTGCCCTGCACACCCGGGATGCGGAACAGCAGAAAAATGCCGTCCCCGAAACCCCGTTTGACTACACCAATGCGGAAAAACTCATCACGGTACGGGATCTGACCGTACGGTTCAAGATGGGCGGCAGTACATTTAAGGCTGTGGACGGTGTCAGCTTCGATATCTACAAGGGAGAAACTATGTCCCTTGTGGGAGAATCCGGCTCAGGCAAGACCACCATCGGCCGCGCCATCATGCGGATCTACACCGGCAATGTAGGCGGCGAAGTGACCTTCAAAGGCTCCCGGATCACAGGTAAACTCTCCCGGCAGGACAAAAAGAAACTGCATATGGAAATGCAGATGATCTTCCAGGATCCTATGGCTTCCCTGAATGAACGGGCGAAAGTGGACTATATCATCTCCGAAGGTCTGTATAACTATCACCTGTATGCATCCGAAGAAGAACGGATCACCAAAGTGGAAAGCATCCTCACCGAAGTGGGGCTTACCAGCGAATTTGTTTCCCGGTTCCCCCACGAATTCTCCGGCGGTCAGAGACAGCGTATCGGGATTGCACGCAGCCTTGTTATGAATCCGGATTTTCTGGTGGCTGACGAACCGATTTCCGCACTGGACGTTTCCATCCGGGCACAGGTCATCAATCTGCTGAACAAGATGAAGAAGGAACGTTCGCTGACCTATCTGTTTATTGCCCA
>SVSN01000070.1 GCA_015064285.1 Oscillospiraceae bacterium | reverse complement strand
CCGAATGGGGTGCCAGAGGTATCGGTGACGTAAAGGTGGCCATCAATCCGCCCACACTGACCGAAGAAGACCAGGAAATGCTGAAAACCGCCCAGAAAACGGCTATGTACCGGGATCCTACCATGGCAGGTGCAACTCTGGTCGGTGCGCAGGCTGAAGCGATGAAGACCGCAGCAGGCAATGCTGGCGGTGCGGCAGTCGGTTTCATGGGCATGAATATGGCAATGGGTGCCGGTGGCATGAACGCACAGAACCTGTTCGCCATGGGTCAGCAGCAGCAGGCTCAGCAGGCAGCACAGGCACCGGCAGCAGCACCTGCGGCAATGGGCTGGAAGTGTTCCTGCGGTGCCACGGCAACCGGCAAGTTCTGCCCCGAATGCGGCGCGAAGAAGCCCGAAGAAAAGCCCGCAAACGCATGGACCTGCAAGTGCGGTGCCACGGCAACCGGCAAATTCTGTCCCGAATGCGGTTCTCCGAAGCCGGCGGATGACGGCTGGACCTGCTCCTGCGGTGCGGTGAACAAGGGCAAGTTCTGCGCAGAATGCGGCGCCAAGAAGCCCGCGGGTGTGCCCCAGTACAAGTGCGATAAGTGCGGCTGGGAACCCGAAAAGGGTACAAAGCCCCCGAAGTTCTGTCCCGAATGCGGCGACCCCTTCGATGACGGGGATCTGGTGTAAACAAGCTGTGAGAAACATCAATGGAAATGTGTTGAAATAACGCAAAAATCAGACGGAATCGGTTGAAACTGTCGTCATTCCCAAAGAAAGCCGGCAATGCGTCCGATGCCGACAGATCAACCGGGGCATATTCTGCACCGAAGGCGGAAAGCCACACCAGAATCAGAAAAAGGAGTGAAAAACTTGGCAGTTCTCCAGGAATACAAATGCCCATGCTGCGGCGGTGCCATCGCCTTTGACAGCACCTCGCAGAAAATGAAATGCCCGTATTGTGATACGGAATATGAGATGGAAACCCTCGCCGCCTATGACACGGAACTGAAAAACGAGCCTGCGGACAACATGAAATGGAACACCGATGGCGAAGCCTGGCAGGACGGCGAAACAGACGGACTCTTCACCTATGCCTGTCAGTCCTGCGGTGGGGAGATCGTTGGCGATGCAACCACGGCGGCAATGTCCTGCCCGTACTGCGATAATCCGGTTGTCATGATGGGACAATTTTCCGGCAGTCTGAAACCGGATCTTGTGATCCCCTTCAAGCTGGACAAAAAAGCGGCAAAGGCAGCGCTGACAAAGCACTACAGCGGCAAAAAACTGCTGCCGAAGGTGTTCAGTGATCAGAATCACATTGACGAGGTCAAAGGCGTGTATGTTCCGTTCTGGCTGTTTGATGCGGATGCGGATGCAAAAGTCCGCTACAAAGCATCCAACATCCGGCACTGGAGTGACAGCCGGTACGACTTTACGGAAACAACCTGTTATTCTGTCACCCGGGGCGGCTCCCTTGGCTTTGCTCATGTTCCCGTGGACGGCTCCACAAAAATGGCGGATGAACTGATGGAATCCATCGAACCCTTCCACATGGAAGAAGCCGTGGACTTTCAGACCGCATATCTTGCCGGATACCTGGCGGACAAATACGATGTGGATTCCGAAGCCAGCATCGAACGGGCCAACGAGCGGATCCGGAAAAGCACTGCGGATGCCTTTGCCGGAACGGTGCAGGGGTATATGTCCGTGATACCGGAAGCGACCAATATCAGCCTGCGGAAAGGCAGCGTCCGATACGCTCTTCTGCCGGTGTGGATTCTGAACACCACATGGAACGGACAGAAATACACCTTTGCCATGAACGGTCAGACCGGCAAGTTTGTGGGAGATCTGCCCATGGATAAAAGCGTGTACAACCAGTGTCTGCTTCGCTACACCGCCTTGTTCGGCGCGATAATTTTTGCGGCGGCATATCTTCTGTGGCTGCTGTAGGGGGTGGGAGCATGAAAAAGAGAATTCTTTATATAGGCAGCATCCTGCTTCTGCTCGTGTGCCTGCTCCAGCCTGTATGGGCATCGTCGTACAGCGTCAGCCGTCTGGTGGATGAAGCCGATCTTCTGACAGACCGGGAAGAAACGGATCTGTCCGGGAAGCTGGACGAAATCAGTCTCCGGCAGGGGCTGGATATTGTAATCGTGACAGTGTACAGCACAGGAGATCGTACCGTCACCGAATATGCGGATGATTTCTATGATTACAGCGGCTACCGGGAGGACGGCATTCTGCTGCTCATCAGCATCGAGGAACGGGAATGGGCAGTGTCCACCTCCGGCTACGGCATTACCGCGTTCACGGATGCGGGCCTTGCCTATCTGACCGGACAGATCGGTGATGCCATGTCCGAGGGGGACTGGAAAGAAGCATTCCATGGTTTTGCGGATCTGTGCGATGCGTTTATCACCCAGGCCGTCACCGACAGACCTTATGATGCAGACAATCTGCCAAAGAAACCGTTCAATCCGTTTCTGACAGCACTTGTTTCCCTGGGAATCGGTTTTGTCATTGCCTTTTTCCGGATGAACAGATGGAAAAACCAGCTGGATACCGTACAGGCAAAGGATGCGGCAGCGGATTATGTGAAAGAGGGAAGCATGAACATCACAGAACAGAAAGACCTGTTCCTGTACAGACATGTAGACCGCCGGGAAAAATCCGAGAGCAGTTCCGGCGGCGGTTCGTCCACGCACACTTCCTCTTCCGGCAATACGCACGGCGGTTCCAGCGGAAGATTCTGATGGATCATGGATCATATTGGTATTACAATCCGGGATTTCCGATATTCCTGTCGGTCATGTACCAATCTAAGGATATAGTATTTCACGCGGCCTTGCTCCCGGTATCATCGGGAGTGAGGTCGTTTTCCATGCTGATTCGTTCTGAAGTGCAGAAGTGTAAATTGACATTTATGGATACATATGCTATAATGAATCCGGGTAATAGTGTTGTGCTGCAAGGCCATAAAAACACACGATTCCGCAAAAACAGTATACAGTATGCCGGGATCATTTCTGATAAAGGAAGGGATGAAAGGTGGATCATTACAGAAGCTCTCAGACATATGGTATTTTTATCAGCCACAAGAGCGAAGACTGGGCATTGGCAGGAAGAATCTATGATTATCTCTCCGCTTCCGGATATCGTCCGTTTCTGGATATAGAATCGCTGCATCAGGGGAATTTCGATGATGCACTGGAGCAGGTCATCCGGACGACACCGTACTTTTTGCTCGTGTTATCTCCCAATACCTTCAAGAATGTACAGGAAGACAGCTGGGTGCTGCGGGAAATCAGAATAGCCCTGCAAAGTGCGTGCACCGTTTTTCTGGTGGCAACGGAGGATTTCGAGTGGCCGGCAGACAAGCTTCCTGAGGATATAAAACCACTTTGTCATAAACATATCTATTATATCGGCCGCCGTAATTTCTATGAGATTATGAAAAAACTGACAGCTGCCGATATCATACAGGGGAAAACCGAATCGGTTACGGATTGGCGGGAAAAGATTCGTTTCCTGTCGCAGACGTACATGAGTTCCCGGGAAAATATCGAAAAAACGCTGGGCACTCTGGAAGCGCGGTTCGGGGCGGAACTGGTTGAAAGCATAAAAAAGAAAGAACCGTTCCGGGGCAGAAACAGAATCAAATCGATTCATATGTCCTGTTATGCGGCAAGCCTTGTGCTGGCACCTCAAATCAATATGGTGGATGAACGGGCATTTGACAGAGGTGTTTTGTTCAATATCTTCGCAGAGCTGCTTAAGGATGAAGATTTTTCTCTGGAGATCGTTATCACAGCGCCCAACAGCATGGCGGCCAAAGAAGCGGCGGAAAGTGAAAAACTGGGAAACGGACGCCTTGAGGAATACCCGGAAGCAGTTTTCCTGAGTTCCTACTGCTCAATCTTCCGCCTGATCGATAAGGATCCTGTATTTTCGAAA
This sequence comes from Oscillospiraceae bacterium, assembly GCA_015064285.1. Taxonomy (GTDB): domain Bacteria; phylum Bacillota; class Clostridia; order Oscillospirales; family CAG-272; genus UMGS1696. The sequence goes on along the minus strand of SVSN01000070.1, from coordinate 12,251 downwards.
GCCAGAAGCGACCGGCGTTTTAAGTTTATGGTTACGGATATGGCTATGCCGTATTCGATATTTCAGATTAGCTATAAGTCGGATTACAATGAATACGATCATATAAAAGTGGATTTGTATTCGGAAGGACTGACTTCCAATATGGATCGCCGTTCTATGGTGCTTTTCCGGAAAACGGATCCTGAAAACTATTCTTTCTTTGAAGAACGTTATAAATACATCCGCAATCTGAAACGATCCAATCAACTGATCCGGGAAAACCACGAGGCGTGGGTGGAAGCATGGGATGTGCTGAAGGAAGAAATCGGGTATCAAGAATGATCCGCCAACGGAACCAAATATAAACGGGAGGAACAAAGTATGTACAAACGAATTCTGCTGTTGTGTGATCTGGAAGGCGTCAATAACGTGGTAGGTGTGCCGTACGAAGGACTCGCTAAGGGAACAGAGCAGTGGGAAATTGCCAGACGGCAGGCTGCCCTGGAATTGAACGCGGCAGCAGATGCTCTTTACGAAGCCGGTGCGGAAGAAGTAGCCCTGTGGGACAACCATGGCGGCGGCGGGAATATGGAACTTGCCGATCTTGACAGGCGGATTACCGCAGTGCAGCCGACGGGACCCAGACTCAGCTTTGCGGCAGGTGCTTATGACTGCGTTTGCTTTTTCGGGTATCATGCTATGGAAGGTACCCTGGGCGGCGTTCTTGCCCATACCATGAACAGCAAAGCCCTGCAGTATTATAAATGGAACGGCCGCTATATCGGTGAGGTGGATATGGACTCTGCCATTGCCGCTTCGCACGGGATGCCGTCCTGCTTCTTTGCCGGCGGAGACATTGCCTGCGCACAGGCCCGGCGGTCAGTGGAAGGGATTGTGACCGTTGTGACAAAGAAGGAACTGGCACGGAATCAGGCGGTCTTCCGGGACAATGGGGAACTGCTGGCCGAAATCCGGGAAAAGATTAAGGAAGCTGTGCAGAAACCCATCGTACCCAACTGCATCAGATTCCCCGGGGTGATGGAAAAATCATTCAAGCGTGTGGAAGATGCCGCAGCTTATCTTTCCCGACTGCGTGCCGGCGGTATAGAAGCAGAGTATCCCGATGACGAGATTCTGGGTAAGGATGCCCATACAGTTACAGCCAAAGTCGGGGACATGGATACATATATCAGGTGTATATAATCTGCCGCCCGAATATAGAGTATGCAAAGAAAGATCCTTGGGATCTTTTTTTGTTTCCGCATCAAAAAACAGCGGGTATTTGACCAAACAAAAATACCCGCTGCAGAAAAACAGACTGCAATTTACAAATCAAAATATATTTTTTTGTGTGTTCCACGCGCTCAGGGCTTACGGACGCTGAAATTGAGTCCGAGTGCCAGTACCGCCAGCACCAGAAGCATACTGAACGGTGCTGTAAAACTGCCTGTGGAGATGTAGAGGGTGTTGCTGGCAGCTGCAATAAACGATGCAAACACCAGATTGAAATTGGTGATACTGTAGTTGATCGGGAAATACTTCTGACCGTAAAAAGAGGAGGTAAAGGCGGAAGTAACCGTAGGGCAGGAGCCGTAGGAAAGACCGGTAAGACAAAGACCGATGATGCATAACGGAAGGGAACGGAAAGAAACTGCCAGCAGCGTGATACCGGCCGCAGCAATGGTGAGAATGTTGGTGGAGATCATCGTAAAACGACGGCCCAGGGAATCATAGACAGCGCCGGTGAGAATACGGCCGATGCCATTGCAAACAGCCAGAACCCCGACCAGAGTGGTGGCAAGCGCAGGAGCGGCACCAACGGAAAGCACCAGATCCCGGGCAAAACTGATAACAGAGTTGCCTACGGCGGTGATAAACACCATATACACAAAAGCACGCTGGAACGTAAAGCTTTTTATCATCTCAACGGTGGAAAAATCCCGTACTTCAAAATCTTCCTTCCGGGAAAGACTTTTGACGGCTGCAGCCGGTAAAACGGTATCCGCTGTCGGACGGCGCAGGATAAGTCCGGCGAGAATCAGAACGATCCCCAGAAGGATCCCCAGCAGGATGAACGTTTTTCTCCAGCCAAAGGCAGGGGCGTCAAATAAACCGCTCAGAATGTTGCCGAGCAGCAATGTACTGATCCCGAACCCCATCATCAGGCAGCCGGAACAAAAACCCTTGCGGTCGGGAAACCAGGCGCTGACGGTGGAGACAACCACGTTGTAGGAAATCCCGATCCCGGAACCGGCCAGGATGGCATACCCCACATACAGAAGCCAAAGCAGATCAGCCCGGAGGAAACCGGTCAGCAGAAACCCTGCACAGGCAAGAATGCCGGCAAGAATGAGCGTGAACCGGGCCCGGAGCCGTTTGCAGAGCAGACTGCCGAAAAAAGCACCAAGACAGAAGAAACACATGGTCAGTGTGAAATTCAAAGCAAGAGCCGAATCACTCCAGCCGAAAACATCCTTGAACGGCACTTTCAGAATGGACCAGGCATACAGCACACCGGAAAATAACATGGCAAGCACGCCCGCTGCCAGATAGACCCGGCGCAGACGCAGAACAGACTTTGTTGTCATGAAAAAACTCCCTGTGAAAACAAAATATAACACATTGTATCATAAATATTTGAAAATGTCAAATAGAATACAGGAAATTATCGGGAGATTGGCAGTTAAAAAATAGTAAAAAGGGTTGGCAGGATATAAAATATATGTTATAATGATGAAAAATACATTCACACACCGGAAAGGAAAGAAATATGAACAGCACAGAACGTGTACGCAATGTTATTCTGGGAAAACCGGTTGACCGTCAGCCGATATACGGTTGGGTATCCGCCAATCTGTCAGAGGAAATTACAAAAGAATACGGATCGGTAGCAGCTTTTGAGGATGCCTATGCCTTTGACGCTGCCCATATCTTCGGCGGTCCCGGATCCTACAGATGGGATGTCCTGGAACGGATCCGTGCGGAAAACGGGGAACTGTCACCGGATGTAATGGTGGATGAAGACTTTTTCAGTGATCCCGATATTCCCGAACAGTACGAAAATATCGCAGAAGCGATCCGTTTTCACAAGGAAAGAGAACGCTTCTGTTATGTACAGACCCCCGGTTTTTTTGAAGCGTTCAACGGTGTGTTCGGTATCGAAAATCACCTTCTGTATCTGGCCATGTATCCGGAAGAACTGGGGCAGATCTATGCCCGTCAGGCAGAATGGACCATACGTTTTGCAGAACACTGCATCGAAGCAGGAGCGGATATGATCCATATCTCCGATGACTGGGGCGCCCAGGCGGATCTTATGTTCAATCCCAAACTGTGGTGGGAGATCATTTATCCCAACATGAAGAAAGTAGTGGATTTTGTGCACAGCAAGGGTGTGTTTGTCAGTCTCCACTCCGACGGATGTATCCGCAAAGTAACGGACGGTATAGCACAGCTGGGGCTGGATCTGGTGCATCCCTGGCAGGAAAGCGCCGGTATGGATTACGATCTGTATCTGGAAAAATATCAGAATACATTTGCGATTCTGGGCGGTATATGTATCCAGACAGCTCTTGGAATCCTGCCCCGTGATCAGCTGGAAGCGGAGATCCGCCGTGTGTTCGGGCTGCTGAAAGGGAAGCGCTGGGTTTGCTGCACCACCCATTTTGTACAGAGTCATTGTTCCATGGAGGATCTGCGCTTTGCATACGATCTGATATACAAGCTGGCAAGAGAATAACAGGGACTTTGTCGTAAGACAGCACCGGAAGGAGCAGACGAATATGATCAGAGAAGTGCTTCTTGTTTTCAAGACCCATCTGGATATCGGTTTCACAGCGTATGCAGCAGATGTGAAAGAAAAATATATCCGGGAATATATTCCTGCCGCCATCCGCGTGGCACGTGAAAATGAACATACCGACCACCGTTTTGTCTGGACAACAGGCTCCTGGCTGATTGCCGAAGCGCTGCGGGAAGACGACGGCACACTGGCATCTGCCATTCGTGATGGTCTGATTGCCTGGCATGCACTCCCCTTTACCACACACAGCGAATACATGAACAGCGATCTGTTTGCGGCGGGGCTGTCCGTGGCCGGAGAATTGGATGCCCGTTTCGGCAGGAAAACCATAGCTGCCAAAATGACGGATGTGCCCGGGCATACCGTGGGCATTGTACCGATTCTGGCGGCCCATGGTGTGGAACTGCTGCACATCGGTGTCAATCCCGCCACGCCTGTTCCGGAGGTGCCGGAAATTTTCCGCTGGAAGTGTGGGGATGCAAGCGTCATTGTCATGTACAGCCGGGATTACGGAGAGATCTGTGAGTTTGGCGAAACAGCGCTGGTATTCGGGTTTACCGGAGATAACCACGGTCCCCAGGGCGGCGAACAGCTTGTATCCATTTACCGGTCCCTGCAGGAAAAGTATCCGGAAGCCGTGATCCGTGCGGCTGCACTGGATGATGCGGCAATGGCACTGCGCGGCGCGGATCTCCCGGTCATCGAAGGAGAAATCGGTGACAGCTGGATCCACGGTGTGGGAACAGATCCTACCAAAACCAGAGGATTCCGTGCCATTCTGCGCAGCGGGAAAGATCTTTGCGGTCCGGAACTGTGCGATACATTGCTGCCGGTTCCCGAACACACCTGGGGGATGGATCTGAAAACCCATTTCCATAACGAAAAAGACTGGCTTCCCGCAGAGATTGAAGCCTGTACCGAAAAGGAAAAGATCGAAAAATCATGGCAGGAACAGCGGTCGTATGTGTACAAAGCGGCAGAACAGCTGGGCGTGGATATTGCCGGAGATATGAATGTACCGTTTCCGGATACAAGCTCCATGACACCGGCGGAAGAGCTGCCCAGGGCCGGGATTTCCTACCAGCTTTTCGACCGTGAAGATTATGAGAGATACAGAGAGAAATATCTCCGTCTGGACTGCTACTGGTCACAGTGGGATTTTCTGAAAATCGGACTGCCGGAGTACAAAGGCGGTATCTATACGCCGCATGTGACCGGGGCATGGCGTGACGGGGAAACGACAGTGTTCAGACTGGCATTCGAGGAAGAGATCCGTACATTTGCCGGATTGCCGGAACTGTATCTGCTGGAATCGGAAACATATACGGAACTGCGGTGGTTCGGAAAAAGACCAAACCGTCTGCCGGAAGCCTTCTGGCTGCGTCTGCCGCAGATCACGGATCATATGGAACTGCGGAAACTGGATACCTGGATCCGTCCCGAAACCTGTCTGGATGCCGGGAATCTCCATGCCGTATGGGCTGTGAGAAACGATGACTGGGAAATCGAGACACTGGATGCCCCCCTTGCAGCACCCTATGGGCGGAATCTGCTGCAGTGGAAAAATCCCCGTGAGACACAGGAGCTGTATTTTAATCTGTATAACAATATCTGGAACACCAATTTTCCCATGTGGTTTGCGGAGGATGCAAAATTCCGTTTCGTGATCCGCAGCCGTAAAAACGGATAAACGGCGAAAACAGAATACGACCTGTATTGCGAGAGATACAGAACAAAAAGAAGCGGCAGACTCTGATCACCGCTTCTTTTCATATTCAGGAAAATAGCCGATTGCAAAACTCACCACGGAAATGGTCCAGAGCCCGTCCAGAAAACTTTCCCTGGAATAGGGAAAATCATATACCTGGGAAAACCGGCTGGCAGTACTGTCGCCGATCCGGTACTCCACCCAACCGTACACAGAATGGCCGCAGCACCGGTTGGCAGAACAGTTGGCATTGAAATCAATGATTTTGCCGGGGGCGAATTCCACCATGGCGTGGGTCATGTGACCGCTACGGCCTCTCTGCCGGTTGTCCACATACACTTCCGGTTCTTCAAAGCACACTCTGTAGGCATCCCGTTCGATTTCCCTGTAATACATAAAATACCGTCCTTTCTATATTGTCCAGTGCCGGAGGGCATCCTCCCAGTCCTGTTCTGCAAGATATCCCATGCAGGAGAGTATGGGATGTGCAGCATCGTCCCAGTATTCATCCAGCAGAATATCCTCCCAGCCGGATCCTGCTTTTTCGATGATCTGCTGCAGTCTTTCCCGGAAAGTTTTTTCTGTGAGTAAAAAAGCAGACAGATACGCTGTCAGAAAGCGGAAAACCGTTTCCCTGTCAAAATAGGGCAGCAGAACGGCAGCATTGGCAGCGGTATAAAACGATTCCGAAGAGGCTGCTTCCAGAATCCCGTCCGCCAGACCGCAGGACTCCCAGTACGTCATTTCTTCTTTTGTGTATCCTATAGCGTAAAACGCATCCCAGCCATATCTTGTTTCCATATGTACCTCATTGCATCCGAATCTGTTACAGTGTGATTTCCAGCGCCGTAACCCCGGCAGGCGGCAGTGTATAGGTGTTCCGGCTGCACGAAACTATCGTAGGCCGGAACAGGGCAGGGGTCATGGGGGTGATTTCTTCCGTCATATCGTGCGCAATTTCATAAGCAGTGATGCGCCCGGCAGAATGTCCGACAAGCTCCGGTTCCAGGACACAACTGTCGGTGCGGCTGGTGTTTACCAGATGCAGATACACCGTCTTTCCGTCGGCAGAAAGGCTGGCATTGACATCCACAGGCGCGGCGGGACAGTCGTTTGTCCGACACTGCAGCGCATGGGTGCCGATGTGATGCCGGTACAGCTTCATAACTTCCCCTACCGGCTGCAGATATGCCTGCCCGTCACGGATGGGGGTGGGCAGCATCAGGGCATTGACCTGCCAACGGTTCCCGAAGAAATCTGCCAGTGTGGCAATGTCCAGTATGTCGGAAGCCTGTTCGATCACCGAAAGACAGCGGGCATACGCTACCCCGGCTCCCCAGGAGGAAAGCACTTCGCAGCGGTTCCGTCCCGCCAGTGTGTAGTGTCCCTCCGTCATGGCGAGCCGTTTCCCGTAAGGCGTTACCTCCGCACGCATCTGCGCAATCTTCGCTTCCAGCGTGTCCCTGGCATGGGTCATGAGATACTGCCAGGTAAGTTCCGGATTCCGGCGGTATTCCGTACCGTACAGGGGAGAGTTCTCGTCTCCTTTCCCGAAATGATGGTGAAAAGCAATGTGACTCACTTTGTCCCCCAGTACATCACACATCCGGGGAGCCCAGCCGCTGTCGCCCCAGGCAAGCAGGTGAATATCGGGATCTGCCTCCAGCATGGCATCGGCAAATTCCAGCGTCTTTCGGGCGGCGGTTTCACAGTCAAATCCCCGTCTGTCATAGGATGTTTCATTCCCGATCTGCCACCAGCGGATGTTGTAGGGATCTTTTATCCCATGGGAAAGCCGCAGCGGATCCTCCGGATCGTTGGCATACCGTACCCAGGCAGCCGCTTCTTCTGCAGTGCCGAGACGATCCATCCCCGGTCTGGGATATGCCCAGTGCATCCGTCCGTCGGATTCCATGTTGACCACCATCAGCGGTTCTGCCCCGACCATCCGGCATAACGCAGCCACTTCGTGTGTCCCCACCTGATTGCTGTAAACACCATCCCAGCAAAGATTCAGCATGGGTACCCGGGCATCTCTGGGACCGACGGCTTCCCGCCAGCGATAATAGGATGCAAAACACCCGCCCCAGCGGATCATGGTAGGGCCCAGTTCCCGGATTTTATCCACAAGCTTCTCATGCCAGCAGTCATTCAGGTAATCCCAGCCGGCATCCACGGAAGCATCAGCCGTTCCCAGCGGTTCCGCAAACTGCATAAACAGGTAGGGCGATATGACATGCTGCGGCGTCAGGTCGATTTGTATCTTCATCATACACCTCCGGCACTTTTTTTATTATCATACCATACTTGCCGGTCCGGAAAATGAATGGAATGTAACTTTTTGACAGAATTTTGGCAGAAACAGTGACTGAATTTATAAAGTATGGTGTAATGGCAAGCAGCCGGATCCGTTTTTCAAACAGACAATAGCCGCTTGTAAAAAACCGGCGATACCGTTTGGTTCCGGCATGACCGGTTCGGTATGTTCATTCACAGTGGCTGTATGCCATGCCTGCCTGTCACGAATGGCTCAAAACCCGGGAGATGATTTCCGAAGAAAAGCCTTCCCTTATTCCTGTGTATAGGTATACCGGATGCGGAAACAGTGCTCTCCGAGGTGCAGGGAATATTCCGCAGGATCTGTGAGCAGTCTGCCGTTCCGGTATATATTGCGGATTTCTATATCTTTACAGCATGCTTCATCGCTGTATCCGGCAAAACCGAAGACAGGCACAACATCGCCTGTGATACGGATGTCCGAAAACAACAGATCCCTGTTGACCCCTCTTCTGGTGCCGCCTGCGGAGTATTCGTGATGGAACTGTACATCACTGCGGATCAGAGAGGGCACATACCCGGGAGAAACATCCCCGTACGGCACATCATCGTAATACTGATATCTTGGCGGCGGCACCACTTCATCCAGTTCAATACGGATATTCTGAAAGATTACATGATGCACATCGGCATAATCCACGTTGCAGCAGTCCAGCACAGGGCCGCAGGTATGGATGATATCGCAGTCCGTAAAGAAAATGTCGGAGATCTCTTCCGCACGGGTTTCCGCACCGATCTCCAGACATTTTCCCCAGTCATTCCAGATCACGCATCTGCGTACCTGCACATTCCGGAAAACATCATATGCCTGTCCGTTGCGGTACATAGCTTCCTGTACTGCTTTATCCACGTTCCCGGCATAGTAACAGTCAAATCCCTTGACACAGATGGCATCATCAAAGGTGCGGAGGAAACAGTCCTCGATCAGTACATCCTCGCAGTTGTGCATGTCAATACCATCGGAGTTAAACCGCCAGCATCCGATGATTTTGACATGCCGGATGGTCAGATCCCGGCAGCCGATGGGGCGTATGTTGTATACCAGCGAATCCCGGATGGTAATCCCGTCAATCAAAACATGAGAACAGTATTCCAGTTGGATAGTGTGCTGCCTTAGGGCGTTGTCTACGGCGCTGGTGTTATTTTCGGCACTTGTCTCATACAGCAGCACTTCTTTGTTAAGGCTGTTGTCTAATATTCCCCGGCCGAGGATCCGGATGTTTTCCGCATCAATGCTGTGGACACAGGCATACACAACAGCGCCTTCCGCCAGATACAATGTGTCTCCGGAATGCAGTTCGATCTGTCCCGCATGATGCACGCCGGGGCCGAAATATAAAGTGTGAGCATCCCCGGGAGCTGCATCATATGCCTGTATGGGGTCTATAAAAATATGCAGAGCATTCTTTCTTCCGTATGGTTCAACGGTGAAATAAGCCGGTGAGGAGACGGTAAAACGAATCCGGTTGTCCGGCAGAATCTTCGGCTCGATCCCAAGAGAATGGGGACGTACTGTAACGGAAGCAGAAGGTTCCGGCAGCGTGATCTCAAAGGAAACAGGTTCGTTGGCAGCAAGGGAAAGAAACTGTATCAGTTCGGTCTGATCCGGTGTGCGCTGATGACCGGGCCAGCGCCTGTTATAGGGTACAGCGGAAACTCTGGCAGCATCCGGTGTGACCGGCATACCCTGTATGCGGACGGTATATCCGGAATGCCGGAATCCGCTGTCCTGGACCGGATAGATATGTATTGCCATAAATAGTTGCTCCTTCCTGTTGGAAATACTGAAAAGGCAGATAAAACAGCATGTAGATTTGTTTATATTATAACATTGCTTGTTGCAAAAGGCAATAGAATTGATTCACTTCAGCGGCGGAAAATAACCGAAGAACGCAAAAAAACAGCGAAGCTCATCCGGAAAGGAAAGAAATGAAGCGGTTCCTTTTCCGGCAGAACAGCTCCGGTGGGGCAGCCAAAAGGAAATCTGTCTGAAATTCCAAAAAGTCTTGTAATTCCGCAAAAGCGGTGGTATAATCTAAATAAAAAATCATGCGAGGTAAACAGTATGTTTCAGGGAAAAATGAAGGCTGTTACATTCAGCTACGATGACGGCGTAACACAGGATCAGCGTCTGATCAGAATTCTGGATAAATACGGTCTGAAATGCACATTCAACATCAACTCGGGACTGCTGGGGAATCCCGGTTCTCTGGTTCGTGAAGATGTGACGGTCGCTCATGTAAAACCCCGTGCCTGCGAAGTACGGGCGATTTATGAAGGCCATGAAATTGCCGTGCATACACTGACACACCCGGCTCTGTCCCAGCTTCCCGATGAAGAAGTGATCCGGCAGGTGGAGGAAGACCGTGTGGCTCTGTCGGAGATTGCCGGATACGAAGTGGTGGGGATGGCATATCCCGGGGGGACGCACGTAATGAACGAACATGTAGCGGACCTGATCCGGACAAAAACCGGTGTGAAATATGCCCGCACCACAACTTCTACCCATAATTTTGACCTGCAGGAGAACCTGCATATCTTCCATCCTACCGTGTATCATCACGTGGAATGGGATAAACTTTTTGCACTGGGCGAGGAATTTATTGCACTGCAGCCGGATAAACCGCAGATTTATTATATCTGGGGACATGCCTACGAATTTGATATTCACGGGGACTGGGAACGCTTCGAAGAATTCTGCCGCCTGATTTCCGGGAAAAACGATATTTTCTATGGTACCAACCGGCAGGTTTTGCTTCCGGAAGACTGATCTGAGAGAATACACAAAGGAGAGTATCTGTGAAAAAACTGTATTTTATCATCGGCAGCCAGGATCTGTACGGAGCCAAAACTCTTGCGCAGGCTGAAAAAGACGGCTTTGCGATGGCAGCCTATCTGAACGATTCGCTGGGAAATGTGCAGGTAGAAGCGCTTCCTGTCGTTCAGACCGCCGCTGAAGCCCGGGTATGTATCGTGACCGCCAACACTGATCCGGACTGTATCGGTGTGATTCTGTGGATGCATACATTCTCTCCGGCCAAAATGTGGATCGGTGCACTGCAGAATCTGGACAAACCCATGCTGCATCTGCATACCCAGTACAACGAAAAGCTTCCCTATGACACCATCGATATGGATTTCATGAATCTGAATCAGTCTGCCCACGGAGACCGGGAATTCGGGTTTATCTGTACCCGTCTGGGCATCCGCCGGGAAGTGGTTGTGGGATATTATAAAAACGAAGCGGTGCTTCACCGGATCCGCCGTTTTGCCTCCGCTGCAGCCGCTGTGGATTTCGGGAAGACAATGCGTGTTGCCATGTTCGGAAACAACATGCGGGATGTGGCCGTGACGGATGGAGATCGTGTGGAAAGCGAGATCCATTTCGGCTGGAACGTTAACTATTACGGCATCGGTGACCTGTGCAGCTGCATCGATACCGTAACCGAAGCACAGATTGACAAAAAAATGCAGGAGTATGCCGGAAAATACGAAATGGCAACGGACAATATTGCCGCAGTCAGGGAACAGGCAAAGTACGAAATTGCTCTGGAAGCGTTTATCACCCGGGAAAAGATCGCTGCATTCACCGACACGTTCCAGGATCTTCACGGACTGAAACAGCTGCCCGGGCTGGCAGTGCAGAATCTTATGGCAAAGGGGATCGGTTTCGGCCCGGAAGGCGACTACAAAACTTCCGCCCTGAATGCTGTTCTTGTGCAGATGGCGAAGGGCAGAGAAGGTGCCACCGGCTTTACCGAAGACTATACCTATGATCTGACCGAAGGCAGTGAAGTGGAACTGGCTGCGCACATGCTGGAGGTGCCGCCGGTGTTTGCTGCGGGGAAGCCGAAGATCGAAGTGCATCCTCTGGGGATCGGCGGTAAGGAAGATCCGGCACGCCTGGTGTTCGATGGGATTGCCGGAGAAGGGATCGCTGTTTCTCTGGTAGATATGGGGAACAGATTCCGTCTGATCTGTGCGGAAATCGAACTGATCAGACCCTGCGCCCCCATGCCGAATCTGCCCACTGCCCGTCTGATGTGGAAACTCAAACCCGATTTTGCCACGGGAGCCGCTGCGTGGATTTATGCCGGCGGCGCGCATCACGCAGTTGTTTCTACCGCGCTGACCGTAGATGACATCCGTCTGTATGCAAAAATGACGGATACCGAACTGGTGGTCATCGACAGCAGAACCGAACTGCACACATTGGAAAGAGAACTGGAAATGCTGGATCTTATGAGTCAGCTGAAGAAATAAGAGGTGCCAAGATGAGCAGAGAAATAATTGAAGCAGGCAGAACCTGGCTGGGTATCGAGCTGGGCTCTACCCGGATCAAGGCAGTCCTGCTGGACGATACATACAAGACCATCGCCGCCGGCGGCTACAGCTGGGAAAACCGGTACGAAAACGGTTACTGGA
>SVSN01000069.1 GCA_015064285.1 Oscillospiraceae bacterium | reverse complement strand
AACGGAAGACGGAGACACAGTTTTTCCTCCTGGCATTTGCGTACAATATCCGTAAACTTTGCAATAGACTGGAAACCGGGCGTTTTGGCGTGGCTTTGTTTGATGTGGATGTAGCTTGATTGGGTAAAAAATACGCTTTGTTGGTACACAAAAAGGATGGATTTGCTCCACCCTTAGATTTGTGTGCTTTTTTACTTGGACTGTTTTCATAGGATATTTGCGACAGTCCCTTTTCTTTTTACACAATGATTCAACATTCCCCCACGTTGCAGCATATGTTCATAGAATTTCTTACTGTGGTATGCGTTTCCTGACAGAAAAATACGAGGTCTGCATTCTGGAACAACCGGTGATTCTTGAAACGGTGAATTATGCATTCAGTCCTTCTTTTCTGTACCGCAACCTGCTCTGTCAGGAACGATTCTTTTTTCGATACACACTGGGAGAAATGTTATACTTTTTACTGAAAACTCTGGAAAAATACAGACCATCCTGAAAACCGGTGGCGACAGCGATTTCCCTGATAGACATATCGGTATTGACAAGCAATCGTTCTGCTTTTTCCAGACGGATTTTTTGCCGATAGGCTATTGGGGTCATATCTGTCAGTCGTTGAAAGAGTTTGATGAACTGTGTCGTGGAAAGCCCGCATCGTAAAGCATATTCGTTTACTTTTACAAACGACATATAATTGGTTTCAATATCATGTTGTATTTCCTGTACTGCATCAAGATGATTGATTGTATTTTGATTAACAGATAATGAAATGGGCATTGCATACCGTGATAACAGCAGAAGCAGCTGTCCGGTATACAGGGAAAGCATCAGAGCTTTACATGGATGACTGGCGCCAAGTTCCTCCAGAATCCTTCGGAACACATACAGAAAATCTGTATTATCAACCATCTCAAACAATGTACGGGAGGGAATGTGAAACTTTTCCCATATCTCTGCCTCAGAAATACTGTCAAAATACAACCAGTACAGTTCTCTGCCGGCTTCCTGAGGAAAGCTGTATTCCTGATAATCCATAGGACGATAGAACAGCAGTGTATTATCCTTAATTGTGTGCCACGTTCCGTTCAGTCGGACTTGTCCGCTGCCTCTGTGGAGATAGATAATCTGGTAGTCGTGCCGGTATCGGGTGCAGATGTCGTTGAATTGGGCAGAGTCAGTATATCCGGCACTTGCTACATGACATCCGAAATGCTCGGAAACGGTACTACAGGTTTGCTGCCAGCCCTCCATGTTTTTTACTCCTTGAAGAAAGTGGTGGAATTTATTCCATGTTGGGGTGAAATAAAATCCATTTACAGTGATTGGAATCCATAATATAATATAAGTATACCATTCTTGTGAAATAATGTCAAGAAAAAAGGAGGATGAGCAGATGTACATTGCCAAACCAACAAAAAAACAGCTGGAATGGCAGGAGCTGGAATTAGGAGTATTGATCCATTATCTGATGGAATCCTATGAACCATATTTCAATATTACATCTGAAAATATGGAAGAAAGAGTACCTGCCGCAAAGCTGAACCCACCGAAGCTGGATCCCGAACAGTGGGTACGGTCTGCCTGGGAGATGGGTGCAAAATATGCCATATTGGTGGCAAAGCACGGTTCCGGATTTGCCCTGTGGAACACAAAGGAAAATCAGTACGGCTGCGGGCAGATGGCCTGGAAGGACGGAAAGGGTGATATCTTCCGGGAATTTCTGGATGCCTGCAAAAAATACGGTCTGAAACCAGGGGTGTACTACCATCCCACCTGCAACAAGTATTACAAGATCAACAATCAGCTGCAGTACGACTACAAGGGCGAGATGTATCAGGAATACGTGCGCCATGTGGTAGGACAGCTGACAGAGCTTTGGTCCCAGTATGGAGAGCTGTTTGAGATCTGGTTTGACGGCGGATGCCTGCCGGTGGAATTGGGCGGCCCTGATCTGGCGGCACTGCTGAAAAAATACCAGCCGGACGCCATTGCATTCCAGGGGCCGAAAGACCATCCCCACAACCTGCGCTGGGTGGGCAATGAAGACGGCCTGGCTCCCGAAAACTGCTGGGCCACTACCAATGCGGGAGAAGCACGCTACGATGGTACGGTACCGGATGAACAGGCAGGTGTGGGCGACCCGGACGGGAAATACTACTGGCCGGCAGAAACCGATATGCCCAACCGTACCCATGCGGCAGACGGCGGCGGCTGGGGCTGGAAGGAAGGACAGGAGCATCTGGTGTACTCCACAGATGAACTGCTGGACTGCTATATCCGCTCTGTGGGCCGGAACTCCAACCTGCTGCTGGGGATGTCCATCAGTGTGGACGGAGATTTTCAGGACGAAGAACAGTTCCGGGCATTCGGCAGGAAGATCCGGGAAACCTTCGGCACACCCCTGACCATTTCCGATGATGCACACGGAGATGATGGATGTTTTACCCTGACCGTACCTGAGGGAAAGAACGCCGCCTATCTGGTAATCCGGGAGGACATCCGGGATGGTCAGCGGATCCGGGGCTTCCGGGTACTGGCAGACGGAGAGGAAATCTATGCCAGTCAGTGCGTAGGGCACAAACGGATCGTGCCGCTTGGAGAAAACGAGTATAAAAATATCACATTCTGCGTGACCGAAGGTGCTGAAAACTGGGCACTGCGGGACATTGCACTGTATTAAAAGAAAGGAAGTTACTTATATGAAAAGAATGACAACTCTACTTCTTCTGTTTGCTCTGCTGCTGGCATCCTGCGGCAACACACAGACATCGGAAACCCAACCGGCCGCTGATACAGATCCCGTACAGACTGAAACAGAAACCATTAATCCGCTGGATACTTTGCCGGAAGCCGACTATGCCGGTGCGAAATACAAAATGCTGGGGGATACTTCCGCATCCTGGTGGATGATTTCTCTGGACAGTGAAGAATCCACCGGAGAAATCGTCAACGATACTGTTTATGAACGGAATCTGTTTGTGGAAACCAGATATAATGTTGCTGTTACCAGCGAAAATACCGATAGCGCTGCAGGTACTCTTCAGAAGGCTGTAGCGGCAGGCAGCGATGAATATGCTGTCATGTGGGAACTGCTGAATCGAACTCTAACGCCTGCCCAATCCGGCCAGCTGCGGAATCTGAATGAGATTACTACCATGGATATGTCCGGACAGGGTTGGGACATAAACTCTGTGGATGCACTGTCCATAAATGGGAAACTGTTCTTTGCCTGCAACGATATCAACATCCACACAATAGAAGGCTGTTCTGCCATGTTCTTCTCCCAAAAACAGGTGAATGACAATGCGCTGGACAACCCTTACGAACTGGTACGGGAAAACAAATGGACACTGGATGTTATGTGGGACATGATGAAAACCGTTTCTTCGGATGCCAATGGTAACGGAACACGGGATGCAGGGGATACATTCGGACTGACCACTGGAGTAGGGACATATATGTTCATGCTGAACGGTGCGGACGGTCAGTTGGTGATTCGGGAAGAACAGAACGGCGAAGATACCTTCCTGATGAATCTGGCTTCTGAAAAGGTGATCAATCTCACAGAAAAGATCAGCACTATTCTGACGGATAAACAGACTACTGTTATTGTAAATGATGATGCATGGGGGAATGATTCCTTCCACAACGATGAAGTGCTGTTCAAGATCATGTTTATTGGTGATCTGAGCGGTATGCGGGAAAAGATGGAAGGGGATTTCGGGGTGCTCCCCCTGCCTATGATGGACGAACAGCAGGAATTCTACACCTGTACCGTTGAATCCACTTCCCATTGTATGTCTATTCCGGTAACTGCTGCAGATACAGACCGTATTGGTGTAATCACAGAAGCACTGGCACTGTATTCCGATCTGCACCTGATCGATGCATATTATAATACCACCTTGAAGGGTAAGATTGCACGGGATGAGGACACTACCGAGATGCTGGATATACTGGTGAACAACCGTACCTTTGAATATTCGATTCTGTACCAGACATGGGGAGTATGGCCTGCGTATCTGCCTCATGTACAGAAAAATGGTGCGGAAGGACTGGCTTCTCTGGCTGAATCGATCCAGAAAAAATCCGACACCGCTGTAGCAGCGACCATCAATGAATACGCCAAGCTGGAAGGCTGAGCGAAAAAAAACGATTTCGATCGTATCATCTATTGTATTCCCACCGGAATTCTGATATAATAAAAATATATTTATGGATTGTATCCATAAATCATGTGCTGATCGATTTACAATATGCCGGAATACCGGAAAGGGGGAAACCTGCATGAAAAATCTGACTCGGACTGATTGACACAGGCGGTATTATGAACGGGGTGCGTATCCCTGGCTGTCTTAACTGTCCCGGCTGCGAAATTACTGCCATTGCATATATCAGTTCCACAGTCCCGGAGAAAACTGCTGTACAGCCCGTCCTGTCTTCGGATCGGTGTTTTTCCGGCCATAAAGAACTGTTTGCCTTCGGTCTTGTGGATGCGGTGGATATCGTCACTTCCAACGATGCCCTATGTATACACACTGCAGTATAAGGACTATCGTTACGGTGAATTACCGTCTGTAATCCAAGGATAAAAAAGAGAGGTAACAATGAAAGATATACGAATCGGACTGATCGGATGCGGAGGTATCTCCGGTAACCATCTGCCACAGATTGAAAAAGCGGAAGGCGGCGTGATCCATGCCCTGTGTGACATTCGTCCTGACAGACTGAAGGCGGCGGGAGACAGATACGGTGTCCCGGAAGAACGGCGTTTCTCCGACTGGCATGATCTGGTGACACTGGAATCCGTAGATGCTGTGGACATCTGCACGCCCAACAATCTGCACGTACCCATGGCTATGGCGGCTGTGGAAGCAGGTAAGCCATACTGTGTGGAAAAACCACTGGGGATCAATTACGAAGAGACTCTGGAGCTGCAGCATATAACAGAGGCCAAGGGAATCCCTGCTATGATTTGCTTCTCTTATCGTTTCATGCCGGCGGTACGGTATGCCAGATCCATTGTGGAACGGGGGGAAATCGGCAGAGTCATCAATATCTATGCCAATTATCTGAAATCCAGTGCATATATGCCCGGCCGCAGACTGGACTGGCGGTTTGACAAAGAGATTGCCCGGTATGGTGTATCAGGGGATCTGGGGGTACACATTCTGGATCTGACCACATTCCTGGCGGGGGATCTGACCGGACTTTTTGCCCAGACCGGTGTGGCAGTACCCTTCCGCAAGAGAGAAGACAGCGAAGAAATAGCGCCTGTGACAACGGACGACTGGTGCCATTTTCTGGCCCGTTTTGATTCCGGCGCATCGGCTACCTTCTCCATCACCCGCGCAGCATACGGCAACCGGAACCATATCACGGTGGATATCTACGGTGAAAAAGGAGCACTCCGGTTTGATCTGAACGAAAGCCACAAACTGGAATTCCACAGACCCGGCACCGATGAAAACACCATGGAAATCCTGACTGTGCCGGAAGAATACCATGCCGGTCAGCAGCAGTCCTTCATCAATCTGCTCCGGGGAATAAAGGATCCTTATCTGCCCACACTGGCGGATGGTGTAAAGATGCAGAAAATGCTGGATGCCATTATGGATTCCGCAGAAAAAGGTACCTGGGTGGAAATAAACTGATTGCAGCATTACGCTGTCAGAAACATAAAAAAGGGGTGAGAGACATTTGAAAGTCTTTCGCACCTTTTTCTGCTCACCCCGAAAATCAGCCGCTGCTTTGCTGTGATTATGATATCCTTCCCCGCATGAAAAGGATCTGGTATATCGCTGATATCATCTGCAGACAATTGACAATATAACCTGATAACACATGAATAGCTTTCCGCACACAGTGTTATCTGTTCTTCTTTATTCATAAAAAGCAATTCATAAAAAGCAGGAACGGAATGGTTCGCACAGAATGGCATGCATACGTTTTGAATTCACACCCAAACACAAAAAGCACTATTCAGAGAATACATTTCAGTTCTCCGAACAGTGCTTTTTATGTTTCCGTCTATAGGTTGCGTAAATCAATAGAGTGCATGAGATCACATCCAACGGATTTCGGCAGAAACGCCATCCGGCAGATGCGGTTCTGTGCGGCTGCCATCCAGCCTGTATCCCAGAAACTCCTCAATGATCAGCGGTACGGGTGCGCTTGCCCACGGATGACAGAAGGAGGTATTGTCTTTCTGCTCCTTTCCCCATGCTTCCATACAAGTGGTTGCCCCTTCCATAACCATATTATGCCACGTGGTGTCTGCCATCATCAGTTTCCAGGCATCTTCATAATGACCGGCACGGCACAGACCGTAAAGCAGGAAATAGGACATATACACACCGCACCGTATCCCGGTTTCTGCAACGATTCCGGCAAGTCTTTCTCTGTGTTCAGGCGGACAGAGATTGTAATACAACGGCAGGCAGTTGGACTGGCAGGCAGAATGTGTTGTTTTGGTACTGTCATGGTAACGCCCGGTTTCCGGATCAAAGAAAGCTCTGTTGAAAGCATTTCTGACCTCATCTGCCAGCTTTTCATACGGATGACCGATGATGCTGCACAGTTCTTCATACCCGGCAAGGCAGCCTGCCCAGAATGCGTTCAGTACACAGTGCGGCCCCGGTTCCGGCTTCGGTTCCAGTATGAAATCATAATCGTCCCGGAGGTTTTCCGGCCAATCTACCAGATTCCACATGGTGTTTACCGTATCCAGAAGTCCCTCTTCATTCATGAAGGTTTTGAAATAGGCAATCATTCTGTCCACAACCGGCATCACATCTTTCAGGAACTGTGCATCTTTTGTAAAATCGTAATACCGTTTGAGAAGAATCGGCAGCTGCAGAGAATAATCGGCGATGCTGTTTTCCGCCGCCCCGGGAGCTACACCACGCAGTCCCGGAAAATACCGGGATGAATCCAGCGAAGAGATGATCGCCCGTTTCAGCATGGTGATATCCTGACTGAGCCAGAGCTGGGTATGAGAGGAAATAGTCAGATCCCCGGCATATTGTCCTTTTTCTCTCTGGGGACAGTCCATAAAGACTTCCTGTACCCCTACATGAATGCTTTCCGCACAGATCCGGAATATATCCGCAAGCCGTTTGTTATCGGTTTCCAACCGGAGCTTTGGCTGCAGATTATAGTAGTTTGTCCTGACATCGGCGGAAAGTTCCCATGTCGGTGTACCTTCTGTCGGCTGGATTTCCACATATCGGAAGCCTTTGTAATCATACTGCCGGATCCGGCTAATCCCTTCCGCCAGGGTAATCGTTTCCTCATAACGGCAGGTGCATCGCATATTATACCGCACGCCATCCGAGGCAGCAGCCGCAAACGGATCGACATCCGTCAGCAATTCTTCTCCGGCCAACAGTCTGATTCTGTCACCGGCATGGCCGGTCAGTGTCAGACAGATATGTGCCGCAATTTCCGAACCGAAATCATATAATATTCCACCGTAAGGTCGTTTTTCGGCGTCTGGCGGTAATATCCATTCCTTGACCGGCTTTTTGTTTTCACAGCAAATGGGCACGGCAGGTTCTTTATCCAGTTCGTATACAGGTTCCGTGAGCAGGATGGCCGGAGTATATGGTGTCAGAGGAATCCGGCAGTCATAGCTTTCCAGAAACTGCGTGCGGTATCCGATGTGTTCCAGCCCCTGATACCGGAAATCCGAAGCACAAAGCCATGTATCATCTGTTCCGAAAACGCTCTTTCCGTCTTTGGAAATATCCACAATGAGAGCGCAGCGCATATCTGCACTTTCCCATACCCAGTTATACAGTCCCTGATAATACACATGGACACAGATACGGTTTTCGCCTTGGATCAAACCGGTAAGACGTACCTGATTCCATGTGTACCGGAACAGATAGCTGGAGGCAGGCCCCTGACAGATCAGTTTGTCATTGATGTACAGAACGTAATAATCGTCTCCTGTAATCCGTATCTGCCAGTCGGCTGAAGGATCATCACAAGTAAAAACTGCGGTAAACCAGAAGTGCCGGTTCTGGAATTCCACCGGACTGTCGTTCTTATCCGGTGGAGTAGGAATGATTCCGGCGAAATCCGGCGGCATGATCCATTTTCCAAGCCATGTTTTTTTCTCTTCCATTATAAGCGTTCCTTTCACACACCTGTTTCACCGCGGGTCAGATAACTGTGTCTGCCGAAAGCCGTGAAGGAGATCACACCCGGCTGCAGCCCTTCCCCCCATCCGGTGATGGTAAATCGCAGATACCGTACATTCCGCGGTGGGAAGGTTCGATAGGCAATATTTTCTTCGATGGAATTTTCAGTTTCATCCAGCAGCAGGAAGAAATCCCGATCCGGATACAGCGAACCTTCCAGTTTATAACGGAACGGAGCAGGCAGGACCCCATTTTCATAATCCAGTCCTACCTCACGCCAGATGATCCGCATAGCTTCCACGGTAAATATCGCATATTCAAAGAAAATCAGTAAAGAGGGCTCCTTGTCCTCCGGCGCCGGCTGCCACCAGGTAAGCATACTTTCGTCAAGTGCATACAGAGGCTTATGACCTTCTGTCCAGCTGGACCCGCGGTGACAGGCACGTTCTGCGAATGTCAGCGGCAGAAGACCGGTATCCGGTTCTCCGGCCAGTGTCTGAGGGGTACCGGGACCAAACTGCGGTGTATCCGTCACTTTTTGGCAGTACATGAATCCGTTTTCATCCAGATACACCGGATCCATACCGATACGCCGTTCAAAACAATGACTGTAGCTGACAGGAATCGTATAGAATGCCCACAGGGAATCCCCCGGGCCTTCCACTACGCATCCGTGGCCGCCGCCGGAAACCAGTCCTCTGCCTGAGGAGGTAAGCGGATTGTTCGGCTGATAGATAAACCCTTCCAGCGGACCTTTGTCAGAGTAGTACACCCCCATAGCATAACTGGCGTACTGGGTACCGCTGCCGGAATAGATCAGATAATACCGACCATTCTTTTTGATCAGCCATTGTCCTTCGATCCAGCCATACCGGGCGTTCTGATTCCGCTGACCGGTGCATTCCCAGGTGTGTTCGGGATGGAAACGGTTGATTTCCACAGGCTCCGTTGCCAGCAGATTCGGCTTATCTCTGTCCAGACGCGCTCCCAGTGTACGGGTGATCTGTTCCCCGTTTTCTTCAACGATGCCGAACCAGTACAGGTACATTTCGCCGTCGTCATCACAGAAAAGCGCGGGATCTGCCACAGAAAACTCCGTTCCGTTCCGGTCTGTCAGATTTCCGATGGGAGTAAAAGGACCTGTAGGGGAGCTGCTGCTGTACACAACAGGACTGGAATGGCCCATCAGATAAAAGATGCCGTTTCTGTGGACAATGGCAGGACTGTATCCTACCGTATCCGGTGTAGTGGGGACATACTCCCAGTGAATGAAATCCTCGGAGACATATACAATACCGTAGCTGGGGTAGAGATACCATTTCCCTTCATAATACAGTACACTTGGATCGGAGATGGATCGGTAATCTTCCGGCGGTTCCCCAGTGAAATCCATACATCCGGGAAAATCCACTCCCCGGGGACAGTGGGGGATGGGGAGCGGATTGCAATAGGTTTGTTTGAAGCGGTTATTTTCTGTCATAACGGTCACCTTATTCTGTAAAGATGGGCATTACCTGTTCCATATAGTATTTCTGAGCAGATTCTTTCTTGGCTTCGTAGATGGCGGTGATATCCTTGCCGGACTTGTTCACGTTGGCACCGAAGAGGAACGCAATCCCTTTCCAGTTGTCATACGCATAGCCCCAGTCAAATACACAGCTGTCCACACAAAGCTCGATCATTTCCGCGTCTTCAGGAGAGGAGGCATACCGGGACTTGAGACATTCGTCATAGAATGCCGGAATGACGGTTTTGAAGGATTCCGCACACAGAGCTTCCGTGATGATGCCTATATATTCCGGATCTGCGGCAGATTTACCGATGGCCATGGCTTCATGAGAGCCGTCTGCCATGGTGTAATAGCTTTCCTGAGCATCGGTCAGCTTCGGCATGGGAACTACACCGATTTCATTTTCATACTCAGACAGTTCGTTGCGGAGATTTTTCAGGCAGCCGGCAACAGACAGAACCTGGGAATTCATAAACGCATTAAGATGCTGGTCCGGGGAATAGGTGATATCCACACCGATGCCACCAAACAGCTTCTGGCAGGAATTAAAGGCATTGACCAGATTTTCGGAATAATAGGTGAATTCCAGCTCTCCGGAGGCGTTTTTCGTAAAAATCTTGTTGCCGGTAGCCCAGAAGTAGGCACCGAGATTGGACAGCTGGTCGGAAGCATAACCGTAATAGTCTTCCTTGTCTGCTTCCCCGTTGCCGTTGACGTCCTTGTATACTCTTTCGCTGAGCCCACCGAGATAGTCCAGTGTCCATCGTCCTTCTGTTACTACATTATACAGATTTTCTTCCGAATAGGTTTCCAGTGCTGTTTTGTCATAGAGGATCGCATAGGTCTGTGCCAGAGCATCCAGAGAAACATCACCGATGGCCAGGAAACAGCGGTTGTTGATGGTCAGGTCTTCTGTGGTGGAGGCCGACCACCAGGGTTTCTCAAAATTGATGTGGGGAATGTCGTACCAGTTCAGGTACAGTCCTTTTACGGCATTGCCGCTGTTGGCAACCACATGGAACATCAGCAGATCAAAAGCATCGCCATCGCCGGCCATAATCATTTTTTCCACATTGGCTGCCGCATCATCATGATGGGCAAGACCGCCTGTGGAATACTGGATTTTCACTTCAAACCGTTCGCCGATCTGCTGATTCCGGTTATAAAGCGCATCGTTTACGGATTCACCGTTCTGTTCATCCGGCACAATCAGGTTCTGTGACCAGGGATAACAGCCCATGATGATAAAATCATCGCCGCCGAAGGTCTTTTCGGGCAGATCATCGGGAATGGCCAGTCGGGATTCTTCCTCAGTGGTTTCACTTTCAACGGCGGTTTCCACTGCAGTATCAGCAGAAACAGCTGTATCTTCCGGTGTTTCTTTGGAACCGCAGGAAGCAAGGGATGCCAGCATACTCACACAGAGCAGCATTGCCAGATAACATTTGGTCGATTTCATAGGGGTACTCCTCTCATGTATTATTAAGTTTTTTAGGAAACGCCGGATAACTTGATCCTTTGCTTGAAAAGACTTGGATTTAATGTTTTTGGGAGCAAAAAACAACCTGAAATCAGTGGTTCGCAATACATATTCCAGGAATTAGGGCGTTTATAATCCCGGTTCAAACCAGCTTTTCAGAAATCTGTCCATGGGTCCTTCATAGGAGGCTTCTGCCAGAAATTCATTTCCCCTCTGGTTGCCCCAACTGTAATAGATGATGGTACGGCCGTGGAACTGACAGATTTCCATATCGCTGTTGTTGATATCCTGTGCCTCCGCTATCATGCGCTGGTGTTCTTCAGTCAGATAGGGATTGGCGATCTGCTTGTCTTCTTCTTCATTGTACATCAGAACCGGGTTTATGGGGCTGTATTCCCAGTGAACCAGATCCCGGGAACGGGCAATACAGTTGGCGTACCGGCTTTCCGGGAGCGCTTCCAGATACAGAACATAATAGTATCCGTCGCCGATGCTGTAGATGGCGGGCCCGCCGGCATATCTGTCCTTCTGGAAGACGCATTCCCGAGGCGTCAGTGTCCAGTGGATCATATCAGGGGAGGTGGCGAAGCGGAACGTAAAGGGATGGACACCGGCTTCCTCCACCGGACCGGAAATCTCCATCAGAAGGGTATATGTTCCGTTCATCTTACAGACACCGGTATTGAAAATTTTCCATCCGGGCAGGGTCAGGACACTGCAGCATTCCCAGTTTTCCAGATCTGTGGAACGGAAAAAACGCAGGGTATCCCTTCCCCATTCCTCCGCCACACCGAAAGCGTACATCACATCCCCATCTGCAAAAGCACTGCCCAGATGATGGTTTTCGGCAAACGGCTTTGTGCGTTGTCCGTTTTCCAGATCCACGAAGAAAAATTTGGAAAAGGGATCCGGGTTCTCCGGATTTTTGGAGTTCAGAAACGAGCAGGAAGAAGGGCGGCAATATTCAAAACGATACAGCCGGTCGTGAAAAACAATGGGTGTGCTTTCCACAGTACCGCATTTTATAGTACCATGCCGGCGTATCCTGGGTGTTTTGGGATAAATCATCGCAGTCTCCTTTCTTTGCGCAGCCTACAGGTCAGTTCAACCCGAGAGATTTCAGATAAGCAAGACTCTGTTTCAGACAATCGAAGGGATCCGCACCGAAGCATTCGTCCTGCTCAATAAAGGCCACCCGGCATCCGGTTCCTTCCAGTGCGGATAGAATTCCGTCAAAGTCCAGTACGCCTGCACCGACGGGACAGTACCGCTTCTCCCCGTCCGGGAGGATTTCCATGTCCTTGAAGTGTACGCAGGGGATTCTGCCGGACAGTCTGCGGATTTCCTCTGCCGGATCAAATCCGCCGTACTGAACCCAGTAGGTGTCCAGTGTGAATCCCAGTTCCGCCGGGGTAAAACGGTCGGACAGCATTTCCATATAGGTGCGTCCGTCGGGTGTCTTTTCATATTCAAAAGCGTGATTGTGGTACATGAGCATGCTGCCCAGTTCCCGGATTCTTGCCGCTGCAGGAGCAACAGTGTCGCAGAACCGGGTCACGGATGCTGCAGAACCACGGAATTCGTGGGGCATATAGCCGATCCCGATACAGGGACAGCCGAAGCGGTTGTGTTTTTCCACCAGTGCATCGGTGGTGTCCGTAATCTCCGGCAGCTCGATATGGGTCAGATCACACCGGAGGCCGTTCTTTTTCAGTTGTTCTGCCAGCCAGCTTCCTTCGTAATCGCAGGTACCGGAAATCTGTACGGTGGAAAACCCCATGTCCGCCACTCTGGCAAGGGTCTCTGCAAATCCCTCCAGGGTCTGGCAGGCATCTCTGACCGTATACAATTGTGCGCCGATTTTCATAAGTGTATAGACTCTCTTTCTGTTCTCATTTCGTATGGGTTTCGAGATATTCCCGGAAGCGCGGGCCCCACCATTCCACATAACCGTCCCATGTGGGATGAACCGGATCCAGCATCCAGCGTTTGTATGATCCGGCATCAACAGCACGCATTTCTGCGTCGTTGTACAGATCAATCACGCCGATGCGCCACTTTTCCGCCAGCTTAAGAAGGGCGGCAACCATATCCGCATACCGTTGGTTTTCAAAATATGTGCCTGTATAGAAGGAAACAGGACAATTCCATTTTGCTCTGGCAGAGGCAATGATGAATTCCATGGCACCGATGATGGTAGCCGTATCAAAATCTTCCGTTGAGAAAGAGTTGCTGATGATACCGAGACCGCAGCTTTTCCCGGCATCATTTGTGGAAAGCTGACAGATGAAATGATCACAATACTCCTGTTTTCCGATCGCAGCCTGCAGCCGTGCAACGTAGGAATTTTCATAGGCTGAGGACAGTGTGGTACCGGATACTGCCCATTTGAGAATTTCTGCATCCATTGTACCGGAAAGGTAATCGCACATGGATCGTCCGTCAGCACCGTAGGTTACGGATGAACCCAGAAAAATATAGGTAGGTCTGCTTTGTGACATAGGATACCCTCCTCAGTCTGCAAATTCCGTGCCGATTTTGGCTTCTTCCAGTACCCGTACTACTTCCGCTGCCTGCTCGGAGGTGATGGGATAGGGCTTATGGTTCCGGTAGGCTTCGTAGAAATAGTCCCATATCACGTCTGTCTTGTCCCCGTCAAGCGTATAGGAATCTTCCTTCCACTGCAGGACTTCATCGTTTCCGAAAGTAGCACCGTCCGGAGTAGCCGGGTTGGCTTTGATATCCGCCAGCGGCACCTCAGGATCCAGATACTTCCAGCGCAGTGTCTGTCCATCTCCGATCAGGCTGCCGCGGGTGCCGTAGACCACATATTCGGGGGTAGGCAGAGCCGCACCGCCGCTGATTTCCATATCCACGATCCGGTTGTTCACACCTTTGAATACCAGCTTGATGTGGTCTTCCGCATCCCCCACAGCCGCAACACGTTTAATGTCAGCAAACAAAGAAGTATACTTGCCGCCACAGAACTGCAGGGAGTGATCCACAATATGCGGGCCCCAGTTGAGCAGCTGACCACCCCCGAATTCCTTGATGGTCTGCCAGTCGTTCCGCCGTTGGTATTCATTCCGGGTCAGCTTGATTTCATACACTTCCCCCAGAATCCCGGAGTCGATGATTTCGTTGACCTTGATAAAACCTTCTTCAAACCGCCTGTTGTGCCGTACAAAAATCCGGGGACCGGAGGGCTGAGAACCCAGCCGGATCAGCTCGCAGGCTTCCTCGTAGGTGCGGCAGAAGGGTTTTTCCACCAGTACGCTTTTACCTGCCAGCAGTGCCATTTTCGCGTGTGCATAGTGATCGCAGGAACGGGTGGCGATGTCCACCACTTCCACTTCCGGATCGGCGATCATGTCTTCGATATTTCCGTAGGTTCTGCATCCGAACACAGCGGCATACTTTTCGCACCGTTCCGGAATCAGGTCACAGGCAGCCACTACTTTGAATTTGTCCGGCCGTGCCTGCAGACAGTTCAGGTGTACACTCATGCCGATACGGCCAAGTCCCACTACACCAACTTTGATAGGATTACTCATACTCTTGATATCTCCATTCTGTTTTGCTTGATTCTGTATTTTTTACGCTTCTGTTTCGTTCTTTTTTCCTGTATCATTCCGGATCAGTCCGATCACGATGGAAGTCATGGCCAGTACTTCGTTCAGCGCTCCTGACCAGGCACCCTTCACCAGATTGTAGACCAGCCAGCATGGGCCGACGGCCAGGGAGATCAGCCGGATGTGCTTTTCCCGTTTCATCCACAGGGCAACGGTGGACAAAATGGAGCCGGCGATGGGGAGAAGATCCCATGCGTTCTGCCATGTGAGAATCCCGGTGACGATCATGAGGGCGATGAAGACATACAGCCAAAGGGGAGAGGAAGCCCACTTTTTACTGTTCTGGGAAAAGATCAGGGTGCGGATGAAGGAGATCATATCCACACATCCGCCCGTAATGGCACCCAGCAGAAAAAGCTGTGTGGAAAAGGACAGGCTGGCGGTCATTTGAAAAGCCATGATCCATTTCCGTTTTTTCATCTGGAAGGAAAGCAGAGAGCAGACCAACCCGAATATGCCGATGATCTGTGCAATGGTGTTCAGCATAACCCGCTTATGCCTCCGTATCGTCCTCTGCCCGTTTCAGGAAGAGAATACGGTTGGCAGGTATTGTAAACTGTGTGCCGGTTCCCCCGCCGACCCGATCCTGCCACAGATCTCTGGTTTCCAGTGTATACGGTGTGTCAGTCATATTGGAAGCAACCATATATTCTTCGTGGCCGGTGAAGAGGGAGATGTAAATATTTTCCGGTATCGGGGACAGAATCATATCCGTATCCCGGATTTCCATATATACGATGGTTTCATCCTGTACCATAGGCTTGTACAGATTCAGATACCGGCACCAGCGGGGGTAATCTTCCACATCATCGGGAATCTGAGACCATTCGCTGTAGATATACGGCCCGTTGGGGTGTGCATCCGCAAAGTCACGGACTTTTTCAAAATAGTGGTACAGATGGTCTTCCTGGGTGGTGTTGTACTGTTCAACGCCGGGGACATCGATACACCGTCCCATGGTAGGTCTGCCGTGTGTCAGCAGGGGGAACTGTACAAAGGGAATGGTCATGGCGAAATACGCATCCATGTCAAACCGGGTTTCTCCCCAGCCTGTCAGCCGGGGTTTGTCCGGGCAGGGTACCAGATAGGGCTCATACATCTTCCCCGCGCCGCACTGGGCGTCAAACCGGCATTCTCCGATCCAGAGGTAGTCGTAATATTTTCCTCTTATGGGAGCACGGCTGTTGCCGCCGATATGCAGTTTGTAAATACCGCCTCTGGACTTGACGCCGTCGTAGATCATGTGGATCAGGTCTTCTGCTTCGGGATCATATTCTTCCAGCGGCTCGATCTCGAAATTGCGGCGTTCCGGCGGAATATGCTTCATTTCCGAGATCTCCCAGTCGTAGCCCCAGTCGTTATAGATTCCGTCAAAGCCGTAGGTTTCCATGATGTTGAAGGTACGGGGCAGAATGAAGTTACGCCAGTATTCACTGCCTGCCCAACCGTACACATAGGAATAGTGCATATCCACACAACCACCTAAGGAACGGGAAAACCGTTTTTCATATTCTGCATCGTACCGATGGATGTAGCTGGAGGAGCAGTAGGGCAGGATTTTGATCCCAAATTGATGACACATTTCCACGAATTTGAGCATCCCTTCATGGTCACAGCTGTGCCACTTATCGGAACCGAACCGGCGGATGGTGTCGTTCCATTCTTCATGTACCTGGATCATGTCCACACCGTTTTCCGCGTAGGATTTCAGAAGATTGTAATCATATTCGGTGGGGGTGATAGACATAGGTGCCGGATAGTCTCCCAGATAATAGGTAATCTGTCCCGGCAGGTAGTCATGAATCCGCATTTCTCTGGTGTAAGATCGGACTTCCGCTCTGGCCCGGCGCAGATTACGAATTCTGGCCCGGTGCTGCTGTAATGTAAGTTCGTGCATATGTTCCTCCTTTATAGCAACTGCAGGTTTAGGCAATATTATCAATGAAACAACGCTAACAAAGATTCTTTTGTGCATTCAGTATAACACAACTTTATAGCTATGTAAATTGTATTTTTTACGTTTTATATTGCATTTTCTACGAAAAAAGGCTATACTAATG
>SVSN01000068.1 GCA_015064285.1 Oscillospiraceae bacterium | reverse complement strand
AAGGAGGCTAAACCGATATGACATCCCCTACAATCAAGAAAGAAACCAAGAATAAGATCCGCGTAGAGTTTGAACGGACTCCCCTTCTGGAAAGACTGAAGGCGAAGTTCATCAACCTGTACACTGTAAAGAAAGTGGTATGGTATCTGTTCCGCTTCCTGCTGCTGCTTGGTATCTCTTACGTAATTCTGTTCCCGTTCTTTACGAAGATCTCCTCCTCTTTCATGAGCCCTGAAGACTTCGTTGACGTAACCGTTCGTCTGATTCCCCGGAATCCCACCCTGGACACCTACAAGGCTGTTATCACCGATAACAAGTACTTTGAAGCTCTGCTGAATACCTTCCTGCTGTCTCTCAGCTGCGGTCTGATTCAGATGTTCATCTGCTGCTTCGTAGGTTACGGCTTTGCAAAGTTCAAGTTCAAGTTCAACAACCTGCTGTTCATGCTGGTTATCTTCACGATGGTTGTTCCGCACGCGACTCTGCAGCTGTCTCTGTTCATGGAATTCCGTTACTTCGACGTTCTGGGTATTGTGAACTTCCTGGGCGGCGGTGTAATTGACTCTGTAAAGATTCTGGAATCCACCAGTATCAACATGATCAACACCAACGCACCTCTGTACATCCTGTCCTTCACTGGTCTGGGCTTCAAGAACGGTCTGTTCATCTTCCTGATGCGTCAGTTCTACAGAGGCATCCCGGACGAACTGGAAGAATCCGCGTACCTGGATGGTTCCGGCGTATTCCGCACCTTCTTCAGCATTATCATCCCCCTGTCCGTAACCATGATGATCACCGTCTTCATGTTTGCATTCTGCTGGCAGTGGACTGATAACTTCTACACCGAACTGTTCTACACCACTTCCGGTGACCTGCTGCTGCCCGACATCATCAAGGTTCCCAAGTCCCTTGATACCAACTATGCCGGTCAGGCGCTGTACACCTCCGCGATCCGTAACACCTGTGGTATCCTGATTCTGGTTCCCCTGATCGTTCTGTATCTGTTCGGTCAGCGTTACATCGTACAGGGTATCGAACGTTCCGGTATCACTGGCTGATTTCAGCTATCCTCGCTTACCAAAAATACCCGGTTCCTTTGGGAGCTGGGTATTTTTTGCGTTGCAGCGGGGGATTTGCTTTTTTTGATTTTCATTCGCTTGACAGCGGGATTGTTTTTCTTTATGATATAGTTTTTGCCTTCGCAGGCGGCGCATAAGGACCTTTCGCGGTCCTTATGTATCCACGACCAATGGGTTTCGCCCCTTGGAACCCCGATACGCGGCTGACGCCGCCCAAGGCGCTTCCGAATGCTGACAGAAGTGGGGGCTGACATTAGGCGTTTCTTTAGAATTCGGGAGTGGTGTTTGGGGGAGACATCGGTGGAGGATTACATAACGTACGACGGCGTGATGAGGGCATCCCGCCCTACGGATTGTGTAACTACTAAGACCCCCTTGACAACCCCAAAAAACTGTGCTATACTACCCCCGACAGCTTTTGCCGTTTCTATACCAAACGGCGCAGAGCTGTTTTATTATTGCGCAGCGAGGTTATATCAAATCATGCAGAATAAACACAAATTTTCCACAGAAATGGCGTATGTGCTCGGCCTGGTGATCCTGGCGTTTTCTACAGCCATGATGGAGCGCGCAGCGTTCGGGATGTCCATGGTGGTAGCGCCGGCCTATCTGCTCCACCGCTGGCTGGAACCGGTGCTGTCATTCGTCACATTCGGCACAGCGGAATATATCCTGCAGGGCGTGCTGCTGGTGCTGACTATCGGGGCAGTGCGGCGGTTCCGGGTGTCGTATCTGTTTTCCTTCGTGACGGCAGTGCTGTACGGCTTCATTCTGGACGGCTGGATCTGGGTGCTGGATCTGGTGCCGTCACAGATCACCGGTGCTCTTCCCATGCGGATTTTTCTGTACGTGGCCGGCATGATTTTCTGCGCCATGGGCGTTTCCCTGATGTTCCGTACCTACATATCTCCCGAAGTGTACGAACTGTTCGTGAAAGAGTTTTCCGACCGGTGGGAGAAGAAAATCTCTGTGGTTAAAACCGTGTATGACTGCGTCAGCTGCGCGGTGGCCGTGGTTATGTCCTTCGCCATCTTCGGCTTCGGCGTGTTCGTGGGCGTCCAGTGGGGCACCATCATCTGTGCCCTGATCAACGGCTGGATCATCGGCCGGTGGAGCCGGTTCTGGGATCGGTTTTTCGTTTTCACAGACCGTTTTCCCCGGCTGAAAAAGTGGTTTGTCTGAAAGTTTACAGATTCAAACTTGATCCGGCCGTGCGGATGTGGTATACTTTGGAAAATGTCTGAAGCAGAAGAGGAGTAAACCAGTATGCATGACGAGCTGACCGAAGTTGATATACAGAAAATGAAGGAAGAAATCCGCTGGCGCAGGGAAGAACTGAACCCCAAGCTGCGGGACGAGGTACGCCGGACAAGAGAACTGGGCGACCTGAGCGAAAACGACGAATACCGCTCCGCCAAGCGGGAATGGAACCGGAACAACGGCCGGATTCGCTATCTGGAAGCCATGATCGAAACGGCCATCGTTATCAAGGTGGATCACGCGGAAGATACCGTGGGACTGTTCGATAAAGTGACCCTGTTCTACGAAGAAGACGATGAAGAGAATACCATCACCCTGGTGACGACCCTGCGGAATGACGTGTTCGGCGGATACATCAGCAAGGAGTCTCCCGTGGGCAAGGCCATTATGGGGCATAAGGTAGGCGACCGGGTGATCGTGCAGGTCAATGAAAAGATCAGCTATCCCGTAGTGATCC
Source organism: Oscillospiraceae bacterium (assembly GCA_015064285.1). Classification (GTDB taxonomy): domain Bacteria; phylum Bacillota; class Clostridia; order Oscillospirales; family CAG-272; genus UMGS1696. The sequence continues at coordinate 14,283 of SVSN01000068.1, read as the reverse complement.
GGAAAATCGAAAAAGGCGAGGACGACCCCAATCTGAAAATCCAGCAGTACTGATGCCGGTCACCGGCAGGACGGGCGTGCCGCTTTTTCGTAAAACCATAAGGGAAATTTGTAAAAAACACTTGACAAGCAGGACGGCGTATGCTATAATGTATCCGTCCTTTGGGGGTATAGCTCAGTTGGGAGAGCGCTTGAATGGCATTCAAGAGGTCAGGGGTTCGACTCCCCTTATCTCCACCAAAAATACACCATGTTCGCATGGTGTATTTTTTTGCGCAAAAGAGGGTGCAGAAAACCCTTGTGATAATTCCGGAGATTACAAAAATCGAAAATCAAAGCCAAGCAACCCGGAGAGCCATTCTGTCAGACTAAAAAAGCAGGGGACAGAAGGAGGTTTTTATGCGTTTGTTTCATGTCAGCGAAGAACCGGATATCCCGGTCTTTCATCCCCGGCTGCCCACCCGAGCGGATCTGGATCCCGCGGTGGGGCTGGTGTGGGCTATAGATGAGGCAAGACTGCCCAACTTTCTGACACCCCGGGACTGCCCAAGAGTGACATATCATGTGAGCGAAGCTGCAACTGCGGCGGACAGAGAAGCCTTCTTCACGGCCGGCTATACCCACGCTGTCATAATAGAAGAAGCATGGCGGCAGCGGATGCGGGAGACCACCCTGTACCTGTACGAATTTGCTCCGGACGGCTTTATTCTGCAGGATCCCGTCGCAGGCTATTATGTGGCGAAAACCACCCGGGTTCCCATCGCCAGACATATCATCAACAACCCGCTGACTGAACTGCATCGCCGGGGTGTGGAAGTGCGCTTCACTGAAAACCTGTGGCCCATCGCCGACAAAGTCACAGCCTCCACCTTGAACTGGTCCCTGTGCCGGATGAAAAACGCCAAAGCAAGAGAATAAAACATAAGGCATACAGAAGTATGGAAAAACCATACCGCTGTATGCCTTATTTACATAGCTCTGTTAAAGGTTTTGCTTAACGCAGCATCAGCCGTTCATCACATCTGCAATCTTCTGCAGAGTAGCTTCGTCCCAGTCGGGGTTGATGCCCACGTAAGCGGTGCGGGAGAGGTAGTCCAGCGTTGCGGGGCACATACCCATGGTGTAGTTCATCTGCAGGCCTTCGTTTTCCTTCATCTTGAAGGGATCCATAGCCGGGTGGAGAGCGCCGCGCTTTTCCATGATCTGGGTCCAGTTGGTGTACACGTGCTTGCCGGTGTCGATCGGAACGGTCAGGCCGATGCCCTTTTCGGCGCACTTTGCCTGATATGCACGGCATGCTTCCGCGGTGTCGAACCGGAGAGCCAGTGTAGTGCCGCAGTCGCCGGCGATGTCATTGGAGGGAGCCTGAGCTGCCTTGCCTTCGCCGCAGACCAGTGCTGCCAGGGCATCACGGTTCTTCCGCAGATCGGCAAGCAGGCCGGGCATCCGCTTCAGCTGTTCTCTGAGGATGGCGCCGGTGATGTCGGACACACGGAATTCCGTACCGCCGAACAGGGGCTCGCTGATGCCGTCCAGCTGGCTGCCGAAGAAGGCAACGGCGCTGGAATCATGGTAGATCAGGGCACGTTCGTAAACGGTTCTGTCGCGGGTGGCCAGTGCGCCGCCTTCGCCAGCGGTGATGACCTTATAGTAGTTGAAGGAATACGCACCTGCGTCACCGATGGTGCCCAGGTACTGACCCTTGTACATACCGCCGTCTGCCTGGCAGGCATCTTCCACGATCTTCAGACCGTGCTTGTCCGCGATGGCCTTCAGTGCGTCCATATTGGACGGGAAACCCTGGATATGCACGGGCATAATCACCTTGGTAGCGGGAGAGATCTTCTTTTCCACGTCTGCGGGATCCAGCGTCATGGTGCCGTCGATTTCCGCAATTACGGGGATGGCGCCCACGGCGGTCACGGCCAGTGCGGATGCGATATAGGTATAACCGGGTACGATGACTTCATCCCCGGGGCCTACGCCCAGCCCGATCAGCGCAGAGGTCAGTGCGCCGAACCCGGAGGTCATGGTCAGCACGTAGTCCGTACCGATGGTTTCGGCCCATTCTTTTTCAAAGTTCAGAACTTCGTGGCCGGCGTTGTTGATTTTGAAAAAGTCGTGGCTCATAATGGCTCTGGCGACGGCGTCGATTTCTTCCTGTCCGATTCTATACATGGTGTTTGTTCTCCTTTTTTGTGGTTTTGTTTGGCTTACAGCGGGATTGTAAAACGATGACCATCGTAGGAGGTGTCCCCACTTTGCTTGCAAAGTGACCGGACGGGACTCAGAGGATGAAAGGTGAGGACTTCGGCAGTCCCCCCTCTCACCCTCCGAGACCTCCCCTCTCCCCTCCTTGCCGGGAGTATAGCCGTGTAGAGGCAACAAATCTCAGGTTCAGTACTCTTATATTACTTAGTGTTTGAGATACTTTCTTTTATCAGCCGTTCATGATTCTCAGGTTCTCATCCAGCAGAACCTGGTCGGAATGGTTGACCAGAGTGTATGCGCCGGAATAGAGGAAGCAGAGAATCTCGTAGCCGCCGCGCACGATCTGGTCTTCCGTGGGGAGATAGGCGTTGTAGCCGTTGGTGTTGGACAGACACAGGGTATACCGGGTGGGGGCATGATACCGGAGACGGAGAGAGATTTCCGAGAAGATTTCAAAGGGGAAAGGAATGAAGGAAACTTCGCCCAGAGAGATGATGGTCTGGGGAATCCGGTAGTGGGTGTCGTGTTCCGGCACACCGGCATCATAAACGTCCTTCACTGCCTTATAATGGGCGTATTCCAGCGCCTGAATGTTGATCAGCGCTTCCGGGTTGGTGTAGGTGGCCAGCTTGGCTTCCACTTCTTCCAGAGGCAGCAGAGGCTTGTAGGGAATGGCTACTTCGCCTTCAAAGATCCTCAGATTCCCCGGAACGTACATACCGATGGCTTCATAGGCACGCTTCGCATCCATAGCCGCAACGCCGCCCAGTTCTTCCACGTGGCGGATATCGCCGGTGGTCTTGCCGTTGGTCAGGCGGGGGCCTACGTCGCCCTGGGGGCCGTTCCAGAAGGCTGTCAGCACGCCGGTTTCCGCTTCCAGACGGTCGATCATGATACCGGACCAGTCCCGGGAAATCTCATGGTTGCACCCGGCGGCGGTGCCGTGGCAGCCGTAGTGGATCAGATTCAGGATACCGGCCTTGGTTTCGCTGTTCCGGAGGGAAATGCAGGTCATCCAGGGGTCATAGCAGCCCCAGGGATTCTGACCCAGGGCAATACCCCCGTTCAGCAGCTGCTGGCGGCGGTTGATGCCCACTTTGGATTCGGTCACGCCTACGGCATATTCGGCAGGCTGCAGGTTGGCAACCGCGTCCTTTACCACCTGAATCATGGCCGGGAACAGGATGGCGTCCACGTATTCCCGGTCTACGCCGCCCCAGCCTTCCATACCGGCTACATTGGGGGCGGAATGGGTGTGGGTGGCCGCTACCACGATCCGTCCGGCAGGTACGCCGCAGGCTTCGCTCATCTTGGCGCGGATTTCGTTTACCAGTGCGGTCTGGAAGTCACCCACGGTCACGGTCAGCAGAAGGGCGGTATCATCACCCTGCTGCAGCGCCAGCGCCGTAACGCTCAGATTGTCATGAATGGAAGTGCTCACCTGATGGGGATTGTACCCGTACAGCAGTGTGCCGACGGCGGGGGTAATGTCCGCCCGGGCAGCGCCTGCCTTGAAAATTTTGTCTGTCATAAAGGTTCTCCTGTGTTGCGTTTGTTATTTTCAGCCGGAGAAGAATCGTCCGGCGTATCGGTAAAGAAAAATCAGTCTTCCGGGATCCCGTAGGCTTCCAGAGCGGCCGCACCGATTTCGTGGAGCAGTACCAGGGATGCCCGCTTTACCCGCAGAGGCGGATACTGCAGAGGGCCGTCACCCCGGTTTTTCCGGTATCTCAGGAAGTTGTCGGATTCAAAGGTCAGAGGACCCCGGTAACCGGCATCCAGCAGACCGCGCATCACTGCGTCCACGGAGAGGGTACCGAAAAAGGGAGCGGTGTGCTCGTCCGCCATGCCGCCGTTGTCCTGAAAATGCACAGCATGAAGCCGGCTGCCCAGCGTCACCAGCTCATGATAGGGATCCGTCCCGCGCATATTGCCGTGACCGGTGTCCCAGCAGGCGCCCAGAAGCGGATGACCGGCGAAATCGAGAAAAGCGTTCATGTCTTCCGCTGTCATGAAGAAATAGTTCTTCCCCATGTTCCCCTCGGCACTGTTTTCGATGCATACCCGCACATTCCATTTTTCCATGGCCGGGTACAGCGCTTCCAGAAAGGGCATGTTTTCCCGGAAGTATTTTTCCGCGTCTTCCGGATACTGACAGCGGGGGCCGTATGCCGTATGCACCACGATATTCGGGATCCCCAGACGCCCGCAGGCTTCAATGGAGCGGATCGTTGCCAGCATACCGGCTTCGTGATACGACACATCGTTTTCATCGTGAAACGGATTGTAGTTGGGGGAGTGGGCCTGCACAAAGGTAAATCCCAGCGCGGCGGCGGCTTCTCCCGCGGTTTCCACCTGCTCCATCCAGCGGTCGGTCAGAAAAACGGAACCGGGGCTGTTGGCATTGTAGAAGCTGTAGTCCAGGAAGCGGAAGCCTGTCCCTTCGTAGGCACGGACTGCTTCTGCCGGCGAGGCCACCCAGGGATACATCTCCCCGATGGTTGTGGCAATTTTCATGATAGCCTCCCTGTGAGATCCGGTGTCAGGAAAGCTTTTCTCTGAGGAATGCGGCGCTCAGTTCGGCACAGCGGAAGGGATCCAGACCGCCGGAGGGCTCGTCCTGTTCCACGCAGACCCATTCGGCTCCTTCGCAGCAGGGCAGAATCTTGTCCCAGTCCAGCACACCGTGACCCACCGGCATGAACCCGGCACGGCCTCCCCCTGCCACGCAGTCTTTCAGATGGATGACCGGCGCGCGATGGGCATATTTGGTCACATAGGCAGCTGCGTCCACACCGCCGGAATAAAGCCAGCAGGTGTCCAGCTCTGCACCCAGCAGATCGGCAGGCACGGCATCATACAGAGCATCCAGTCGGGTGGCATCGCCGTATTTTGCCAGATCAAAGTCGTGGTTGTGGTACAGAACGGTCATACCGCGGCGGGCTGCTTCGGCACCGTAGGTACGGATCAGCTGACAGGTTTCGGCAAAGTGGGAACCGCCGGCCAGACGGTCTTCGGGCAGCCAGCCGATGGGCAGATACTTCACCCCGGCAGCGGCCATTTCGTCCAGCAGCGTCATGTCGGCTGCGAGAATGTCTGCGATGCTGATATGTACAGAGAAGAACTCCAGTCCGGCGTTCCGGGTGATTTCCGCCAGTGCCGCAGGCGTCATGCCCATCAGGCCGAACCATTCCACGCCGTCATAGCCCATGGCTTTGGTTTTTGCCAGGGTGTCGGCAATCTGTTCCGGCGCCAGAGCCTGACGCAGGCTGTAGATCTGCAGTGCAAGTTTCATGTGAATACCTCCAGGGGGTCTTTTTGATAACAGCAGTATAGCACATTTTTCCACTATACGCAAGAGCTTTTCTTTCCGTCACGGCAGTTCCGCATACTTTTCCAGGATCTTGTCGAAAGCGGTCATGATCTTTTCTTCGTTGGCCGCAATGGTGGACGCAAAGCCTTCGCCGTGCCTGGTGTACATATTCTTCCACACGGTATTGATCAGATCCCCGAAATTGAACACGCCGAAAATGTCGTATACAATATTCCCCTGCACCATCCGCAGAATGTCCGCAGATTCCTTGTCGGGGGCGTTTTTGGACTGCATGATGTCTTCAATGAAGGTCGGATAGGTGGTAGTGCGGGACAGAGCGGACAGAGCTTCCAGCAGAACACCGGTCATCTCCAGGGTATCTCCGCCCAGAGCAGACGGCACCGCCAGAATGGAGGACCACTCGCTCTGCATGGAAGTCAGGTAGTTTTCCTGTTCCTCATTGTACTTGGGCTGGGGCAGGATCCCGAAAGCGTCTTCCATATCGAACATCCGGGCACACTGGGACACTTCGTGATAGAACAGACCTCTGCCTTCCTCAAAGGGTGCCTGCATATCTTCCAGCTTCCCGTGGCAGTCTTCCCAGTAAATGGCATTGTCCGTGTAGAAGGAATCCGACAGAGATCCAATGGCATTGATAGTCTGTTCGGAAGCAATGGCAAGCGTATAGGTGTCGTCCGCTTCTTTTCTGGAATAGGTGGATCCCATGCCGAACAGCAGGTAGGGCAGATAGGTCTGGGAGCCGCTGATCATCCCGAACTGGTCATTCACGGGATCCAGCTTGCCGTCACCGTTCAGGTCAATGGTCGCCTGGGTGGTGTAGCTGTTCATCATGTCAATGGTCCATTTCCCTTCCCATACCAGATCGTACAGGTTCGGCATACCCATATCATCCGCCATATCGTGGTTGAAGAACACCACAAGAATCCGCTGTTTGTCATAGAGTACATAATCACCGGTGGTAACGTACAGCTTCCCGCCGATGCTGTAGGCATCCACAGCGTTCTGATCCCACCAGGGCTTTTCCAGATCCACATACGGCACAGTGTACAGATTCAGCAGATGTCCCTGGGTGGAGGACTGGGACAGCTTGGTAGGCCAGTCTGTTACCACCTGATAGGGCGTCTCTCCTGCCGTTACATCCTTGCTGAGCCGGCTCTGGGGGGAATTTTCCGCAATGGTGCCAATGGTCACATCGTACCGCTCTTCGATCTCCAGATTCCGGTTATAGATCGAGTCGTTGAGCAGTTCCCCGTTCAGTTCTTCCGTATCGAATTCAAAATAGTTGTGCACCCCATTTCCGGCATCCCATTTCAGGATGGTGAATGAAGCACCGCCGAAGGTCACATCCGGCAGATCAGGCAAGATTTCCGTCTCTGCAGTCTCAGCCACAGTTTCTGCAGCCGTATCCTGCACCGCAGCCGTGTCTGCGTCCGTTGTACCACCGCAGCCTGCCAGAGTAAGCAGCATCGCCAGAATCAGACAAAGTACATTACGCAATTTCATAGAAAGCCTCCCCGAATTTATATATTATGTTGAGTACACACTTGCATTATAACATATAATACGGTATAATACTTATTGTTTATTGGCTTTTTATTCTCATTTATTGACATTGGAGATACAGTATGAAACAACAGGCATATTTCCAGCATCCCGAAGATGACCTGTATCAGATCGGTTTTCTGGAAGGCTCCCCTTTTTTCTGGCCGCTTCATTTTCACGAAATGATCGAGATCCTGTACTGCGTGGAAGGATCCTTCCAGTATCTGGTGGGGGATTCCAGCCACACGGTCCATGCCGGCGAAACCATCCTTGTATTTCCCGGTATGAACCACGGCTGCATCAACACCACCCCCGGGAAAACAAAGATCCATATGTGTCTGGTGTCTACCAGGATCTACTTTGATCTGCCGGTGGATTTCACAACCAGGATCCCCGTCTGTCCCGTTGTGCGAAATACCGAACAGATCCTGTATGTGTGGAACGATATTCTCCGGATCCACGCAGGCGACCCGGACGACCTTCTGCTGCCGTACTACATCCGCATCCTGCTCCTGCTTCTGGTGCGGTGCTTCCCGCTGGTGCCGAGAAACGAAAGCTACAGCCACAAAAACAGCGTCATCGCCAACCATATCTCCAACTATATTGCCAGCCACTACACCGAAAACCTCACCCTGCAGTCTGTTGCCAACGCCGTGGGGATCAACCGGTACAGTGTTTCCAAAATCATTCACACGGTCATGAAAATGAGCTTCTGCGATGTGCTGAACAATTACCGTCTGTCCGCCGCCGAAACCATGCTGCTGAACACCAATATGAAGATCACCAGCATTGCCGCCGGCGCCGGTTTTTCCTCGCTCCCCACCTTCAACCGCATTTTCAAAGAAAAACACGCCATCTCCCCCCACCAGTACCGCCTGCAGCATACAAAATGAGCCGTTTTCCCCGCCGCTTTGCCCCCTGCGTCCGGGTGTGTTTTCACAGAATTCTCCCGGAAACCGGCACGGTATCAATACCCCTAAAATCCCCCTGAAAAACGATAGAAAAAACAGTAAAAACCACGTTGACACCCCCTGCGAAAGGTGATATAATACTATATTATGGTATACTGCCCCCAAATGTAAGATAATAAAATAAAGGAGATAGAAAACAACATGAAGTGGACTTCCATGAACGATCTGAGAGAAAAGTACCTCTCGTTCTTTGAATCCAAAGGGCACCTGAGACTGCCCTCCTATCCTCTGGTACCCCAGGGTGACAAGTCTCTGCTGCTGATCAACTCCGGTATGGCGCCCATGAAGAAGTTCTTCACCGGCGAAGTCATTCCGCCCCGCAACAGAGTTACCACCTGCCAGAAGTGTATCCGTACTCCCGACCTGGAACGGGTAGGCCACACCGCCCGTCACGGTACCTATTTTGAAATGCTGGGGAACTTCTCCTTCGGCGATTACTTCAAGCACGAAGCCATCGCATGGGCATGGGAATTCCTGACAAAGACTCTGGAAATTCCGGAAGATCTGCTGTATCCGTCCATCTATGAAGAAGACGACGAAACCTTCGATATCTGGGTAAACGAAATCGGTGTGCCCGCTGACCACATCAAGCGTCTGGGCAAAGCTGACAACTTCTGGGAACACGGCACCGGCCCCTGCGGTCCCTGCTCCGAAATCTATTTTGACCGCGGCATCAAGTACGGCTGCGGCTCTCCCGACTGCGGCCCCGGCTGTGACTGCGACCGCTTCATGGAAATCTGGAACAACGTATTCTCCCAGTTCAACAACATGGGCGACGGTACCTACACCGAACTGGAACACAAGAACATTGACACCGGTATGGGTCTGGAACGTCTGGCCTGCGTGATGCAGGGCGTGGACAATATGTTCGAAGTGGACGGTGTACGCCGCATTCTGGACAAGGTTGTGGAAATCTCCGGCAAGCAGTATGGTGTGGATGCAAAGAACGACATCTCCATCCGTGTGATCACTGACCACGTACGAGGCGCGACCTTCATGATCTCCGACGGCGTAATCCCCTCCAACGAAGGCAGAGGCTACGTGCTGAGAAGAATCCTCCGCCGTGCTGTCCGCAACGGTAAGCTGCTGGGCATTGATCGTGAATTCCTGATCGACGTATGCAACGTGGTGATCGAACAGAACGTGGCAGGCTATCCGGAGCTGGGTGAAAAGGCCGACTATATCCGCAAGGTTATGTCCATGGAAGAAGAACGCTTCAACGCCACCATCGATGCCGGGCTGAACATTCTGGAAAACCTGATCCGGGGTGCTGTGAAGGAAAACGCCGACACCATCTCCGGCGAAGAAGTATTCAAGCTGTATGATACCTTCGGATTCCCCATCGACCTGACCCGGGAAATCGCCGAAGAATCCAATCTGAAGATCGACGAAGAAACCTTCAAGGTGCTGATGCAGCAGCAGAAGGTCCGCGCAAGAGAAGCCAGAGCCAATATCTCCGGCTGGAGCGATGCATCGAAGAACCTGTTGGACGGTCTCGCCAAGACCCAGTTCACCGGCTATACCGACTACCGCACCGAAGGCTGCAAGGTAATCGCTATCCTGGCGGAAGACCAGCTGGTTGACGTAATCTCCGAAGGCGAATGCACCGTTGTGCTGGACAAGACTCCCTTTTACGGTGAAGGCGGCGGTCAGGTGGGCGACACCGGTACCATCTACTGCGACGAAAACCTGCTGACTGTTTACGATACCAAGAAGACCGACGGCGTATACCTGCACCTGTGCTCTGTTGCCGGCGGCTCCATCAAGGTTGGCGATACCGTGACTGCGGACATCACTGACGCACGCCGCGACGCCATCCGCCGGAACCACTCCGCCTGCCACCTGCTCCAGGCTGCTCTGCGTACCGTTCTGGGTACCCATGTGGAACAGGCCGGTTCCTATGTGGACAACCAGAGATGCCGCTTCGACTTCACCCACTTCCAGGGTCTGACCGCTGACGAACTGGCCAAGGTGGAACTGATCGTGAATATGAACATCATGGCCGGCAACGAAATCGTGACCAAGGTAACCGATATCGAAACCGCAAAGGCTGAGGGTGCGATGGCTCTGTTCGGCGAAAAGTACGGCTCTGAAGTACGCATGGTCAAGATGGGCGACTTCTCCACCGAACTGTGCGGCGGTACCCACTGCGACAACACCGGCAAGATCGGTCTGTTCAAGGTGGTTTCCGAATCTTCCGTAGCAGCAGGCGTGCGCCGTATCGAAGCTGTAACCGGTATGGGCGTGCTGGAACTGCTGGCTGAAAAGGACGCTGTGATCCACGAAACCGCAAAGGCTCTGAAGGCACAGAACCCTGCAGAAGTAGCAAACCGCGCCGCTGCCGTCATGGCCGACCTGTCTGCCGCAAAGAAGGAAATCGAAGCCCTGAACGCCAAGATGGCCGCAGGCAAGCTGGACGATATCCTGAAGAATGCTGTGGATGTAGGCGCCGTGAAGCTGATCGCCGGGGATCTGGGTCAGACCGCTCTGGACTCCGCAAGAGGCCTGTGCGACACCCTGAGAGACAAGTACCCGAACGCTGTAGCCGTATTCGCACTGCAGCAGAGCGACAAGCTGAACTTTGTTGCCGCCTGCGGTAAGGATGCCATCGCAGCAGGCGCCCACGCCGGCAACCTGCTGAAGGCTGTATCCGCTGTAACCGGCGGTAAGGGCGGCGGACGTCCCGACAGTGCCACCTCCGGCGGTAAGGATCCCGAAAAGGTAGCCGATGCTCTGGCTCAGGCAAAGGATATCCTGGCGGGTATGCTGAAGTAAGAAGTCAGAGATAAGAAATAAGAAGTAGATTAAAATACAAAAACGGCTTGCAGTGCCGGGGAGATTCGGTTCTCCTTCGGGACTGTAAGCCGTTTTTTGGCTTTTGGTCAAATATTTCTTAGCTCTTATTTCTTATTTTGAATGCAGTCATACCAGTGGACGTACACCTCTCCGTCAATGGCGATCCGTTCATTTTCTGGCAGAAGTTCGCTCCACCGCCCCTCCGGCATACCGCTGTAGTGCCAGTCGTCCCGGTTGAAACGGCGCCAAAGAACTGTCCGGCCGTCTGTGCCGATATACTGTTCTGTAGCGGTACCGTTGGAATAAAGAGACATCAGCAGAATGGTATCGTATGCCTGTCCGCCGATGGTTACGGTGTACCGACCCACGATATCCATACTGAGTCGTTCACTGGTGAACTTTTCCGGTACGGTGGTGACGGTATCTCTCTGACGCAGGATGGCTCCGGTGGGCTGCAGATGGATGGGGGCTCCGCAATTGTCCTCACCGATACCCCATTCTTCAATGAAATCATCCCCGTCCAGAAAGGTCAGAACCCGCTTGACCCCATCCCGGTCCATGTAGCATTCACCCAGCCAGCGGCAGTGGGTATCGGTCAGCTGGGCGTAGTAGATGTGGGTTTTCGGGGATTCCGGGGCGGCAGAGTCTGTGAATACTGTCTCAATCTCCACCCCTTCCACTTCATGAATCCGGATTTTCCCGGTGACGGCAGAACGGACGGTTTCGGTCAGCTTTCTTGTCGGCATGTCGTAGCTGCCCCAGACTACGGATTCTCCTGGGCGGGGGATGATGAACCAGTTCGTCAGTTCCTCGAATATCACTGGGAAGGGCGGTCGGGTGTCGGCAATGATGGTGTATTCCGGCAGAATTTCCGGCAAGGATGTATCTGTTTTCGGCTGCTTCATAGTAGTTTCTCCTGTTTTGTTGTAGGGATATAGTTTCCGGAACCGTTCTCTGGCGTGGTACAGGCGGCTTTTTACCGTACCTTCCGGAACCGCAAGCAGACCGGCGATCTCTGCTACAGACCGCTCATCAAAGTAGTACAGCAGCAGTATCTGCCTGTCTGACGGGGGGAGGGAAGACAGTGTTTCTCTGACCAGCAGCGGCACGGTGTCCCGACCGATGATATTCCTGCGATGATGCAGTTCGATCAGGCACGCTTCTTCTGTCCCGGCTGCCCGGTAATAATCCCGGATATGGTTCCGTGCAATCTGACAGATCCATGGTCGGAAGGACGCCGGATCCCGCAGACTGTCACGGTGCCGGAATGCCGCCAGACAGATTTCCTGCAGCACATCCTCTGCGTCCGATGCCGGAAGCCGATAAGCTGTCAGCCGCCGCAGCATGGGCAGATACGCTTCCAGCAATGCTTCAAAAGTCTCCAAAATAACACCCCCTTTTTTCAATGTAAGAAGTAAGAGAGAAGATGTAAGAAGTAGTTTCCATCCCTCCCGTTTCTTCATAAAAACCGGTTTTCACTATACAAGACGGAAAAGAAACCATTTCGGTTCACGGAATGAAAAACTTTTCGTCAAAACAAAAACGTCCCCCTGTCATCCAGAGAGACGCTTTGCAGAAAACTGCGTAATTCTTATTTCTTTACTGTCCTACAGGGACTCTTCTTAATTCTTACCTCTTAATTGCCCCTTCTCCCCGCCGGAGAGCTTGTACGGGCGGTATTCCTGTTCCACGTAGCGCAGGGGGGCAATGCTGTACTGGCCGTCCTGACGATCCATGTAGATCTGCCAGTTGTCTTCACCGATGTCCACTTCGTTCCAGACCAGCTTGGCGTACCGGTAAAGAGACTTCTCTTCCTCTACAATCAGATCCGGCAGGCGGAGGGTGGTTTCGTCCTCGTTTCTGCACAGATAGAAGTCAAAAGCCGTGCCTTCGGGCAGTTCCAGATATTCCCAGTTGCTTTCGTTGTAGCGAACCGTGGCCTGTAGCTGCCGGGCTTCGGGAATGTACCGGAAACCGTAGGCGATAAAGTACCCGTCAGGCGCGATTTCGGAAGCGTTTTCTTCCAGCCGCAGAACTTCCATCTCCCCGTCCGCGTAGGCTGCCATCAGCTCCGGCGTGGGATACAGGTCGGCCAGGGTGGAACGGTCACTGTTGGCGCAGCAGCGCAGAATGATCATACTGCAGAGAATCAGGATGACGGCATATATAAAGGTGGTTATGATTTTCTTGAACATGATTTTCCCTCGTCTGATAATGGTAAGTTCAGTATACCATGAAACTGTGAATAATTCAACCATATATCCGAAACCGTGGGGGAAATCATGCTATTTTGGTTTAAAATCCCACCACGGATCCCCTTGACAAAAGACGGGGTTAACGGTATAATTATAAAGTGCGCTGCCTGCGCATATTTAGAGTTAAGAATTAAGAAGAGTCCCTGTAGGACAGTAAAGAAATATAAAATTTCTGCAAAGCGAACCTGCAATCCGCACCAAACAATATCAAGCAATCGGAAACCGGCTGCGGCGGACAGGGTAGAGGCCCCTGGCCGCTCACTATACTATTTCTTATGCGTTGGATCGCTTGTCAGTCTATGCAGATGGAATTGCAGAAACTATATCCATAAAAAACCCCTTTTTAAAAGTTTTTGCCAGGCTTTTTTCAAAAAGCCGCGTTCCCCCTTTTCTCCACCCCCAAACCACCCCAAAAGGAGCGGCAACAAGATGAAACTGGACGTAACACAGGTACTGAACGGACGGCTGGATACACTGCCGTTCTCTTACAGATTTTCTCCGAAGACGGCGGATCTGCCGGAAGATGCAGTGGAACTGCCGGAGGATCTGGAAATTCCGGAAGACGGGATTCTGGTAGAAGGCGAGATTTATTCCGTGGGCGGCTATCTGCGGCTGACAGCGCAGGTCACGGCGGAATACATTGTTCCCTGTGCCAGATGCCTTGACCCCATCCGGGAAACTATGGAATTCGATATGGAACGGACAATCCGGAGCGGCGCGGCGGTGGAAATGACCTTCTCCGACGACGATGAGGAATGGGACGGCGTGCTGGAAGACGTGCTGTATCTGAGCGACAGCCACGTGTGCGCCGATGCCGATATTCTGGAACAGATCGTGCTGGAGCTGCCTATGGTGTCTCTGTGCAGCGACGACTGCGAAGGTCTGTGCCCCCACTGCGGTAAGAAAATCGCCGACGGCTGCGGATGTGCCGCAAAGGAAGCCGCCAAAAAAACCATCGACCCCCGTATGGCAAAACTGCAGACCCTGCTGGATCAGATGAAGGCGGAAGAAGCAGGAGAATCCGGCGAAGAAAACTGAAAAAATCTTTGTAAAAACCGGAAGAATAATTGAAAAACCACTTGAAATATTCTTTTCAATGTGATATAATAAAGTGTAATATGTGACCCGAAATTACAGGGAGGTGTAATCATGGCTGTACCGAAGAGAAAAGTATC
>SVSN01000067.1 GCA_015064285.1 Oscillospiraceae bacterium | reverse complement strand
GTTATACTGTACCTGCTTTCTGGTTGGGTTTTGGTCGACTCTATTATACCACGAAAGCTGCGACCGGGCTATCCTTTTCGGACAACCCGGTCGTTTTGTTTATTGGGGGTGTTAGTGCGACAAGCCCGTGAGAGGATTTGGTATTTCTCATTTTGTGGAGAAATCCGACAGTTTCCTTCACAAAACCATCTGCCGGACATACAGAAAAACATTGGCAGCATAACGTACATCGGGAGGAGCAAGCCCCTCCCCTACAAATTTTCAGATTTATTCATAGCTGGAAAGTGTGTCTGTAATACCAGCGAACCGGATTTTCATAAATGTATCTTTTCCGGATTTCATAATCTTCCTTGTCACGGATGATATGTTCCATGAAAGAGCGCTGAAAAAGTTTCTCTATTCCGTAATTCTGTCTGCAGATACGGGATGTCAGAGACTTAAAAACACATACGATTTCATGCAGGGCAGCCGGGGATGTGTGATTATCGGAAGTGTTGGACAGAACAAGAATCGCATGAATGTGATCCGGCATGATAACATATTCTCCCACTTTAAGGTATATAAAACGCTCTTCCAAAGCCAGCAGTTGTTTTTTTGCTATGATCCCGGCTGGCATCAGTTCCATATGCGGCGGTATATTTTCCTGAGGCGGGCTTATTCTGGATAATACAGGTTTTCTGTCCTGTGTACATATCGTGATGAAATAGGCACCGGCAGAACTGTAGTCGTATCCTTTCAATCTGGTGGATTTCCGTACCGGTAATGTATTGGGGTCCATCATATTATTCCACGTCCAGCGACCAGAACCGGTTGATTCCTTCGCAGGCGTCGATGCCCGCATGGAATGCCGGAAACAGATCCTCTGTCCGCAGGGTCAGGCTGTGGGAGCCGTCCACGGTGATCTTCAGCGTGTTTTCCGCTGTCTGAACCGTCAGCTCATGAGGCACACCTTCCTCCACCGGGAACTCTGCCCCCAGTCTTTTGTGCCAGACCACATACCCGTTCTCCGGTTTGCCCGCCGGATCCTGCCGGAGCCGCCATACATTGATGCCGTTTTTGTACAGCACCACTTCAAAGTAGTCCCCATAGCGCAGCACACCCCGGCTGTCCGACACCAGATCCTTCGCCAGCAGAATCAGGGGAGCGCCGTCGCCGAAAAAGGCACAGCGTGTGGTGATTTTTGTTCCAACCGGCACTTTTTCTGCGGTTACAAAGGAAATGTTCTCATACCCGTACACGGCGGCGGGATCGGCAAGGCTTTCCACATATTCGTCCCGCTGGGTGAACACCGGGGTTTCTTCAAACCGCCGGGAATAGGCGTAGGTGAACTCTCCGGTACTCCACCGGTCTTTGGCAAATGACAGATGCATAACCTGGTTCCTCACTCTCTGTATTCCCGCAGCTGTACGGAAACGCCGTCCGGGTCGTATACATAGAAGTATTTTGCCGTGGGTTCGGGCTGGCGGATGTCTGAGGGGTTCATGCCTTCTGCCGCTGCCACAGCATGAGCGGCTTCCAGATCGTCCGTAGCAAAGCAGAGAAACATACCCTTGCCCTCAAAAGTCTGCCCCTGAGGCATGGCAATCAGCTCTACTTCGGTTTCCCCTTCCCCGTTCTGCAGATAAGCCACGTGCCCGCCGCCCGCTTCAAACTGATGTACAACCTGCAGGCCGGTCAGGGTGGTATAGAAGTGGAGAGACTTTTCAAAATCGGTTACACGGATGGAAATGTGGTGAAATTTCATGTCTGTTGCCTCCTGAAAAAAAGATATGGTACACATTCAGCATACCATATCAGAAGGGGGTTTGTCAAGAATAAAAAGGGGATGCCGGATGGTCTTCCAGCCATGCCTCCAGTGCATCATGAACCCTTCTGCGGATTCTCCGGCACCAGGAATCTTCACGAAGCAGATAGAAGACTCGCCAGAAGGGAATATCAGCAGCACGGAACGCTGCCCGAAGATCGGGAAAAGGACGCTTGCGGTGCCTCACAATGAGCCACAGCAGTACATTCACATTGCAGTACCGGAGGGGGAGACAGTTCAGCATATACTGTCCGTCGGGGGACTGCAGAAGTTCGCGGATGACTGCATCGGCATGAATCACTTCCGGAATCATTTTTTTCTGCAGGCACAACTGGGTTTCTTCGTCTGCATCCATACCACTGACAAGATATTCAAAAAGCCGCGACAGACCGTCCTGTGTCATTTTACAGGAGTGAATCTCCCGCAGGATTTTCAGACTGCGTTCCAGAAACTCGGTAATCTCTTCCGGTGTGGAGGGCGGGGCGGTGTAGTCCATATTTGCATTCCTCATTTTGTAATACATTTGTATCCGAATTGTAGCATATAATACTGCTGTATGTCAATATATAATATAAATATATTACAAAATCCGGGGGGACGGATATGAATACGAACCATGAACCCATCCGAATCAAAAAACGCGGCGATGACAGCCATCATCTGATCTCTGTCCGTCTGCGGGATTCCATATACAACCGACTGGAAGAGCTGGCAAAGGAAACCGGCTGCTCCCGGAATGAACTGATCAATCTCATTCTGGAACAGGGTCTGAAAAATATTGTTATTGAAGAATAACCAAAAAGAAGGAGCAGCACGATACTGTTCCTTCTTTCTTTATGCTGTTTTTGTTTCCCCTTACGGACGGAGCCCCAGCCCGCCTTCCAGAGTCAGGGTTTCGCCGGTCATATACTTGAAATCCGGGTGGGCAAGCTGTACGCAGGCGCGGCCGATATTTTCTTCCGGGTCGCCGAAGAAGCCCATGGGCGGGGTGTGTACGTTCTTTTCAAAAGCGTCCGGGTAGGCCTTCTGGAACTGTTCCAGCTGTGCGGTCCACGCCAGAGGACAGATTACGTTCACGTTGATCCCATCCCGGCTCCATTCGGTAGCGGCCACACGGGTCAGACCGCGGATCCCTTCCTTGGCGGCGGCGTAGGCACACTGGCCGTAGTTGCCGAAGAGACCTGCACCGGATGCAAAGTTGATGACGGTGCCCTTGGTTTCCTTCAGGTACGGATAGCAGGCCTGCATATAGTGGAACGCGGCGTACAGCCCGGAGTACATGGCCAGATCGAACTGTTCGGTGGTGTGGTCAGCCAGGGTCACGCCGGATGCGGATGCCTGTGCATTGTTGATCAGCACGTCAATGCGGCCGAAGGCTTCCATGGCCTTATCCACAGTGGCCTTTGCAATGGCAGCATTGTCAGCCCCTGCGGAAATGTCCGCCTGTACAGGCAGAACCTGTACGCCGTAGAGCCGTTCCAGCTCTTCCTTTGCTTCTTCCAGCTTCTTTACGTTACGGCCGGTGATAACAATGTTGGCGCCTTCCTTGGCATAAGCGGTGGCGATACCATAGCCGATGGAGCCGGCCTTGCCGTTTTCCAGTACAGCGCGTCCGCCGCCGGTGATGATGACGGTCTTACCGGTTAAGTGTCCCATATTGTATTTACCTCGTTTTTATCAGAATATTGAATCAGAAATATTATATCCCATGCGGGCGGAATTGTCAAGATAAACCGGGAAGGGATTGCTGCCGCTTGACTTGTCTTTCCGTATTTGCTATAATGAAGATAAAGATACACAGGAAACGAGGGATATTATGTTTACCAGAAAAGATATATTTTTGCAGCTGGAAGAAATGGGCGTGCCCCGGAACCGGCCCGTCACCATCCATACTTCTCTCCGGAAGATCGGGGAAGTGGAAGGCAGAGGGCAGGGGCTTCTGGATGCTCTGATCGAATACGTGACGGCGGACGGAGGGCTGCTCTGTGTCCCGACCCACACCCACGGCAATCTGTATAACGACAATATCATCACGCTGGATTTTCTCAACCTGAATACCAACATCGGCACCTTTCCCCGGCTTGCCGTTGAGGACGGACGGGGTGTGCATTCGGTCAATCCTTCCCACTCCATGACCATCTTCGGTGACCGGAAAGAGGCAGAACGGTTTGCGGCGTATGATGAAGGGATTCTCACCTGCACTTCCCCGGCGGGGTGCTACGGCAGACTGGCGGCGGAGGACGGATATGTGCTGCTGGCAGGGGTGGGACAGGACAAGAACACCTTCCTGCACTGCGTGGAAGAAATGCTGAACCTGCCTGACCGGATGACCAGAGGCTATGTGGACGCCACGGTACGATACCCGGACGGACATATTGAGCATTTTCCCCTCCGGACCTACATTGCCTGGATGACCACGCTGGGCGACACATCCCACCGGTTTCCGTACTATGAACCGGCCTTCCGGTACCACGGCTGTATCCGGGACGGAAAGATCGGCAGCGCCGACACACAGCTCTGCAGCGCCAAAGGCATGGCGGAGGTGGCGAAGCTGATCTACGAACGCTCCGGCGGCACGGATTTTCTCGGGGAAGACCGGGAGATTGATGAGATGTATTATCGGTGATGGGGAAAAATAAGCCGGTGTGATGGAATCCCAAAACTCTGTGGGATAAAATTACCTTATAGAGTTTTTCATAACAATTTTGTAAATTATATGAGCTGCAGATTGAAAATACTGCATACTTATGATATACTGGATATGTGAGAACAGTTCGATAAAACTGAATTTGACAAAGGAGTGTGATTTTATGAAAAAGCAACTGCAAGGAATAACAATAATATTAGTCAGCATTCTTTTAATGCTTGGTTTTGGGAATGCTCCATTTTTTGATTTGGATTTTAGATGGTCTTTGATTTTTGCAATTATCGGAATTGCAGGTGCAGTAATGACTTTCTTGCCTGACAGGAAGTAGGTAAATCCCAACTTGTCGAACAGTTAAGGAGCAGCGGTATAGACCTCTGCTCCTTTTGTTTTGCTCTGTAATTGTCCTGCGGCTCATTTTTACCAGGGCTGCAACCCACGCAGCCAAAAAAAAGGAACAGCCGCAGCCATTCCCTCTTTCCCTGTGTTTCTCATCCATACACCGCATCCCGCAGCGGCTTGTCCCAGTGAATCACCCCGCCGAGCGTCCCGGCAATCTCATCTGCCGCCTCACGCAGCTGCTCCAGATACAGCGCATCCCGCTTCTTACTACGTCTGCCTTTTGTCCGCAGCAGCTCTTTCGTCCCGCAGGCATCGTAGCTGATCCCGAAATCCTCTGCATCCTGATGGGGGAAAAACGACACGCCCATCTCATACCGGATGATGCCGTCCTCGCTTTCCGCGTTCAGCCAGACCACCGCACCATGGCGCATCACCCCGTTATACAGGCATTCGGCGGAGAAGTATTGTTTGTATATGTCGATGTTTGCCATATGCAGTTCCTCCATGGCAAAAACAGGTGAGAGTTTCCCCCCACCTGCTTTGTTGTATTTCCTCAATTACTTGTTGCCGAAGTATCTTTCCAGCAGGCCTGCAAATGCCTTGCCGTGTCTTGCTTCGTCGCGGGCCATTTCATGAACGGTGTCATGGATAGCGTCCAGGTTCAGCTGCTTTGGCTCCGCCGATACGTAGTGGATTTCACAAGGAAAATACAAGCAAAAAACCAATCATCAAAACCAATTTTATCAGTTTTGTGTAGAATCAATCCTGTTTTTTGTTGGGATCACAGGCAGGCTGCTGCCTCCTGAATCAAATTTCTTATAATTATTCAATATTCAATTGAATTGACAAATCTTCCATTAGGATATATAATAATATAAAAATAATATATCTACCCTCGGAAATATTTACACCAATGGAGGACAGTATGAGAACAAAGAAGATTCTTGCGTTTCTGATTTCTGCCGTAATGGCAGTACAGGCGGTACCGATGTCTGCGGCGGCCGTGGAGGCAGAGATACAGGAGACGGCTGAAATACTTGAGGAACCGGTACTGCTTCAGGAGGAACCTGAAGAACCGGAAGTGCATGTGATCCCGGATGTGATGGTTTCAGAAAAAGCGACGGAATTATATGCAGCTGCGGTGGTATCGGGGGATTTTGAATATACTGTAAATGAAGACGGTACTGCAACCATCACCGGATTTGTCGGGGAAAAAGCGGGCGATCTGGTGATTCCCGGGGTGATTGATGGGTATACAGTTACATCCATCGGGGATAAGGCATTCTATGGCTGTTCCGGATTCACGGGAAGTCTGACGATTCCGGACAGTGTTACTTCTATAGGGAATTATGCCTTCTATAAATGTTACGGCTTTACGGGAAGTCTGACGATTCCGGACAGTGTTACTTCTATTGGGAATTATGCATTCTGTTACTGTTCCGGCTTTACGGGAAGTCTGACGATTCCGGACAGTGTTACTTCTATAGGGAATTATGCATTCTATAACTGTTCCGGCTTTACGGGAAGTCTGACGATTCCGGACAGTGTTACTTCTATTGGGGATGATGCTTTTTCAAGATGTTCTAATCTTGAAAGTATTGTTGTCGGAGAGAATAATACAAATTATTCGTCAGAAGACGGGATATTGTTCAACAAAGACAAAACCGTACTCATTACTTGTCCTGCTGGTATGTATATAGAAGACTACACAATTCCGGACAGTGTTACTTCTATTGGAGATTATGCATTCTATGACTGTGACGGCTTTACGGGAAGTCTGACGATTCCGGACAGTGTTACTTCTATTGGAAATTATGCATTCTATTCCTGTTCCGGCTTCACGGGGAGCCTGACGATTCTGGACAGTGTTAATTCTATTGGGAATAATGCCTTCCAGCACTGCTCCGGCTTTACGGGAAATCTGACGATTCCGGACAGTGTTACTTCTATTGGGAATGGTGCATTCATGTATTGTTCCGGCTTTACGGGAAGTCTGACGATTCCGGACAGTGTTACTCCTATTGGGCATGAGGCATTTCGTGGCTGCACCGGCTTTACGGGAAGTCTGACGATTCCGGACAGTGTTACTTCTATTGGAAATTATGCATTCGATGGCTGTTCCGGCTTTACGGGCAGCCTGACGATTGGGGACAGTGTTACTTCTATTGGAAATTATGCATTCGATGGCTGTTCCGGCTTTACGGGCAGCCTGACGATTGGGGACAGTGTTACTTCTATTGGGAAATATGCCTTCTCTAACTGTTCCGGCTTTACGGGAAGTCTGACGATTCCGGACAGTGTTACTTCTATTGAGTATTCTGCATTCGAGGGCTGTTCCGGCTTTACGGGAAGTCTGACGATTGGGGACAGTGTTACTTCTATTGGGGAGAGGGCCTTTGATGGCTGTTCCGGCTTTACGGGAAGTCTAACGATTCCGGACAGTGTTACTTCTATTGGGAATTATGCATTCTGTTACTGTTCCGGCTTTACGGGAAGTCTGACGATTCCGGACAGTGTTACTTCTATTGGGAATTATGCATTCTATTCCTGTTCCGGCTTTACGGGTGCCTATTTCTATGGAGATGTTCCTACTACATGGGGTACCGGTGTATTCCGCTATAATGCTGACAATTTCACAATCTACTACCCCGCAGGAAACACCTCCGGTTGGACATCCCCCACATGGGCTGCACCGGACGGAGCCGTATACAATACAGCAACATTTGATCCCGACACCGAAACGCCCGGCGTAACCCCGGAACCGCCTGTATACGATTCCGAGGTAATCCTGCCCGCAGAAACAGAAAAAAACGAAACCGGTATCATCACCATCAAGGTCACAGATGCCATCCATGGAACTGCTGTTCCTGCGGCTGCTGTCACTCTGGGAGAACAGACCGGTGAAACAGATGCGGACGGGAAAGTGACCCTGCCGGTACCGGAAACGGATTCCGCCGTGCTGGAGATCACCATGGAGGGATACACACCCTTCCTGATGGAGGACTACTCCGGCTATGTTACAAACGGGTATGATGTGATAAAAATCGCCCCGGAAGGCTATGCCGCCATCGTTCCCGTCAGCTGTAATGGAGAACCGCTCAGCACTTCTTTTGCCATGATCAATTCCAAAGCGGATCTCACGGCTTCCATCAAACTGAACGGTACAGCATCCTCTGCGATACAGGGATACCAGCTTCTGCAGAACGGCAAGGTGATTGCCGAAAGCGCAGACGGTAAATTTTCTGTTCACAACGCAAAATTTACGCCCGATGTACCTGTTTTTGCACGAATGTACACAGCTGACGGCACGGAAACCACACAGGAACTGAACATCGAGGTAATCGCCTTTGAGTTTGTTCCGAAAGGGCTTTCGATATCCAATAAAAAGCTTAGTGTTACCATTCCCGATGATATTCCGTTATTTGGCGGCTTCAAAATAGATGTGAATGTTTCCGACTCACCGATTGAGATAGAGCTGAAAAATGATACCATCAAGGTTGGGTTCAACCAAAAAGTTGTAAATAAAGATCTATCCAAATTGAATGCCGGACTTCGGAAATGGATGGATAACGAAAAGCGCAGAGTACCGTATGCCAAGTTTAATTTCAATGTAGCCGGATATGTCTGGATGAAAATCGGCAATACCGGAATTGACAAAATTGAAGGTAAGATTACTCTGGTGGCATCTTATAAAAACGGATTTGGAAAAACGCTTGTGATACCGGTGATATCGGTTCCGATTCGGGTAGAATGTGAAGTGGGGGTTTCCGGGACTATCCAGATCACGGATATCGGTTATGATTTTGAGAATGCCGTATTTCTGCTGCCGCAAACAGATGCTTCCCTGAAAGGAACACTCGACACAAATGCCGGTGTAGGTGTGAAATATGTTTCTGCCGGATTGTATGGGGATCTTGGGTTGGAATTTAAATTTGGAATTCTTCCGGATTTTGCCTTAAAGCAAATCATAGGAACCGGGGAATTCGGTTTATATGCCAAAGCAGACTTTAAGGTCTGGAAAGGAGAAGTGACAAAAAAATTATTAGGGGACAAGAATAAGGGGACAATTCTGTACCAGAATGATGTATACAGCGTTGGTGAAACAGCCATGTCACTGAATACAGCATCCCTCTATGATACCGATTCCTACGAACTCAACCCCCGGGAATACCTGAGCACCGCCTCCGGCTGGGACGGCACCGTCACAAACGGCACCATCCAGTCCAGCGTATACGACAGTGCAGACCCGCAGATCGTAACTGCCAACGGCGTGACCGTGATGGTCTTTGAAGACGACAACGGCGGAGACGATCCGTACAACTTCCAGCAGCTTGTATACTCCCTCTGGACCGGCAGCGGCTGGAGTACCCCTGTCCCGGTAGACGGCAACAACTTCATGGATGCGGATTTCTCCCTCTGTACCGACGGAAACGAAATCTGGCTGGCATATACCCAGGCAAATCGTCTGCTTACAGCAGAGGATGAAATGGAAGCCTATGCAGGCGCCATGGAAATTGTGCTGACTTCCTACGACTTTGAAACCGGCACCTTCGCAGAACCCATGATCGTTACAGCCAACGACACCTACGACAAGAGCCCCGCCGTTGCTGTCACTGACGGTATTGTAACGCTTGCCTGGGTCAACAATGCGGACAACCACCCCCTGGGAATGACGGGCAGCAATACTGTATATGCCATGGAATACCTGGACGGCTGGCTGACGGATGCACCTGTTGCGGTGGCGGAAAATGACAATGCGGTGATTTCCATGGCAGTGGGATCCTACAACGGTCTGGACAGAATCATCGCTGTCGGATATGACGGCGACAACGATTTCAGTACCACGGACACCGGAAGTCTGGTGCAGTATGTAACAGACGGTGATACCTGGTGGGAGTGGCGGAACACACCGGAACCCAACTGTACCGGTCTGCAGTTCCACGATGGATATCTGTATATGAATCTGGATGGAGATATTGCCCGTCAGGAAATGGACAATGCGCTGATGGACGGCTTCCTGATGGGTGCCGGCGTGTCGGCGGATTATCAGATGATGATGTTTGATGACAGGCTGCATGTTTTCTATACATCCGCCGATCCTGACAGCGAAAACGGCGGCACCAACCTGTTTGTGAACGTACAGGATACTGTGTCCGGCGAAATGTCTGCGGTCAGCCTTCCTGTAACAGATAACGACGGATATGTGGACAGCTTCCATGTAATTCCCCTGGACGGCACACTGATGACGGTATACCGCCGCACCGATGTGACCTTCACAGAGGATAGCTTTGAAACGACCAGTGATCTGTGTGTTCTCTACAAGGAAAAAGCACCGGAGCTGCAGATCACAGACATCCGGTACGATGTGTATGATCTGTTCGGCGACGATTCCATCACACTGACAGTCAGCGTAACCAATTCCGGTCTGGCGGATGCAGAAGGCTTCAGCCTGCAGATCAATGCAGCAGATGCATATGTTTTCACCGATACCGTTCGATCCGGCGAAACGATCGATGTGGATATCGTGTATACCATCCTGGATACCGATGATACGGACGCATCGATCCTGCTTACCGATGAAAACGGCGAGTCTTCTGTCGCTTCCGAACCCCTCCTTTACTCTGATTTCACAGTGAATGCAGAGGGAAAAAACATTGCGGATACCCGTTATGCAAATATTACCGTACGCAATGCAGGTAATGCCGCCGGCAGCGGTGTTCTGAACATCCGCAGAGACAACAAAGAAGGGGATGTGCTGTACAGTGAGGAAATTACGCTCGCTGTCGGCGCACAGGAATATATCCTGCTCGAAATCGTTGATGAGTCCCTTGAAAAAGTCTACCTGGAACTGACGGCAGACACCAATGAATATTTTGACGGCGATAACAGAACATACTGCACAGTGCACCGTCCTGCGGCAGAGGATGATTCCTCCGACCTCAACGCCGACGGCCTCACCGACGAAGCCGACGCGCTGTACCTCCTGCGTCACACTCTCCTGCCCGAGCGGTATCCTCTCCCTGCAGGTGATGCAGACTACGACGCAGATGGTACTGTGACAGCAAAGGATGCTGTGTATCTGTACAATAAGATTCTGACGCCTGCACAGTATACGATCGATTAACATCACAAACCGCATCGATACGGCAATGCGAAAGGACAGGTTTACCCGCCTGTCCTTTTGATTTGAATCATAATTTTCAACCCAGTCCCTCTTCCAACCACCCTCTCCCATATTTCTTACCGAAACCCCGCCATTTCAGTTTTAACCACCCCCCATTTCGTATACCCCACGTGTGTGGGGATGAATACACAAAGATAAAACCATGAGGTACAACATATGCCAAAAGACCTACATGGATTTTAGATGTTCCATGTTAAGAACAGGTGGAATGCAGTGATGGTTTTTTCAGCATCCAATGAACAGGGCTTCAGTATGCAGATGCATGGGGAACCGCAAAGACAGGTGGTGGATCTGGTGGGACTGCAGTTTATCAAGTATATGGATGTATAAGAGAGAAATCTCCGAAGTTACAACATTAAAATTGTCGGAGGACAGAATATGTGGTTTGACATATCCGGAATAATACTATGCCCCGGCCTTTCTGCTCCTTCTGCATACCGGAATGCGAATGGGAGAAGCATTGTCTCTGACATGGGAAGATGTGGATTTTGTGAGAAAGACAATCACCGTCCGGAAAAACAGTATTCTCATCACGAACCGGAATAAGGATGGTGAAGTATCCGGAGGATATTCTTTGCGTACACAGAACAGTACCAATGTGGGTGTATTCATGTTCAATGATCATTTGGATATGGGCATTGGTACAGGCAATACTTTGGTTGATCTTTTCTATCTCTTCGAAGTCGATATTGGGGAACCGCCGGAGATCAGTCAGAAAATTATCTGTGTTTGCTTTTGTTTCCAACACCTTAGCTTTTCTGAAGGTTATGAGCAATACCTTGTACTTTTCGGAAAGCCCATCATAAATCCTCTTCTTCGTCATGGTATCCCTCCACGAGGGAGTTCTTACCTGCTCCCACCCCGGCATAGATAGCAGTTACTCCATGGGATAACAGGTCTCTTTCTACATCAATTAGCTTAGCAACTCGTTTCTTTTCCAATAATATTCATCTCCTTATACAATATTCGGCAAATCATTCCGGTTGGTTTGTTTGCCTTGTTTATATTATACCACAATTGCATTAATTTGTAACAGTGCACAATTTTACCGAAAAATAATGATTTTTTGGTGTTATTGGTATACGTAGATCCTGCTTAGCTATGTATATTTTTCCATTCGATCCCAAAGGGTCTTCCACATACCCCTTCCCCAAAACGCGCTTGTTATCTTTTTCTGCATCAGGAGTTCCACACCGCTTCCACACCATTCTCCCCCCCCAAAAAAGAAAGAGAACAGCCACAAAGCCGTTCCCTCTCCGCATACAGCATCAGTCATCCACATCCACCGACAGGATCTCGCCGGTATCCCCGTGGACTTCGTATTCGTATTCCACAAATCCCTTGCGGAACTTCACCTCATACTGCGGCACACGGTCGTCATATTCAAACCCTGTCCGCAGCCGCTTCACTTCCTCCGCTGTTACCCCTGCGTGGTTCAGTACGATCTCCTGCGCTTCTTCCGGCGTCAGACGGGCGGGATACTCCCCTGCGCACCCTGCCAGAAAGATCATGCCTGCCAGCGTGGTCAGCAGTACCGCAGTGCGTATTCTCTTCTTCATGGTTTCTTTCCCTTTCTGTGTGTCGGTTTGGCGGTCTGGCTCCGATGGCAAAAACAGGTGAGAGTTTCCCCCCACCTGCTTTGTTGTATTTCCTCAATTACTTGTTGCCGAAGTATCTTTCCAGCAGGCCTGCAAAAGCCTTGCCGTGTCTTGCTTCGTCCCGGGCCATTTCATGAACGGTGTCATGGATAGCGTCCAGGTTCAGCTGCTTTGCCAGCTTGGCCAGTTCGAACTTGCCTGCGGTTGCGCCGTTTTCGGCAGCTACACGCAGCTTCAGGTTTTCTTCGGTGGAAGTGGTTACTACTTCACCCAGCAGTTCAGCAAACTTGGCAGCGTGTTCAGCTTCTTCGTAAGCGGCCTTTTCCCAGTACAGACCGATTTCGGGGTAGCCTTCTCTGTGGGCTACTCTTGCCATGGCCAGATACATACCTACTTCGGTGCATTCGCCGTTGAAGTTGGCGCGCAGACCGTCGATGATTTCCTGAGGAACGCCGTCAGCATGGCCAACGCCTACTACGTGTTCGGCAGCCCAGTCCAGCTTATCTTCTACTACTTCTACAAACTTTTCAGCAGGTGCCTTGCACAGGGGGCACTTTTCGGGGGCGTGTTCACCTTCAACGATTTCACCGCAAACAGAGCATCTCCACTTTTTCATAACTTAAATCTCCTTTGATAAGTAATAATTTTAATTTTTATAATTTGCCGGTCTGATTCCTGTCCGGCTCCGGATTACTTTGTTGTTGCCTGCCCGAAAGTATTTTCTGGCAGTCCGACATGCCTTTCTGGCAGTCGGGGCAGATCCCCAGCAGCTCCAGGTGGTAGTCTTCCACTAAGAAGCCGCCGTTCTCGGTAATGTGGTTTTCCAGATGCAGACCGGGGTCGGTCGCTATGTCTCTGACAAATCCGCATTTCCGACAGGTGATGTGGTAGTGAGGATAGGTTGTGATGTCGAACCGGTCATCGGCTTCCGCCAGATGGAGCCGGAGTACATCGCCTTCCTCCGCCGCGTCACTCAGTACCCGGAACACGGTCCCCCGGCTGATGGTCGGGTATTTCTCCCGGATCTCATCGTACACCATACCGGCCGATGCGTGACAGTTCATCTGCCGCAGCGTCTCCAGGATGATGGTTTTCTGGATCGTGTTTCGTTTCATTGTTAGTACCTGTTCTTTAATGAGACTGTGTCCTTGTTGTGATTGTATTATATCACAGCATATGCAGCTTGTCAATAGGTTTTTTCAAAAAAATCAAAAAAATTTTTTTGTTTTTTTCGGATGCTCCGGAAGCGGAGAATCGGATGTTCCGGAAGCGGAAAACGGGCAGGGGAACAACAAAAAGAAACCCCGACCGTAAAGCCGGGATTTCCCTTTTGTATACAGTTATATAAGTTTGGCTGTCTTAGTCCGCCCGGATACCTTAGTCAGCCTGGCTGACGGAAACCCATTCAATACCGTAGTCGTAGTGGATCACCGTGTCGTCCAGCACAAAGAATGCATCCTTGGCGTACACATCGCCGGAGGCAAATTCCATGTCGTCCCGGTATTCCCCTCTGTAAACTGCCACATGGATGTGCGCACCGGAAGAATTGCCGGTGGTACCGCTCTGGTAGAAGTATTCTCCCTGGGTCAGCATCTGTCCCACAGACAGGTTGCTGATGTTGTCGTCATGCATGAACAGAACGGTCATGTAGTCATAGCTGCCGTCGGCATAACGGACCTTGTCCACCGACTGAATCCACACACCGTTGCAGGGGCCATACCCCGGATCCGTCCGGACGATCTGTGCATTGAAAGGCGCAAAGGCCATGCTGTTGGTAGGCTGCATATCGATGGCGTTCTGCCGCATATGAGAATAGGTGTCAAAAGCAGTCTGGGTAATCCGCATGGAGTCTGCCGGGAACAGAGCCAGATCTTCGCCGGCGCTGTTGGTGATGCCCTGCCGTTCCAGTACCCAGCGGCAGTTGAGGGCATCCGATGCTTCCGTCAGCTGGAGTCTGCTGCCCCATTTGGAGCTGCTTGTCAGATACAGATCTCTGCCGTCGGCACTGCGGGTTACAAAACTCCATGTACCGTCTTCCTCATGACGGATGGTGAATTCCAGTGCATATTTGGAGGTGGGTTGGTAGATACCGATGTTCTTGCCGTTTCTGGAAAGTCCCAGCAGCCGGAAGAAGCCCCCTCTGCTGCAGGCTGCATATACCAGATAGGTACCCTTTTCCGTCCGTTCCAGACGATAGGACTGGCTGATATCGCCGGTATCTGTCCAGACACAGACGCCAAGGCCCTCTATGTCCCGGTTGGGGCCGTCCGCCAGCACGTTCATGACCATATTGGAGCCATCAGCAGTGCGGATGGTGTAATAACCGTCCGGGATGATCCATTCGGAGGAATATCCCACAGCATCCAGGTAGGTTTTGGTTTCTTCCTTATCCGTGCTCCACAGCAGGAACACGGCGTCCGCATAGGCCATTTTGCCTTCCTGTACCAGTTTTTCCGACAGAAGCATGGAAGAGGCACGGATATTGGCACGAAGGGTATTGTACATAGCCACAACCGCCGCACCGCGGGTCAGAGGCTCGTCCTCAGCGGTCTGACAGATCCCTGCCGAACGTGCCTGGGACACAACGGTCATCAGATTGTAGTCCCCGTCTGCCATACGGTATCCGAGGGCATACAGCATATAGCTCATGAAAGAAACAAGGGAAGCGGGCGCCTGGGGCAGGAACAGGCCGGCATCGGAAATCTCCAGCAGGCCGAAGCTGTACAGACAGCCCACATATCCGCTGGCCCATTCCGGTACATCCGTATAGGGATGGGTATATCCGCCCGCCAGAGCGGAATCTTCCAGCCCCATCAGACGGACAGCCATAACCACGGCTTCCAGCCGGGTAAGGTCCCGCTGCAGGTCAAAGGAAACGCTGCCGTCCTTTTCGGTGCCGGTACCGGTGATCATATCCAGAAAATACAGGCGGATGGCTGCATCGTCCTCATCCAGGGTCATACCGGAACGGATGGAACTGGGCAATGTGGTCTTCATGAGCGTCTCACGGAGCAGTGCGGCGGATTCAATAACCGGAAGAGCGGCAGAAGCGGAAAGAGCCAGCATTACCCCCGCCAGAACCGCACTGACCGCACGGATAACACCCCGGGAAGCCGCCCGGGAGATTCTTGTATTCATAAGCGTATGTATATCCTTTTCATACAGAAAATACCGGGAGAGTCGCCCGGCTGCAGGAAAGATAAAGACAGTGATGCTGATACAGTATATATTATACCCCAAGGAATCGTTTTCGTCAAGCGCCTAACGTGTATTTAAATCCGGTATTTTGCAGAATTTTGTAAACTTTGGATGGATAATATCGTCAGATTTGGAAAATTCGGTCAGAGTGCACAGAAAGACACATGCCGAAAATGCAATGTGCATAAAAAAGAGCGCTTCTTCACGGATCCCATCCAAGGGAATCAGAATTCCCCGGCGGGACGGAAGAGAGCGCTCTTTGTTTTAGGATTCTGTTATTCTGCCAGTACACGGCCTTCCCATTCGGGTGCCGGATACACGGACAGGATATCCGCAATGGTGGGCGTCAGATCCAGAATGGACACATTTTCCAGTGCCTTTCCGGCTGTAAACCGGGAACCCATGAAGAACATGGGAATGGTCACATCCTCCGGCAGATCGGAACCGTGGCTTCTGTCGTGACCGCCGTGGTCTGCCGTGACAATGACGGTATACCGGTCGCCGCAGGCTTCCCATACACGCTTCACGTTGTCGATGGCGGCGCTGATGTACCCCAGATAGGCTTCGGACATCCAGCCGTTGTCGTGGCCGCCCTTCTCATCGGTTTCCACCATATACAGGAACACGAAATCCGGGCTGCTTTTTTCGATCCGGTCAAGGGCAAGGTCGGTCAGCTTTCCGTCGGTGGCGTCTTCCGCATAGGCGTTCAGATATCCGGCGAACTTCAGAGATCCCGGACGGGCCACATCCCGCAGCGGTTCCCAGCCGTAGTACATGGCGGACACCCCACCTGCGGCGGCAATCTGTTCAAACAGACCGTTCAGCGGACGCACCATGGGCGTGTATGTGTTGGTCACAATCCCGTGGCGGGTGGGCGGTACGCTGTGGAAAATGGACATATGGCAGGGCAGGGTCACGGAGGGCAGTACGGTCTTTGCGTCAAGGGTATAGGCGCCTGTTTCCATCATTTTGGCAACAAAGGGATTGCCGCACTGCATTACACCGTCCGGCCGCATCCCGTCAATGGAGACAAGAATGACTTTGTTTTCCATACAGTTCTCCGAAAATTACTTCTCAATAGCGGCGATCCGGCTCTGTGCGGCCTTCAGGCGGGCAGCGTCGAACTTTTCTCTCCGGTCAAAGGCGTAGATCCCGTTCTTTTCCTGGTATACGTCGGTGAGCTGGGTGTAGCAGTAGGCGCACATCTTGGGATGATCCAGCAGAACCTTGGTCAGACCTTCAAAACGGGTGTAGAATTCTTCCAGGGTCTTGGGCGCTTCCCCATAACCCCACGCGGCATTGTGGTCTTCATCCAGATTCCAGTAGATGCCGCCGAATTCGGAAACGAAGTAGGGCTGACCTTCCTTATAGGGCATGTCGTCCTTGGGGAAGTTGTACCAGATGGGGCCTTCACCGGATGCCAGACCCTTGTGGTGGGCTTCCAGTTCGTCGGGCTTCTGGGTGTAGTCGTGTACGTCATAGATATCGGTTTCCACGTGCACGTATCCGGAGGAGTCAATGATCGGACGCATGGGATCGATGGCACGGGTGGCGGCGTACATGGTGCGGAAGATCTGGAAATTCCGTCTCGGGCCGGTTTCGTTGAAGGGACACCAGCCTACGATGGCGGGATGGTTGTAGTCTCTTTCCACTTCCGTCAGCCATTCGGGCATGATGGAGAGGAGTGCTGCAGGATTGGATTCGTCCAGACCCCAGTTGGGGAATTCGCCCCACAGCAG
>SVSN01000066.1 GCA_015064285.1 Oscillospiraceae bacterium | reverse complement strand
GCAAGTACGACATCGTTGCCAACGTTACCGGCGGCGGTATCTCCGGTCAGGCCGGTGCAATCCGTCACGGTGTAGCCCGCGCTCTGCTGCTGGCTGACGACACCTTCCGTTCTCCTCTGAAGAAGGCAGGGCTTCTGACCCGTGACCCTCGTATGAAGGAAAGAAAGAAGTACGGTCTCAAAGCCGCTCGTCGTGCATCCCAGTTCTCAAAGAGATAAGTTGCCCGATTACAAAACCTCCGATCCCATCCGGTTCGGGGGTTTTTCTTTTGCCTTCAGAGAACTTCTGCCGGCTGTACAGAGTCGTTGCCGTTCGCATATCCGCTGGAACGCAGGAGGATGCCTTGACATTTTTCAGCGGGTATATTATAATAAAAATCAAAAAGGGGTGGGAAGCTGCCCGTCCCCTTTGCAGGAGATTCCATTTTGTACAAAAAGGAGCGAATCTGATTTATGCAGTATTTTGTTGATTCGAAATTGGGGTGTGACCGGAACGATGGTCTGACACCGTTTACCCCATGGAAAAGCCTGGAAAAGATCAATGCCGCCACCTTCCGGCCCGGCGATGAGATCCTGCTTGCTGCCGACAGCGTGTTCAAAGGCCAGCTGCATCCGAAGGGTGATGGTACCGCCGAAGCGCCCATCCGTATCCGCAGCTACGGCGGCGGCCGGAAGCCCTGTATCGATGGCTGCGGCAGTCATGGTACCCGGGAAGGCAACTTTCTCGATGGTGCGGCGGTTCTGTTCTTCAACCAGAATTACTGGGAAGTCGACGGCCTCGAGATCACCAACTGCAACCCGCGCTTCAAACAGCTGTTCCTTCATGTGCTGGAACCGCATACCCACAACGAGTTTGTCAAGTCGCCGAACAACCGGTATCGTTACGGCGTGCTGATCCGCTGGGACAACTATGGCACCGGTCATCACATCTACATCAAAAACTGCGATATCCATGACATCAACGCCGAAATGTCCCGCTTTACCGGCGAGGGGATTCTGGTCGTTTCCACCGGTACCGAGGATGGCGTGCCGACCAACTTTGATGATGTTCTGCTGGAAGGCAACCTGATTGAGGATATCGACCGCACCGGTATCTCGGTCTGGAGTGCCTGGGCAGAAGGCCGCGGCATCGATTATCACAACGATCTGGCCACCACCAGCAACTTCTACCACACCACTGTCGGTCCGTGGCTGGGCAGCACAAATCTCGTCATCCGCGGCAACCGGATCTACCGCACTGCCGGCGACGCCATTCTGGTAAATTCCACCATCGGCGCGCTGATTGAGCACAACTATGTGGAGCACTGCTGCTATGAAATGCGCATCGGCCCGAACGCTGCAGTTTGGCCGCACAATGCCGACGGTACCATCATACAGTACAACGAAGTCTGCTACACCCACGGGGTGCAGGACGGCCAGGCGTTTGATATCGACATCTCCTGCAACGACTCCACTATCCGCTACAACTACTCCCACGACAACGAAGGCGGCTTCCTGCTGCTGATGTACCGCACCCGCAACAACGACATCCACCACAACATCAGTGAGTACGACCGGAACGGCCTGATCTGGAACCACGAAAACGATGGCGGAACCCGCATCCACGATAACCTGTTCTACCTCGGTATGGAGGATGTGCAGGTGTTCCGCGGCCCGTTTGACAGTGATGACTGGGTGTTCGAGAACAATACTTTCTATGCCATGGATCCGGACACCGAGATTGAGTGGCGCCCGCGCGCAAAGTACAACGGCAATAACTATTACAATATCAGGACCCTGCCGGACGATCCGAATGCCCGCTGCGAAAAGCCCGATTTTACCCCGTCCCGCTGATTCTTTTCTTCATTGTTAATCTGTGTTTCGCATCTGCCCGCAGGTTCCGGGAGATAAGTTTACCCGAATGGAAGACATCAGACAGCACTCACACAGCTGGGTGCTGTTTTTTGGGTCGGAAACCGGAGAAACTGTATCTTTTTTACCGGAAGTATGCTATAATCATATGAGGAATATACAGGAGGCAGGATGTATGCTGATTGATGTAACGCTGGAGATTACAGCGAAGATGATGGAGGGGGAAAAGGAAGCCAAAGCACCTCTGGGGCATATGGGTACCCACTTTGATGTGATGGAGATGGAATTTCCTCTGGCCTATATCAGACGGAACGGGATTGTTTTTGATGTATCCGGGGTACAGGGACGGGATATTGAGGAAACCGACATAGACCTGGATTCTGTCGGTGCGGATATGTTTGTGGTTTTCTGCACCGGATATATCGAAGAGGTGGGGTATGCCCAGCCAGGGTATTTTACCGACCATCCGCAGCTTTCCGATGAGCTGATCGAGACACTTCTGGACAAGGGTGTGTCCCTGATCGGTGTGGACTTTGCGGGGATCCGCCGGGGAAAGGAGCACATTCCGAAAGACCGGTACTGCGCGGAAAGAAATGTGTTTGTGATTGAAAACCTGTGTAATTTGAAAAAAGTGCTGGAGACAGGCGGAAAAGCTGTCTTCCATACCTATCCCATGCGGTTTGCCGGTATGACGGGGCTGCCCTGCCGGGTGATTGCGGAAGTTTGAGGAGGATACGGAAATGAAACCGATCAGAATGGTAATTTTTGATAAAGACGGTACTTTGATGGATTTTGATGCTTTCTGGGTAACAGTATCGCAGGCTGCCGTACCGGATATGCTGCAGTCACTGGCTCTGGATCCGGCTCTGGCAGATGCGCTGCTTACCGCCATGGGAGTACACAGCGGAACCACGGATGTGCGCGGCGTGCTGTCCTGGGGGACATACAGCCAGATGGGGGGCGTTATGTACGATGCGCTGACGGCTGCCGGTGTTGCATGCGACAGGAACGAAGTGATCCGGCTGACAGAGGAAATGTACCACCGTCACGCAGAGGAAGGGGGCGTACAGCCTGCCTGTGAGAACATAAAGCGTGTACTGGGTGCCCATATCCGCTGTGGCCGATCACTGGCTGTGGTGACCACGGACGGGCCGCGGATGACCCGGAAATGCCTGCTGGACATGGATATCGGTCACTATTTCAGTGCGGTCTGCACCGATGACGGGATTCTTCCGCCCAAGCCGGATCCGATGTGTATCGAAGTGATTTGCGAGCAGTTCGGGTATACAAAGGATGAAATCGTGATGGTGGGCGATACCATGACGGACATCCGCTTTGCCAGGAACGGCGGCATCCGTGTGATCGGCGTGGCGAAAACGGAAGAAAACCGTGCGTATCTGGCATCGGAAGCCGATGCGGTGGTGGAGGATATATCTCATGTGGCAGATGTGCTTGCACAGTGGGAGGCTATGTGAGAGGTAAGATGTAAGAAGTAAGAGATAAGAAGTAGATTAAACGGAAAACAGGACCGGCGTACAGCGCTTGTACATCGGTCCTGTTTGGTTTTTATTTCTTATTGATATTACTCGACTACAAAAATGAACGGATACACTTCCTGGCCGCCTTCTACTGTATAGAATTCTACGTCGGGGTAGTTTTCGGCCATCCAGTCTGTCAGGGCATCCACGGTTTCTGCCGGTGCTTCACTGCCGGTAAATGCCGTTACCATGTAGACCTCCCCTGTATCCAGCCCCATCTTGATCAGCAGTTCTTCGGCGGCGTCAGCCAGTTCCTTGCGGGAAACCAGCATTTCCTTGCCCATAAAGCCGATAAAGTCGCCGGTTTCGATGTGAACGCCGTTCAGCTCCGCGTCCCGGATGGAAGTGGAAACAGAACCGGTTTTTACGTATCCCATGGCTTCCGTCAGCTGGGCGGCGATCAGTTCCGCGTCATCCGACTGGAAGTTCAGGGAAGAAATGGCGGCGTAGCCCTGACCCAGATCCTTGCTCTCGATTACATGGACTTCGCCCTTGTCGTAGAGCTGGCCGGCCTGCTTGGCTGCCATGACGATATTGCCGTTGTTGGGGAATACATAGATGTGCTTGGCACCCACTTCTTCAAAAGCGGAAAGGAAATCCTGTGCAGAGGGATTCTGGGTCTGTCCGCCGGAAACCACAGCGTCAACGCCCAGCTGGCGGAACAGATCCGCAATGCCATCGCCGGAAGCCACCGCTACTGTGCCATGTCCCTTAGCCGGCTTTTCCCGTCTGGGAGCCGGAGCGGCTGTTTGGGCGGGGGTGTTTTCTTCCGCTTCGCTGTGCTGTACGTTCATGTTTTCGATCTTGACCGTCAGCGCTTCGCCGAACTGCTGGCAGAAGGTAAGCACATTGCCGGGGGTCATGGTGTGGACATGAAGCTTTACGATGCTGTCGTTTTTCACACAGACGATGGAATCGCCGATGGAGGACAGATAATCAATGATTACGGAAACATCGAAAGCAGCAATGTCCACCTTGGCATTCTGGAGACGCAGCAGCATTTCCGTGCAGTAGCCGTAGGTCATTTCGCTGTCGGGGCCGAAAGCGTTCAGGTTGATGGCGGCTGCCTTGGGAGCCTGCACAGCACCGGCGGCTTCGATTTCTTCACCCTGTAGAATCTTGGAGAAGCCCAGCATGATGTAGAAAAGACCGGCTCCGCCGCTGTCAATGACGCCCGCTTCCTTCAGCACTTCCAGAATTTCGGGAGTCCGCTGGAGGGAGGCATACATTTCGGTGGTCAGATCAGAGAACAATGCGGGGATGGTGGTATCGTCA
The DNA here is from genome assembly GCA_015064285.1 of Oscillospiraceae bacterium. GTDB lineage: Bacteria > Bacillota > Clostridia > Oscillospirales > CAG-272 > UMGS1696. Next base: position 13,109 of record SVSN01000066.1, on the reverse strand, counting down.
TCAATTCGGGAAACGGCATATTCCACCGCTTCTCTGGCTACGGTCAGGATGGTACCTTCGGTAGGGGTGATGACAGAGGAATAAGCCTGCTTTACCCCTTCTTCCAGCGCAGCACCTACAATGTGGGCGTCCGCTTTGTCGCAGTCGGTAAAGCCCTTGTTCATCCCGGCAAAAAACTGGGACAGAATGACGCCGGAGTTGCCTCTGGCACCCAGTAACATCCCCTGGGAGATGTGAGCCATGACATCGGCAAGGTTTGTAGAGTCCACGCCTTCCAGCGCTGCCACGCCGCCTTCCATGGTCATGCTCATATTGTCGCCCGTATCGCCGTCCGGAACCGGGAATACGTTCAGGTCATTGACTTCTCTGGCGTTGGAACGGAGATTGGCGGCACCGCCTCTGACCATATTGGCCATCATTTCGCCGTCCAGATACCGTTCGTTGTCCAGAAGCGCATCTGCAGTTACAAAATTGTTTACCATTATGTTAACCCTTTGAAAGTCAGTGATATGCGGGGATCAGTCTACGCGGGTGTCGCCCCAGAAGAACAGGGCAACAGTGCCGGGGCCGGTGTGGCTGCCGATGGTGGTGCCGATATGGTTGATTACCACCTTGCCGTTCAGTTTGGGGAAGCTTGCTTCTACCAGATCGGCCACAGCCTTTGCGTCTTCGTAGCAGGCAGACTGGCTGATGAAGCACTTGCCGCTGTAATCGAGACCGCCCTCGGCGTGTTCCTTCATCATTTCCACGATCCGGTTGATGACTCTCTTCTTGGGACGGATCTTTTCTCTGGGGATCAGGTGGCCTTCCAGATCCATGTTCAGCAGGGGGCAGATACCCAGCAGACCGCCGATGGCACCGGCAGTTTTGGATACACGGCCGCCCTTGACGAAGAAAGTCAGGTCGGAAGAGAAGAACCAGTGGTGCATATTCAGCTTGTGTTCTTCTGCCCAGGTGCAGAGTTCTTCAAATTCCATACCGCTGTCGCGCAGATCTGCCAGGGTTTCCATGATCAGACCGTAGCCGGAGGAAGCACCCAGAGAGTCTACGATACGGATCTTGCGTTCGGGATACTTCTTTTCCAGTTCCTTCACAGCGGCTTTTGCGGACATATAGGAACCGGAGATGCCGGAGGACAGGGACAGGTGCAGGATGTCCTTGCCTTCGGAGAGGAATTTTTCAAAGTATTCCATGTATTCCCCGGCGCTGACCTGAGAGGTCTTGGTATCGGCACCGGCTACCATTGCGGCGTAGAACTGGTCAAAGGGCATGGACTGACCCAGGTCGTCCAGACGTTCCACACCGTCCATGGTGTAGTGGAAGCACAGGTAATAAATCTCTCTGGATTCAAAATGCTCTTTGGAAAGGTCTGCCGTGGAACAGCAGCTCAGCACGTAATTGCTCATGGATGAAGTCCCTTTCTGTCTGACGAATTTATAATAGTTTGGTGATATAATCGTTGTGTAAAGGCAAACGTTATGTTTGCGCTATTATTCAATTTATTTTATCATATATTTACAGGAAAATCAACCCTTTACCGACCATTTGGAGATAGAAAAAACGGAAAAATAAGGATTCCTCTTCATCCATTCTGCCGGGATAGGAAAAACAGGGAAAGAAAAGCATTTACAATCCACACATACCGCGGTCATAAATCGGTGGTATACTATAAATAAAGATGAAAATTGGCAGGAGAATAGATTATGGAACAGACAACAAAAACAACGCTGCCCGGCAGACCGGTATCCGTATCCCGAACAGAACAGGTGCAGATTCTGACATACGGCTCCATGAACGGCTACAACCGGTTGTTCGGCGGCCAGCTGATGGAATGGATTGACGTGGTGGCCTGTGTGACCGCCAGACGGCACTGCGGCTGCAATGTAACCACTGCGGCGGTAGATTCACTGGAATTTACATCCCCTGCGCTGGTCAACGACACCGTGATTCTGCGGGGGTACATTACCTACGCCGGACGCACCTCCATGGAAATCTGTGTGCGTACTTATGTGGAACATCTGGACGGCAGCCGCACAGAAATCAACAAGGCACATCTGGTGATCGTAGCCATCGACAGCGACGGAAAACCGGTTCCCGTGCCGCCGGTGATCCCGGAAACGGATGAGGAAAAGAAAGAGTACAGAGAAGCTATCACCAGACGGCAGTACCGGGATATGAAGAGGCTGGAGTTTAATTAAATAAGAAGTAAGATATAAGAAGTAAGAAGTAATTTCTTCTCAGGTCGACAGAAATAGGAAACGGCAGATCTTGTGTTTTTGCACAGGCTCTGCCGTTATTTTTTGGTCGTTCTATACTGTAGTATTCATCTGTTCCGCAGAATTTACCGCAGAGATAAACACACCCGGATACTTCTTATCTCTTACATATTATTTCTTACTTTGCAAGCAGCGCTGCCACTCTGCAGGCACGGCTGTAGGCTTCGGCTACGTATACTTCCGGATCCATGGCCATGTATTTGTCGTTTTCGTGCCGGCCCGGTTTGCTGGAAATACCCAGCTCGAAGGTGAGAATGCCGTCATAGCCGTGGGCTTTCATGCGGCCGGTGATGTTTTTCCAGTCGGCGATGCCGTCGAAGGGCAGCAGGTGCAGATCGTCGATCCAGGTGATCTTACCGTCGTAGTCCCGGATGCCCAGATTGTCGTTCAGGTGGGTGGCGATCAGCAGATCTCCGTACAGGGCCAGCATATCTCTGCCGTAATTATAGCACATTTCGTGCCCGGCGTCCCAGCAGAAGCCTACCGTACCCGGATAAACCTTGGCCAGTTCCATAACTGCCGCCAGATATTCTTCTCCTTCGGTGTTCTCAAAGGCCACCTGAACCCCCAGCTCTTTCGCTCTGGCACAGACTCTGCCGTAGTTTTCCACGCCGGTTTCGTTGGGATCATGGTCTTCAAAGCCGATGAAGGTGTGGGCAACCATAATGGGGACTTCCACCCGGGCGCAGTCTTCCACACAGGCGATCAGCTCAGAAACGGCCGCTTCCGCCGCATCTCCGCCTTTCCAGAAATCTGCCGCTTTTCCGAAAGGCGCATGGATGGACTGGTAGATCATGCCCAGTTCGTCCGCCTTTTTACGGAAATCTTCCTGTCCGCCCCAGCCGGAGAAAAAGCCCTCAAAGCCGGTGCGGTGATACAGTTCAATCTGATCGATGGCCGGCATACCCTTCACAGGCCCCAGCCCGAGGCAAAGCTTCTGCTTCCACATACGAAAATCTCCTTTCGGACAAAGAATGTTTATTTTTCCACAGACAGATACGGGAACATCACAGCCCCGCCGATTTCAAACAGATAATCCCGGCTCCGCAGCAGGGCGACCAGTGCCGCTTCATCCTCCGGCAGGAATTTTGTCCGGGTGGCGGAATGGCCTTCATGTCCCCAGTGGTGCAGGTCGGAACCGATGGTGACTACCGGGAAATTGTGTTCTCTCTGGTAGGAGGAGGTGACGGAAACCCGGGAGTTGTGGTGGGGATGCAGGTTCATGGATTCCACCCCGTCAAGGGAAGCGGGATCCACAGGGGTCATGCCGTTGCGGAAGGGATGGGCCTGCAGAATCAGCAGGGAATCTCGGTGGTATTCTCTGTAGAAGGCATCAATGCCCATATCCAGCCGGGTGACGGTTTCGCGCAGGAAGGCTTCGTTCACGCCGATCACCAGATAGTCGTTGCTGTTTTCGGAGAAGCGGTATTCCGCACCCATATATACCTTCATGCCGGCCTTTTCACCGGCTTCCTTTGCGGCGTAATAGTCCCGCAGGTATTCGGTCACCGGATCTTCGGCTTTCATGAAAGGCGCGCCGGGATAGAAATGGTTGGTGATCATCACGGCATCATAGCCCTTGGCGGCGAGAATTTCGATAATCTTTTCCGGCGGGATTTCGCTGCAGCCGGAGCAGGGACTGGTGTGGGCGTGAAGCTCGATTTTGTATTTATACTCGTTTACAAGATCCTGAATGGACATGGGGGAGATACTTCCTTTCGCTTTGTCTTTGCCCTTATTATATAATAAATGAGAGGAAAAGTACAGAGGGCAGGCGAAAAAAATGAAATATCCCGCCGGCGAAGATTGTTTACAGCCGGAAAACGATGTGTACATAAATATATGGTATTCTGAATTTGTCAAAGGAGGTGGACCGTGATGGAATGGACAAGCAACCATCCCCGTCTGTGGATGGCGGCGGTCGGGTATTTTCTTCCGGCCGGAATTCTTGCGCTGATTCCGGATACCGCCATGCAGACCATGGTTGCGGAAAACAGACTCACTTCCGTGACAGAACTTATGGAAGGGAAAACACTTGTGTGTATGTGTGTCATTCCCATAGCTGTGCAGTTTTTCTTGAATCGGATGACAAGGATGCGTTTTCTGGCGTACATGCCCCTGCTGCTGGGTGCGGCGGCTCTTTTTCTGGCGGAGGGATTCTGGATTGCCGGTGACTGGGAACGGCTTGCCAGTGCATTTCTGCTGGGACTGGGTTTCATTCCGTCAGTGTGTATATCTCTGGAAATCCTGCTTGAAAAGCTGGCGGAGCTATGCTTCCGCAACACCCGTAATGCATGAAAAATCGTACTGTCTCATGAGGACAGTATTTTTTTGTCAGAATCTCTTGCACCTGTGAGACAGATATGCTATGATTATGATATAGAAAAATGGTTCATCAGCACGGAGGTATCCTATGCTTACACAGCGTCTGGGCAGCAATACACAGAAAGATCCCGCTTATGTGGATTCGTTTATCGCGGCGGTAACGGCACATCCCGGTTCCTGCGATGAGGTCTGGCTGGCAACCGACTATGGTTTTCCGAAACTGGAAACCCATCGCCATGCGGCGGAAATTCTTGCCATGCAGGCAGAAAAACTGCGTGCGGCAGGCATCCGTGTGTCCCTGCAGCTTTCCAACAGCATCGGTCACGGGGAATATATGTCGGCGCAGGACTGTACCGGCCTGGTTTACGATGGTTCTCCCGTGGAGCATATGGTAGGTCATGACGGTACTGTGGCCGGATACGCCTTCTGCTGGAACGGAAAGCACTTCCGGGAATATACTGTGGCAGCCCTGCGGGAATATGTGAAAAAGATCCGCCCTTATGCGGTGTGGGTGGACGATGATCTTCGTCCCACCAACCATGCACCGGTACAGTACGGATGCTTCTGTGAGGGATGCATGGCAAAGTTCAATGGGCTTTATGGCAGCAATTTTACAAGAGAGACGCTGGTACAGGAAATCAGCACAGGGGATCCTGTGTGGCGGGAGAGACATATTCAGTTCCTCAGAGACGGGATCGCTGATTTTACACGGGAAATGGGCCGGATGATCCATGAAGAAGCACCGGAATGCATCATGAGCTATCAGCATGGATTCCACGGCGGTTATGTGGGCAACAATACCCGGTACATCATGGAAGCCATGTACGAAAGCACCGGACACGAGCCAGGTTCCCGTCCCGGCGGCGGCAGCTACAACGACCATGATCCGTCCACCTTTGTGAGCAAGCTGGAGGATATCGACGCCCAGAACCGGATGGAACCGGACTATGTTACTGATCTGCGTCCCGAAATCGAAAGTCTGCCGGATGTGGTGTTCGGCAAGAGCATCGGCGGTACCTGCTTTGAAACCTCCTACTATATGGCCGGGGGCAACAATGCCATGAGCTATGCCATGCTGATGAACGACTATGAACCGATGGAGTGGCATGGGCAGATGCTTGCGGCATTCGCAGCCCACAGACCCTATTGGGAAAAACTCAGAGCGGGGACAAAGGGCACAAAGCCTGCCGGATGGACGCTGGTTCTGCCGGAGGAAGGCAAGCCGAAACCAAACGGTGAAATCCTCGGCGGCTACACAACGCAGTATTACGGTGTGGCCAGAGATCTGCGGTTTGACGGTTTTTCCATTACCATGAACCACGATTCCGCACCCGATGAGGTACGCCTGCTTCACGCTTCCAACGCCGCACAGCTCAGCGACAGGGAAATCGAAAAGCTGCTGACCGTGCCGGTGATCACCGACGGCCGTGCGCTGCGGGTTTTGCTGGACAGAGGTGCGGATCTGCCTGTGGATGCGGTGGAAATCAGCGTAGCACGGTTTACCGAGCGGTTCACGGAGCATCCGGTCAACGGCAAATCCGCCGGCTGGATCTGGGGCGGTCAGTGGGGTAAATCCACAGATTGGGAGCTGATCCCGAAGGATGAGAGCCGGGTGGAATCCCTCAGCGAATACATCCGCGTGGTTCCTGCCGATACGCCGGCGGAAGAATGCATTTCCGTGAAGAACGCCGGGATCAAAAAGTATCAGACCACCGGCAAGTGTGCAAGTGCTGTGATTACCCTGAAAAACGGTGTGAAATGGGCGGTGTTCGGCTTTGATTTCTGGGGACGGATCAAGAGCAATGCCAAGAGAGCACAGTATCTGGAAGCCGCGGCCTGTATCTCCGGACACAGACAACCTGCCGAAATCATAACCCCTATCAAAGCACTGCTGCAGTCCCGGTGCAATGCTGACGGACAGCTGACCCAGGCCAGTGTGACCAACGCTACCGTAGCGGACAGCGGGGAACTGGTGCTGCAGGTATACAGACCCGCCGGAGAAAATGTCACATATATGGGGCAGTATACGCCGGAAACTGCGCTGGTGCTGCAGAAAACCGATACGCCGGATGTCTTTACGGTGACAATTCCCAATGTGAAGGCATGGTCCGTGGGGACTGTGTTCTTCGGATGAAAAATCAGAGAATAACGGAGTGGTTCGGATGAACAATGTGAAAACACCGCCGCGCAGGGTGGTACGGGTTGTGCTGACCGGCGGTATAGCGGCAGGAAAAAGCCGGATGCTGGAAGAACTGCGGGAGACATTGAAAGAAAAGAGAATTCCCGCAGCCTATGTGAAAGAATGCGCTACAGAACTGCTGACCAAAGGATATACGCCGGAGCGATGGGGAAATGTTGCCTTTCAGCATACCATATTCCGCCATCAGCTGCAGAATGAGAACCGGGCCTTCCGGCGGATGCTGCCTGCGGCAAGGGAAACCGGGCTTCCGGTACTGCTCATCTGTGACAGAGGGCTTTGCGACGGCGGAGCCTATCTTCCCCCGGATACATTCGGCACCATCTGCCGCAGCTTTGAGTATTCCCGGAAACGGCTGCTGAACCGGTATCAGGGTGTACTGTTTCTGGATTCCATGGCGACCCGGACGGATCTTCCTTTTGATGTGAAAAGCGGAAACGATCTGCGGCTGGAAAACGGCAGGGAGGAGGCTCTTCTTTCCAACGAGCGTTCCTTTGCGGCCTGGTCGGATCATCCGAATCTGGTGCGGATTCCGGCGGCGGAACGGTTTGAGGATAAAGTAGGACAGACAGCGGATGCCCTGCTGCGGATGATTGCACCCTATTATTCCAGATAATAAGAAAGAAGTATCTCTGACGGGCGAACCGGTCGGGATACTTCTTTTGTGTTTTCATTTTTGAGAGCGCAGAATTTTATAGGATTTACCTGCCAGGTTTTCCGGTTCCCAGGGTGTATCTCCACGGTTCACCAGAATGACTGTGCCGTCGGAGTAGGTGACTCTGTATACCCCGTCCGCCAGTTTTTCATGCCGGTCCATAAAACAGTACTGCAGGTCCCGGCGGGTTTTGTATTCTTCGTAGGACTGTGCCAGAGCTGCCACGCTTTGGGTCAGTTCTTCTTCCGTACCACAGCGCATATCCACGGTACCCATCCAGTTTTTGCGGTTTTCCGATTCGGTCACAAAGCGGGAGTAGTAATAGAAGCTGGGTCTGCCGCCGAACTCCACTTCTTCCAGCAGGGAATCGACCGGCTTGAGCGGATAGTTGACGGTGTTGGTAGAGGGGTTGTGGAGAATTGTGCCGTGGTAGACCATCTGCCACAGGGGGATGTCTTCGTCACACAGAGGATGATTCCGGTTGCCGCCGAAATGGATATACAGACCGTAGTCCAGAACATCGCTCATGTGGTCAAAACCGCCCTCGGAGGCTATTCCTCCCATTTTTTCTGCCGCATACCGGAAAAGCTTCGTGTACCATGCCCGGTCTTCCGCTCTGGAAAGAGGATGGTCGGGATCATAACACTTTTTCGGAGGCACAACGGATACCACATCAATATAATGCAGACCCCGGAAGCCAAGACCGTACACCTGATCCAGCATATTCCGGCTGCGTTCAAAGGTTGCCATGGGACAGGTGTTGTACATCTGCCCGCCGCTCCAGGTACCGCCTTTCTGGATGGAGGTGTCCTTGTTTTTACGCACAAATCCTTCATCCCAGCAGTCGGCGATTGCGTATGCATCGGAATTGTTGGTGTGACAGGTGATCTGGTACCCCATAGCCTGTGCTTTGGCGATCAGGGCACGCAGGCCTGCCTCACCTCCGATGGCTTCTTCCACCGGAAATGCCTGCGGCCAGCGTCCGTCATGACCCCGGATATTCCAGCCGACAAGACAAAGTTCCGCTTTGTCGATACCGGCGTTCTGCATGGCGTCCAGCAGGCGGCCGACCTGTCCGCAGTCACAGGCAGTGAACATGGGCGGCTCGGTTTCCGGTGTCTGTTCCGGCACGGGAGAGGGAACCGGTTTCCAGCCCATACGGATCCGGATGTAGGGCGCATCCACAGCATAGGCAAGGACCGGCCGGTTTTGAACACGTTCTTTCAGAGGCAAAAGTCCTGCTGCAAACCGCATTTGCCGGTAGGTGCGTGCCATACCGGAATAGTCTGCGTCTTCACCTGTGAGAAAAACATATTCCACCTGCAGATCTTCCGGCGCACCGTCCCCTTCCAGCTGAAACCGGGGATAGGCACGGTATTCTCCGTCACGGATGTCTGCCATGACAACACTGTCTTCACGGTTGCCGGTGATGATACCGGCGAAACAGAATGCGGCTGTTTTGGCACCGAACAGGGGCATGATCGGGGAACAGGCAGCCCTCATCACGTTTTCATGCCCGCAGAACCGGCACAGCATATTGCCGGGGAAAATCATATAGCCGTCCTCGCCTTCCTGCCCCACAAAGAAATCCGGGAGAAAATCCAGTGCGGCTGTATCCGGGGGAATCTGTTCTTTCTGAATCCGGGCGATGAGTCTGCCGCCTTCCGTTTTGATGTCGGTGGGGACTGCGATAACAGAACCATCCTTCTGCCGGGCGGCGGAAACGGGAGTCATATTTTTCAGAAAATCATCGGTAAACATACATCAGACCTCCATGCGTATCTCTGACCACAGTATACCACATTTTCCATGTTCTGTCATCGGAAAAGATAAATTTTCATGTGCCGGCTGAGATAGAAAATTGTTCATAAAAAAACAACATCAGGTCAACAAAAATGCTGTATACTATATTTTACATCATGATGGGAGAAATGCTATGTGTCCTGAAGAAAGAAAAAATCAGGCGGCTGAAAATGCCGATACAGAAATACAGCAGTCCAATGCCGCAAAGGTGCTGCAGGCGCTGGGCAGTGAGCCGGAAGAAGAACAGGCTGAGGCGGAAAAAGGCAGCTGGTTTGCGAATTTCTGGTATCACCACAAATGGAAGACCATTATTATTGCTGCTTTTGCGTTTATGTTTATTACACTGGGAACGCAGTTTGCCAGCAAGAGCAATCCGGATATCAAGATCCTGTATGCCGGTCCATTGTATTTCACGCCCAACCAGAGCCAGGCGGTGTCCTTGTGTCTGTATGACCTGATGGAAGACTACAACGGGGACGGCGAAAAGAAGATCATCTTCAACGACCTGGTATATATGACGGCAGAACAGATGCTGGATGCACAGGAAGCGGCTCTGGCGGCAGGGGAAGAATTTGCGGTGGACAGACAGTCCAATGCCCAGACGGCGGAGCAGTTTACCTATGAGATCATGGCGGGGGATTCCCTGATCTGCTTCCTTGCACCGGATCAGTACGCCAGTGTGGCGGCGGCAGAAGCTTTTGTACCCCTTGCGGAAATCTTCGGATCTGTGCCGGAGGGTGCTGTGGACGAATGCGGTCTGCGGCTGTGTGAGACGAAATTCTATAAATATTACAGCCAGATACAGGTTTTCGGGGAAGATACCGTCATTGCCCTGCGGAAGCTGACTACCTTCAACAAGATGAAGGGGGAAGAGAAGATGGCACAGGTTCACGAAAACCACAGAGAACTGTTTTATAACATAGGTGCGTTTGAATATCCGGAAGGATACACCCCGCCGGAAGAAAACGAAGGTTGATTTTTCAAAAGCACTTGCAATAAAAAGCAAAATATGGTATACTGTACCCTGTACAGCACCTGTGAAAATATCGCCGGATACAGTCCTATGCTCCAGTAGCTCAGTGGATAGAGCAACCGCCTCCTAAGCGGTAGGTCAGAAGTTCGACTCTTCCCTGGAGCGTGAGATCCAGGTGCTGGAGCGTGAGATCCAGGTGCTGGAGCGGAAAACATCGGGAACCATGTTCAGAAACATGGCGTTTCGGTGTTTTTTTGTTTTTGCTGAACAGAGTGGCGGAACTGTTTTCTGCGCGGAGAACAGGAGGGGGGATTTCCGCAGCAGTCTTGATTTGCGGCCGGCTTTATGCTATAATGTGCCTGAAAAGACAGGAGGCGCTGCCTATAACGCTTTCTGCGTACAGAGAAATTACGGAAAGACAGAAAGAAGGGTGAAAGATGAATACTGCCTATAAGGTTCTTGGTTTTACACCGGATGATGCCCGTCTGCAGGCAAACCGTCATACCAATACGGTATTCCCCATCACGACATTTTCTTCCAGAGAAGAAGTGGATGCCCGCAGGGAAGCGCTCCGGTTCAATCTCCGGATGGCGGCGGGACTGTATCCCTGGCCTGAAAAAACACCGCTGAATGCGAAATTTGAAGATGCAGGTGAATTTGACGGTTATACAGTCAAAAAGGTCATGTTCGAAAGCTGTCCCGGTCTTTGGTCTACGGGGAATCTGTATCTGCCGAAGCCTCTTTGCGGGAAAGCACCTGCGATTCTCAATGTCATCGGACACTGGGAAGAACAGCGGCTCACCCGTACCGATACCGGCGACTATCCGCAGCAGATCGCCAATTTTGCAAAGATGGGCTTTGTCTGTCTGGTTACCGATATGATCGGGAAAGTAGACAGCCGGCAGCTCTCTCACGAATACGGCGGCGGTGAAAAGGAACTCTGGAACTCAAACGGGCTCGGTATCCAGCTCTGGAACAATATCCGTGCGCTGGATCTGCTCTGCTCCCTGCCGGAAGTGGACGCGGAAAGAATCGGTATGACCGGGGCATCCGGCGGCGGTTCCCAGACTCTCTTCCTGTCCCTGCTGGACGAACGGGTCCGTGCGGCGGCACCCATCAACATGATTTCCCTCCATATGCAGGGCGGCTGTATGTGTGAAAATGCACCCGGTCTGCGCAGAGATACCGACAATACCGAAATGTGTGCCATGCTGGCGCCCCGTCCTCTGTTCCTGGCAGGCTCTACCGGCGACTGGACGAAGTATCTGGAAACAGCGGAGCTGCCCGGGGTTCTGGAAGCCTACCGGCAGTACGGTGCAGAAGATATGGTAGAACATTTCTATCAGGATGCACCTCATCAGTACAACGAAAAGACCCGCCACAGAGTGTACAGCTTTTTCGCCCGGCACCTGATGGGCGAGGATCCCCACTGGACGGAACAGCCTATCGTAACAGAGGATCTGCAGGATTTCACATGGTTCCGCGGCAACGGCAAGGCGCCCGGATTTGCGGATGACGAAGCCTATTTTGCTGCCTGGAAGGCAGAACGGACGGCCAGTGTAGCGGCGCTGGACGATGCCGGAAAACGGAAAATGGTGGGCTGGGTTACCGGAATCGGCAGGAATACGCTCAAGCAGATTGCTGTTTCTGCTGAAGAAACAGATGGAATCCGGATTGCCGGAAGTGTAATCTGCGGCGATAAGGGTGAAAAGCTGCCTTTTGTACAGCTTACACCGGAAAACTGGGACGGAAAGCGTGTCTGTCTGGCGCTTGGCGGAGAAGGCAAGGATTGTCTGGACAAAGCACCGGTTCGGAAAATGCTGGAAGACGGCATGGCTGTGGTCAGCGGCGATCTGTTCCTGACCGGAGAATATGCCGGATGTGAGCGATACGTGGCCGGAAGCGAGTATGACAACCGTTTCTTTACCACATTCCTGTACACGGACGATGCACTGCGGGCACAGGATGCTGCGCTGCTGATGGAAGCTGCTGCCGGAATCGGGGAATCTGTCACTGTATGGGCGGACGGATGTGCTGCCCGTGCGGCAGTGTGTGCGCTGGCTCTGCGGACGGATGTGAAGGAAGCTTTCCTGGACGGTGCGGCACTGGCACTGGAAGGTGATGCAGCTTATCACGAAAACTTCCGGATGCCCGGGATTTGTACGGTGGGCGGTCTGAAAGGCTGCCTGGCGCTGGTGTCCTGTCCGGTAGAACTCTTCTGATGGTAAATACACGAATGAAATCGTAAAAGACCGGGATGTCCTTTGCATGAGGACATACCCGGTCTTTGTGTTTTTTGGGAAAATTACTGGATCTTCTTGGTCTTAACTTCGTCCAGCGCCTGTTCGATGAATGCGTCAACGCTCATGGCGCCCATGTCAATACCGCCGCGCTTACGGACGGAAACGGCATTTTCGTTCATTTCGTTTTCGCCTACGATCAGGGTGTAGGGCACCTTCTGGAGCTGGTGTTCTCTGATCTTGTAGCCCATCTTTTCGTTCCGCAGGTCGGCGTCAACCAGCAGCCCGGCAGCCTGCATCTTGTCGGCTACAGCCTGTGCGTAGTCGTTGAAGGCGGGGGATACGGGAATAACAACGGCCTGGGTGGGTGCCAGCCACATGGGGAATGCACCGGCGTACTTTTCGATCAGCAGAGCCAGGGTCCGTTCGTAGCAGCCCATGGAGGTGCGGTGGATGATGTAGGGCAGCTTCTGCTTGTTGTCGGAGTCGGTGTAGTACATACCGAACTTTTCTGCCAGCAGCATGTCGATCTGGATGGTAACGATGGTGTCTTCCTTACCGAATACGTTCTTGCACTGGATGTCCAGCTTAGGACCGTAGAAAGCGGCTTCATCAATACCGATGTCATATTTTACGTCCA
>SVSN01000065.1 GCA_015064285.1 Oscillospiraceae bacterium | reverse complement strand
CTGAGTTTTAAGACAAATTCCTTTATATAATTCCTTTTACACTAAACAAAATTTCAGTATACTATGTTTATTATGCGCAAAATCTTTCAAATTTTTTGTTTGATTTTGCTGTCACTCCCCTCGCGGGAGTGTGGATTGAAATCGCTACTTTGGCCGCAAAGGCTGTGTGCCAGTCGTCACTCCCCTCGCGGGAGTGTGGATTGAAATCGGTCGATGTCGGCCAGCATAAACGGATGCTTCTGTCACTCCCCTCGCGGGAGTGTGGATTGAAATGATTCGACATACTTAAAGATATGAATTCTTACCGTCACTCCCCTCGCGGGAGTGTGGATTGAAATCCGGCAGATCCGCCGGATGCCGTCGCCACATCGCGTCACTCCCCTCGCGGGAGTGTGGATTGAAATCGCCACAGATCATCTGCAAACCGGTACTTGTCCAGGTCACTCCCCTCGCGGGAGTGTGGATTGAAATACAGGAAGGCCGGGACCTGTAAGACAATCATATTGTCACTCCCCTCGCGGGAGTGTGGATTGAAATCGGCAGACGGACTGTGACTGTTGCAAATCTGGACGTCACTCCCCTCGCGGGAGTGTGGATTGAAATGCTACATCTCCCGCAGCCTGCGCAGTACCGCATCGTCACTCCCCTCGCGGGAGTGTGGATTGAAATGGATCTGATCACGGACAGAACACAGGTTGATGTGGGTCACTCCCCTCGCGGGAGTGTGGATTGAAATATGAGTTATACCTCCTCAATTATCCCCTTGTAACCGTCACTCCCCTCGCGGGAGTGTGGATTGAAATTGGCACGTGTCGATCAACGATCTGATTGACGTGTGGTCACTCCCCTCGCGGGAGTGTGGATTGAAATTGGACGGCGCTGAGGCTGTATACACTGCCGGTTCGTCACTCCCCTCGCGGGAGTGTGGATTGAAATCGGACGGCGGTACGGTTGGGCCGATCACCATCTCGTCACTCCCCTCGCGGGAGTGTGGATTGAAATCAGACGTCCGTATTTTTTCACGAGCCATCCAGTCTGTCACTCCCCTCGCGGGAGTGTGGATTGAAATTGCATCTCGATGGGTGTGCCGGAATCGTTGCGAATGGTCACTCCCCTCGCGGGAGTGTGGATTGAAATTGTTTTTTTGCATTTTAATTCCCCTTTCGTGTGTGTCACTCCCCTCGCGGGAGTGTGGATTGAAATGTCAAATAAATTTATCTGTGCCCTCACAGTACCCGCGTCACTCCCCTCGCGGGAGTGTGGATTGAAATGGATTTGGGTTTGGATGGATATTTGATAATCAAATGTCACTCCCCTCGCGGGAGTGTGGATTGAAATTATGGTGACAGCCTGACGGAAGTGAATGGGCATTGTCACTCCCCTCGCGGGAGTGTGGATTGAAATTACTCTTTCTAATTATTCTACTACAAATGAATCTCGTCACTCCCCTCGCGGGAGTGTGGATTGAAATTTCAATACTGCAGGATACATCCGCCTCTGCAAGGTCACTCCCCTCGCGGGAGTGTGATTAGAGTTCTATATTGCTAGGAACGTGTATAGTATCTGGATATGAGAACAGTTTACTTAGGAGAAGAACACCATTTGAAATTTCACTTGCAATATATGTAAAAACATGGTATAATACAAATACCTCAAACCAAGCTTTTCCTGCAGTGATAGCACCCGCCGATAGCTTTATGATAGCAGAAAGTCATATACCCCATAGAATACGGATACCGCACATCAAATAAAACCAAACGGAATCAAATCGCCCATACAAAATTGTTTAGATTTCGGTTCCATTTGGCGAGTGGGAATAATCGCATATTGATTCTAAGTGGTCTGAGATCGCTTGATTTCAGACCACTTATTTTCTTTGACATATGGTATTCTTATCAGCGGTGATAAGGTTTTGATAAGCATTTTTTACACGCCGCCCGTGGAATAAATCCTGCAGGTGGTAATTAAATCATAAATAGACCGGTGGCAATCTGCAAAAATGGTAGAAATATTCACATTTTTGTAATATAATAATGTCTGGCACCATTATACTTCTTGTTCTGGGGCATGTTTGGAGAAACAATACAATGATGGCCTATGTCGAACAAAATGCTTTTGATGGAAGCGGTAAGCAATAGAAAAAACAGAAATCTGGCTAATTCCAATTTGACGGAGGTGCGTGTGCAATGGATGACAAGAAAAAATTGAGCATAGCAGTAATGATTATAAATTGTATTTGTGCAGTTATATGGAACATCAATTTGTTTGTTGATTTGGCATTTGGATATACAAACTCTGTATCACTTGTTCTACATATCATTTGTACCATATTATGGGATATATGTGCCGTTGGATGGATTCTCCGCTATCGTAAATCAAAAAAGGATAATGAGTAAATCCTTATTTGTCTGACTATTCACAAGATTCTGATTTGACAAAGAATGGGGCTCCTGCCACTCCGACGGGAGCCTCTTACCATATCCAGTGAAGAGCCTTGCAGTGAAATCACCGTAGCATCTTGATTTTTCAGTCGATTTTGCGTATAATACTTATATCAAGGTAACAACCATCTGGAACAATTACCTTGTGTGATCTTTGAACGTTTATCACCGTTGATAAGATTTTGATAAGCATCCATCGTATAGCTATGATAATATGGATAGTCAAAATAATCAGAATAGCAGGTATCATATTCACTAAACGAATTTGTTTAAGTCACAGATAGCTACAACGAGTGGGAATAATTCTGTAACTGCACTTTCCCGGGTGTAGACCTGGAAAAATGACGTTTTCGGACGTCCGCGGCAACAGAATGGCAACACAAGCACATTATTTCTGAATAAAAGCAAAGAGCAACGCCCTGTTTATCATTTTTTTGGTAACTGGGCTTTTTTGCTGCAGTAGTCCTTTTTTATTCATTTTATCTTGCAAATATTCACAAAATGTGGTATGATATACATACAATTCATACAGGAGGGCGTAGATCCATGATTGAAATCATCACTCTGATTAACGCAAAACTGAACGACTTTGTCTGGGGCGTTCCGGCAATGGTACTGATTCTTGGCGTCGGTCTTTGGCTCAGCTGCCGCAGCGGATTTATCCAGATCCGCAAATTCGGTACGGCCATGCGCTGTACAGTGGGGCGTATGTTCCGCAAGGAGAATGCACAGGCGGGCGCTGTAACCCCGTTCCAGGCTGTGTGCACTGCGCTGGCTGCCACGGTGGGCACCGGGAATATTGCCGGTGTAGCCGGTGCGATTGCGCTGGGCGGCCCCGGTGCGGTATTCTGGATGTGGGTCAGCGCCCTGCTGGGTATGTGTACCAAGTTTGCCGAGGTTACACTGGCTGTGCATTTCCGCGAACGCAATGGCCACGGCGACTGGGTAGGCGGTCCCATGTATTACATCAGAAACGGTCTCGGTTCCCGGTGGCATTTTCTCGGCTATCTGTATGCGGCGCTGGGGGTTCTTACCGTATTCGGTACCGGCAACGCAACCCAGGTAAATACCATTACCGCTTCCATCGGTACCGCACTGCAGAACTACGGCCTGCTTTCGGAGGACTCAGTGTTCGGCGTCAACCTGGTCGTGGGGATTCTGATTGCCATTATGGTGGCTATGGTACTGCTGGGCGGCGTGAAGCGTATCGGCCGGTTTACTGAAAAGCTGGTGCCCTTCATGGCGGTGCTGTACGTGGTTCTCGGTATCGGCGTGATTGCTTTTAACGTCGGAAGAGTACCTGCTGTTCTGCAGAGTATTTTTGTCGGTGCTTTTACCCCTGCGGGCTTTACCGGCGGTGTGGTGGGCAGCCTGTTCATCAGTATGCGCCGCGGTGTATCCCGGGGGATCTTCTCCAACGAAGCAGGCCTCGGTACCGGTTCCATTGCCCATGCCGCGTCGGATATTGAGTCCCCTGTACAGCAGGGCTATTTCGGTATTTTCGAAGTATTCTGTGACACCATCATTATCTGTACGTTGACCGCCCTTACCATCCTGCTGGGTGCGCCTGCCATCAACTACGGCGTCACAGCCGGGGCGGAGCTGACCATCAGCGGCTTTACCAACACCTACGGCAGCTGGGTATCCATCTTTACCGCCGTGGCGCTGTGCTGCTTTGCCTTCTCCACCATCATCGGCTGGGGTCTGTACGGCGTGCGCTGTCTGGAATTTATCGTGGGCAGCAAGGCCAATACGGTGTTTATGATCCTGTATTCCCTGGTAGCCATTCCGGGGGCTGTGGTGGATCTGGGCCTGCTGTGGGGCATTGCGGATACCTGCAACGGCTTGATGGCCATTCCCAACCTGATAGCCCTGTTCCTCTTGAGCGGTACGCTGGTCAAGCTGGTCCGTGAATATGCAGGAAAGAATGATTCTCTGTAAGCCGTTTCTTGACAGCAGGAAAACGGTGTCTGAAATCCTGAAGACAAGAGAGCTGACTGTTCAGAAAACAATCAGCTCTTTTTGTGTTGCCTGTTATGAATCTTCGGTACGCAGGGCTTTTTCGCCGGTTCTTACCTGTCCAGAATCTGCCGGAAGTACCGCATATAGTATCCCCAGTCGGTACGGCTGAAGTAGTGGGTGCCGCTTCTCAGGTGGTAGGCAACGGTGCCCTCCTGCAGACCGGTGTCGGCGGCGGGGTATCCGTCCGGGGTCACAAGTCCCGTCTTGCCAAGCAGTGCATAGACTTCATTCTGGGCATAGCAGTTCAGAAACTCCGATTTCGGGTCGGCTCCTCTGTCCAGCCAGGCACTGCCCACACAGAGATGCCGGGGGGCGATCAGGGCAAGCAGCATATGCTGGTCGTATACGGTGTTAATATCCTCTCTGTCCAGATAGGTTTTGAAGGTTTCGCAGTACCAGTCCCAGCTGCCCGCACGGAGAAAATCCGCCACACGCTCGCCGGTGCCTTTTTTGTGAATGGCCGCACCGCCGAAGCCGGAATCGTTGGAAATGGTCAGATAAAACCGTTCGTCCTGTGCGCCTGCCCAGAGAGCAGTCTTGCCAAGCCGTGAGTGACCCACCACGGCTGTATGGCGCCAGTCGGTTTCGTCGGCGGCAATCAGGTAGTCCAGTACCCGGGAGCAGGCGTATGCCCACATCCCGATTTTGCCCCATTCGTCCGGCTGCCGGGGTACACCGGCTTCCCGGAACAGAGCACCCAGATCTTTATCGAAATCGCCGTCGTGGCTGTCCTTTATCACGTCCTGATAGCAGAAATCCACCAGAGCAAAGCCGCCGTCCACGATTTCCTCAGCGGGACAGTACCGGTCCGGCATATCGGGACGGAAGTTGATGTGGACAAACACCGGTGCCTTCGGTACGGCTGTGGGCAGAATCACCCATACCGGGAAGGCAAAAGGCCCCCTGGGTGTGTCAAAGGAAATCTCCACTTTACGCTGCAGGGCTTTCCCCGCATAGGCGTTTTTCTCCTCGGACAGGATTTTCCAGCGGACTTCTCCGGGGGCGGCGGGGGTGCGGCCGTAGCTGTTTGTCTGCAGCAGCTCCAGCAGCTCCGCCCGGCGAACCCGCCAGCTTTCCGCAGTAACAGGGGTACCGTCGCTGTGGATGAGAAGCGGAGGAAGTTCGCGCGCGGCCAGTTCGGATGCTAAGAATGACATGGGCGGCTCCTTTCTTTGGGGAAGGACGGATTTTTTTGTTTTATGTATTGACTCTATACCTGACTATAATGTTATAATACCTGCAAGACCATTATAGCACAGCCGGAGGAGGAAAGCAAGATGATCAAGATCGGTGAACTGGCAAAAATCTGCCGGGTCAGCGTACAGACACTGCGGTACTACGATAAAATTGGTCTGCTGTGTGCGGACAGGGTGGATACGGATTCCGGTTACCGGTATTATGCACCGGAAAAGGTCAGAATGTACCAGACGATTGCTCACCTGAAATCGCTGGACTTTTCGCTGCCGGAGATAAAGGAATTTCTGGATGCACCTTTGCCGCAGCAGCACAGACTTTATGAACATAAAAAGCATGAGATTCTTGTGTCCATCCGGAATAAGGAAGAAATCATAAGGAAAATCGATGAGTCCTGTAAGAATCCGGAAGCCGGACAGCGTCCGATCAACGAACAGATTTTTGATATTCCTTTTGCAGATGATCCTGCTGTGGTAGGAAAATGGGTATACTGCGGGAATATGGACAGAAAAAAGAAATTCACAGGCACGGATGTATTGGATGTCCGTGAGGTTTTGCAGGAGAATCTGTATTTCCTGCCCGGGGGACAGCCTGTGTGGACATATTTCTGGACGAAGGGAATCCTGTACTGGATACTGTCCGCTTACAATATTGTGGTGCCGAACGAATACCGGATCTTTTCGGATAAAACCGGAACCTATATGGCGGTGGACTTTGTGTCGGAACGGATTGCACACGCCGCTGATGACACCCTGCGTATCTACCGGCAGGCAGACACGGTTGCCCGGACAAAGCGGGATGCTTACGAATTCCGGGATGATGTCAATCTGCCGTATATCCAGGACAACATGGTTCTTGGCGAATGGGAAGCGGTGGATATGATAAAGGATCCGGCAGCCTTTACCGCAAATCCGGACAAATGGATAAAGGAGTCTTTATGGATCCGGGGAATGCAGTTTTTTGAACGCGGCCGGTGTGTAAAAATCGGAACCGCTGTTGTACGGCAATACCATTACACAGCCGGAGTGATTCTCAGTGAAGAAAACGAAACGGCTGAGAAATATACCATCCGGCAGGCAAACGGGGAAGACTATCTGATAACAGAACACAAAAGCGGTGATTATTCCTATCTCGGCAAGGTGTTTGTGTATTATGTCTTCAGGAGGAAGCATACATGAATCAGGATTTTCATGAAACCAGAATGGTAACTGTCTCAGAAAAGCTCCGGTTTGCAGGTGCATCCCTGTTCAGTCATCTGCTGGCATTCTGGGCAGTGTACTGTCTGTATATGTATCTTTATGTCTATCTGGAAGGCAGTACACTGTTTGTCCTGCTGCAGATTTTCTTCACGATTCCGGTTTCCGTTCTGCTGCCCCGCTGGTGGATGCGAAAGCACCTGCCTGTGCAGATTCCCAGACTGTATTCTCTGGCGGATGAGCCGGACAAGTGGTATCGCAAAGCAATACGGCTGATCCTGCCGGAAGAGATTTTTCGGTTCATAATGGGACTGCTGCCGTTTCCCATCTGCCGCTGCGGACTTCTGACCTCCCCCGTCACCTATCTTCTGTACACACTGGTGTATGTCACGCCGCTGGAACGGTATGATGCGATTATGGTGCAGAATCAATCAACACCTCTGGATACAGCAGTATTTCTGGGGATCTACTGTGCGTATTTTATTTTCTACAACCTGTCTCTGATGAAACGGTTCCGGAAAGAAGCGCAGAGCCATATACGGTATCTGGAAGGACAGCGCACAGAAAAAGAGAGGACGAAAAATTACAGGTACTGAGAGGATCCAAATGAAAGAGTTTTTTGATAAAGATACAGAAGCAAAGCTTTTGAAGCTGGGACGAAAGAAATACGCCAAAACCCTGATCCTGACAATACTGTGGATTCTGCTGGTTCTGGCGGCATGGATATTTTATATGGTGAAAATGAACAGGGCATGGAATACACCGTCGGCGTTTGCGTATCCGCTTCTCTGCCTGCTGCCGTTTTTTCCTTTCCGGGTACATAAAACGTTCTTTTCCAAAACCTTTTACGGCACGGTGGAATCCGCACGGTTTTCGGTGGTGCATAAAGCCGTATCCGGCCCGATTACGTACAGTCAGGCAAAGGAACTGGAAATTGTGACGGCGGATGTGGTGTTCCGTGGAGACAAGGGGGAAAAACGCAGTGCTGCATATAGGGAAGCCAGCGTTCTTGCCCATGATCTGTACTACAAAAAGGATGACCGTGTTCTGGTGATCCGGGGACTGAAATACCCTGTGAAGTACCCGATTCCGGAAGCGGAAGAATACCTCTGCCCGGTCTGCGGCAACTTCATCAAACCGGGCAAACGTACCTGCCGCTGGTGCAAAGCGGATTTTTCGTAAACCTCACTTCGTCAGCTCCAGCTCCTTGATCTTGTCTCTGAGGTATGCCGCTTCTTCAAACCGCAGGTCTTTGGCGGCCTGCTGCATTTCCTTCCGGAGCGCTTCGATCTGCTGCTCCTTCGTCTGTCCACGGACGGCGGCGGAAACCGGGGACTTGTCTGCGCCTTTCTTCCGGCCTTTTCCCTTGGTCGGGGCGGTTTCTTCCGCATCAATGGAGATGGGTGCTGCGATTTCCTTTACGATGGTCTTCGGGATAATACCGTGCTCCTCGTTGTAGGCCATCTGGATGGCACGGCGTCGGTCGGTTTCTTCCAGGGCACGGCGCATGGACTCCGTTTCGCTGTCGGCGTACAGGATAACCGTACCATCGGCGTTTCGGGCGGCACGGCCGATCATCTGGATCAGGGAACGCTCCGAACGGAACAGCCCCTCCTTGTCTGCGTCCAGTATGGCCACCAGCGTAACCTCCGGCAGGTCGATCCCTTCGCGCAGCAGGTTGATTCCCACCAGTACGTCAAAAATGCCCATCCGCAGGTTCCGCAGCAGCTCCGTCCGTTCCATGGCGTCAATATTGTGGTGGATGTACTTGACCCGGATGCCCAGTCCGTCCAGGTATTCGGTCAGGTCTTCCGCCATTTTTTTCGTCAGTGTGGTGACAAGCACCCGCTCCTTTTTCTGAATCCGCTGCCGGATTTCCCCGATCAGGTCGTCCACCTGTGTTTCGGCGGGACGCACTTCCACACGGGGATCCACCAGCCCTGTGGGACGGATGATCTGCTCCACCACCTGCTGGGCGTGCTTTGCTTCGTATTCGGCGGGGGTAGCGGAAACCATGACAATCTGGTTCAGCTTTTCTTCAAATTCCTCAAAATGCAGAGGCCGGTTGTCGTAGGCTGAGGGCAGCCGGAAGCCGTATTCCACCAGATTGGTCTTTCTGGCTCTGTCCCCGCCGCTCATGCCTCTGACCTGGGGAATGGTCACATGGCTTTCGTCCACGAACAGAAGAAAATCCTTCGGGAAATAGTCCAGCAGGGTGTAGGGCGTGGAACCGGGGTCTCTGCCGGCAAATACAGCGGAGTAGTTCTCGATCCCCGAACAGTACCCGATTTCCCGGATCATCTCGATGTCGTACCGGGTGCGTTCCTCAATCCGCTGGGCCTCCAGCAGTTTGTTTTGGCTCTGGAACCACTGGATTCGCTCTTCCAGTTCCTCTTCGATCCGGGCGATGTAGATTTCCTTGGCGGTGGGGTCGGCAACGTAGTGGGTGGCGGGGTAGATGGCCACATAGTTCAGCACCGACAGGGTCTTGCCGGTCAGCGGGTCAATCTCGGAGATCCGGTCGATCTCGTCTCCGAAGAATTCCACCCGTACAGCCCGGTTGTCATAGCCGGCAGGGTAGACTTCCAGTGTGTCCCCACGGACTCTGAAATTGCCTCGGACAAAGTTTACGTCGTTCCGGTCGTAGGTGGACGCGATCAGCAGGGCAGACAGGGTTTCCCTTGCCATTTCCATGCCGGGACGGAGCCCGATGACCTGACGTTGGTATTCTTCCGGGGGACCGAGGGAGTAGATGCAGGACACGGAGGCCACAATAATTACGTCCCGTCTTTCAAACAGGGCAGAGGTAGCGCTGTGCCGGAGCTTGTCGATTTCGTCGTTGATGGAGGAGTCTTTTTCGATATAGATATCCCGGCCGGGCACATAGGCTTCCGGCTGGTAGTAGTCGTAGTAGGAAACGAAATATTCCACTGCATTGTCGGGGAAGAATTCCCGGAACTCGCAGCAGAGCTGGGCGGCAAGGGTCTTGTTGGGGGCCAGAACCAGGGCAGGACGGCCCATTCTGGCAATGACATTTGCCATGGTGAAAGTCTTCCCGGAGCCGGTGACCCCCAAAAGGGTCTGGTATTTCATCCCCCGGGCGATCCCGTCGCAGAGCTTGTCTATCGCCTGCGGCTGATCCCCGGTGGGCTTATAGCTTGATTGAAGGCGGAATTCAGGCATGATGCAGTTCCTCCTGGGCAAGGAAAGGTACATTTGTTCTTTTTATTATAGCACAGTAACTGCAGAATGTAAAGAGAAAACGGTGATTTTGTCCTGTGGAATTCCGGCTGGGACGGATTTTTTGCGCAAAATGAAACCTTCCCCTTGACAAGCCGTACACTGTGTGCTATACTTTATTTATCTATTGATACCTGCAAAAGGCACGGATGGGAAGTAGTACGCTGACAGATTCTGTCCCAGAGAGCGGGCGGTTGCTGAAAGACCCGTACAGAACACAGCCGAAGTAGTCCCGGAGCCGCCCTGCGGAAGTTTCTCGGAGGAAGCACCTCCGGTGGAAATGTGTACGCAGAGCCGGGTTCTCCCGTTACAGAGAGAGGGATTGTCTGTCCCCATAAGTGCGTCCTTTCGGGCGAAATCGGGTGGTACCGCGTAAACTGCGTCCTGATGTCGATTCTTTCGATATCGGGATTTTTTATTTTCACAAAGCGAAAACAAACTCAAATGAGGTAACAAAAAATGAAAAGAGAACTCCCAAAGACCTATGACCCGTCGGATTTTGAGGGTCGGATTTATCAGTCGTGGTGTGACGAAGGGCTGTTTACACCCAAGGTTGACCACACAAAGCCCCATTATTCCATCGTAATTCCCCCGCCGAACATCACCGGCCAGCTGCATATGGGTCACGCTCTGGACAACACCCTGCAGGACATTCTGATCCGGTATAAGAGAATGAAGGGCTTCTCCACCCTGTGGCTCCCCGGCACCGACCATGCGTCCATCGCCACCGAAGCCAAGATTGTGGAAGCCATGCGCAAGGAAGGTCTGACCAAGGAAGACCTGGGCCGTGACGGCTTCCTGACCCGTGCATGGGCATGGAAGGAACAGTACGGCGGACGGATCATCGAACAGCTGAAGAAGCTGGGTTCCTCCTGCGACTGGAGCCGTGAACGGTTCACCCTGGACGAAGGCTGCTCCCGTGCGGTTCGTGAAGTATTCCAGAGACTGTACGACAAGGGCCTGATCTACCGTGGTGAGCGGATCATCAACTGGTGTCCTCACTGCAAGACCTCCATCTCCAATGCGGAAGTGGATTACGAAAACCAGAAGGGCCATTTCTGGCACATCCGTTATCCTCTGGTTGGCGGCGGCGGATACGTGGAAGTTGCCACCACCCGTCCCGAAACCATGCTGGGTGACACTGCGGTTGCCGTAAACCCCAACGATGAAAGATACAAGCACCTGATCGGCACCTACTGCGTTCTGCCGCTGGTGGGCCGCCGGATTCCGATCGTGGCTGACGAACACGCCAAGCTGGACAAGGGTACCGGCTGCGTAAAGATCACCCCCGCTCACGACCCCAACGACTTTGAAGTGGGCCGCAGATGCCGCCTGCCCATGGAAGTGGTTCTGACCGAGGACGCCAAGATCACCGAAAACTATCCGAAGTACGCCGGTATGGATCGCTATGAAGCCAGAAAGGCTATCGTGGAAGACCTGAAGGCCGGCGGATACCTTGCCGAAATCGAGGATCTGGATCATGAAGTGGGCACCTGCTACCGCTGCGGCACCACCATTGAACCCATGATCTCCCTCCAGTGGTTCGTACGCATGGAACCTCTGGCAAAGCCCGCCGTGGACGCTGTCAGAGAAGGCAAGACCCGGTTCGTGCCCGAACGCTTTGACAAGAACTACTTCCACTGGATGGAAAATACCCAGGACTGGTGTATCTCCCGTCAGCTGTGGTGGGGTCACCGGATTCCCGCTTACTACTGTGACTGCTGCGGTGAAACCGTGGTTGCGGGGGACGGCTGTGACGTTTGTCCCAAGTGCGGCGGCCATATGACCCAGGACCCCGATACTCTGGATACCTGGTTCTCCTCTGCTCTGTGGCCCTTCTCCACCATGGGCTGGCCGGATGAAACCGAAGACCTGAAGTATTTCTATCCCACCAATACTCTGGTAACCGGTTACGATATCATCACCTTCTGGGTTTCCAGAATGATCTTCTCCGCCCTGGAATACACAGGCGAGGTTCCCTTTGATACCGTTCTGATTCACGGTCTGGTACGTGACGCACAGGGCCGGAAGATGTCCAAGTCCCTGGGCAACGGGATCGATCCTCTGGAAATCATCGACAAGTACGGCGCCGACGCACTCCGGTTTGCTCTGGCCACCGGCAACAGCCCCGGAAACGATATGCGCTTCTCCGATGAAAAGATCGAAGCCGCCCGTAACTTTGCCAACAAGCTGTGGAATGCCGCCCGCTTCGTGATGATGAATCTGGAAATCGATACCATCGAGCTGCCTGCAGAGTCCGAACTGGCGCTGGCCGACAAGTGGATTCTGTCCAAGTTTGCCGACTGTGTCAAGTCCGTGACAAACAACATCGAAAAGTACGAAATCGGCATCGCGCTGTCCTGCCTGTACGACTTTATCTGGGACGTATACTGCGACTGGTATATCGAGCTGACCAAGTCCGCACTGCAGGATAAGGGTTCCGCCCGTTCTGTGGCCGCACAGAAGGTTCTGGCATACGTGCTGAGAGAAACCCTGAAGCTGCTCCATCCCTTCATGCCCTTCATCACTGAAGAAATCTATCAGGGTCTGCCCGGGGAAGAAGGCTCCATCATGATCAAGTCCTTCCCCGAAGTGGATGCGATCCCTGCCTTTGCCGAAGCGGAAGGTTTTGAAAAGGTAATCGACGCCATCCGTGCCATCCGTGCCCGCCGTGCGGAAATGGGAGTTGTTCCTTCCCGTAAGGCCAGCGTGTATATCACCACCAAGTATGCCGATATCTTTGCGGAATGCACGCCTTACTTCGAACGTCTGGCATCCGCCGCATCCGTAACGCTGGTGGACAGCTATGCTGATGATACCGCCGTACAGATCATCACCGATGCTGCCGCCATCTACATTCCTCTGGCCGACATGATCGACTTTACCGCCGAACTTGCCCGTCTGGAAGGGGAACTGAAGCAGGTGGAAGGCGAAATCGCCCGCGTCAACGGCAAACTGGCCAACGAAAGCTTTGTAGCCCGTGCTCCCAAGCAGGTAGTGGACGGCGAAAGAGCCAAGCTGGAAAAATATCTGGAAAAGAAAGCCGGCGTAGAAGCCGCTCTGGCCCAGGTAAAGGGTATGATGAAATAAGAGATAAGATGTAAGAAATCAGAAATATCTGCTTTTGCAATGCGCCTCTTCCATCCAGGAGGGGGCGTTTTTGTGCGTGTAAATATTCTATCTTTTTATCTTCAATATTCTTGACTTTTCACCCTCTTCCGTGTATAATAGATACAGCAAAGTATACCTATCTTAAAAAATATACCGCACAGAGTGCTGTGCTTATTTATAGATACAGAAAGGTTCGGTACACCTTCGTGAAAAATCATATCATACTTGCCGTGCTGCTGATTCTCTGCCTGATTCCGACAGCTGTGGCCATTTCCAGTTATAAAGATACCCAGAACGCCCCTGTGGATGAAAAAACAGCGGTGTCTCTTTCCATAGACGATGTAAACGGGAAACAGTATGTTTTCCAGCGTTCCGAAGGGGATGCTGCGGAAGATATGATACTGTTCTTCCTGAATATGCAGAAAAATGCCACCAAGATTGTGGCTCTGCCGGATTCTCTGACCGGGGAACAGTATTTCAAGGTAACGCTGGCCAACAGTGTCAAGCAGAACAATTATCAGTACTATTTTGACCCCAATCCCCAGGCGTGTTATTTTGTGGATCCGGACGGCATGGTGTACCAGATTGCCGAAAAGGATGCCCGTGAGTTTATCGGTACCGAATATGCCGAAAGCATTTATGAAGCCGCTGCCATGCCTGTACTGACCCTGTCCGGGGACCATGTGGTGGCACCCGATGCTGCTGAATGGCGGTACAAGAACTATACCGGCGAGTATGTTGTTTCCGATACCTCTTCCATGGTATCCGCAGATGTGGAAAGCTACTCTCTGGAAGGCGGTTTCGAGCTGCTCTTTGACCAGGATCCCGACTACTTCGCGCTGAAGATTCACGATGACAGAGGCGAACTGCTGTATGACGGTATGTACGCCGATCTGAATACCACATTCCATTTTGAAGCCAATACCCGTCTCAATGTGGAAGTAATCGCCGAATGGTACGACGACCCGGAACGGTCCTACTGCGGCGACCTGACTTACAACTTCACCAGTCTGGTGACAGCCCCGGCAGAATTCTATCTGGGGATGGATACCGTAAAGGCAGGACGGTTTGTGGCGGTAACGGCACTGAATATTCTGAATCCCGAAAAGATTCAGTTTACCTCCGAACCTTCTCTGGGCTTTACACCCACCTTCTACATGGAAGGGGACAAGGCCATCGGGCTGATCCCCGTGGCACCGGATCTGTCGGGCGGCAGTTATGTGATGACCTTCACTTACGGCGGCACCACCCAGAATATCACCCTGCAGGTGGAAGGCATGAAATTCGGACAATCGAAGATCGATGTATCCGCTACTCTGCTCAGCCTGTACCGTACCAAGGATTCCATTGCGGCCTATGAAGATCTGGTAGCCAAGCTGACTTCCACTTCCGAAGCTACCCGGTATTTCTCCGGCTACTTTATGGAAGGTGTGGGCGGTATCAACGGTATGCCCGGTTCCCGTCTGATCCTTCGTGGGTTCGGCCGTGAAATCGTGCTCAACGGCGATGCTTCCAATACCTACCGGAACAGCGGTGTTACCACCAAGGCGCCTGCCGGAACCGGCGTATATGCCGCCAATGCCGGTAAGGTTGTATACGCGGGTGTGCTGGATTACACCGGCAACATTGTGGTGATCGACCATGGTATGGGTCTGAAGACCTGGTACTACAATATGGGCAGCTACAGCGTTGCGGAAGGTGACATGGTGGAAAGAGGTACCCAGATCGGTACCTGCGGAAACACCGGTTTCACTACCATTGCAGACAACGGCGTTCAGATTGCCATGTCTATCGGCAGCCAGTTTGTCTGCCCCTACGACACCTGGAGCGACAGCAGCACCGTTGGTAAGGTAGCCATCTGGGGTGTGGATCCTCTGGAACAGAAATAATATTTACGGGACTTCGGAAGGGGTCCCGTTTTTTTCTCCGGCAGAGAAGGAGGACAATTCCGTATCCGCTCCCTTGACAAATCCGTATTTTTCGGGTATACTATAGAACGCAGGGTATGCCTGTCCGTTGCGTGCCATGGCGCCGAAAGGTATTGGCATGAGGAAAGTCCGGGCCCCGCAGGGCAGGATAACGGATAACGTCCGCCGGAGGAAACTCCCGGGAAAGTGCAACAGAAATAGACTACCGGAGCCATATGGCTCCCAGGGCTCCCCAAGGGCTCTGAGGAATCTTCGGATTCTTTGGTACAGATGGAAAGGCGAGGTAAAAGCTCACCGGCATGGCAGGTAACTGCGTGCAAATGTAAACCCTATCCGGAGCAACACCGCATCGTCCTGTATGGTGGTTTTCCGCCGTACACTGTCGGCCCGGCAGCGCGGCGCAGGTGGCTTGAGGCGTGCCGGCAACGGTCGTCCCAGATAGATAACGGACAGGGACGGTTTCTATCGTCCCCAACAGAACCCGGCTTACAGACATACCATGCATCCTTGCAGACAAGGGCCTGCCCGTGCGGCGGGTCTTTTCTTTTTGTTCATGGTTTGGTTTGTGTCTGTTCACAATACAAGGGATATTATGTGATAAAATGGTAAAGTACCCGAATCGAAAATCCAAGGAGATTTGTGACATGAAAAAAAGACTGACCTGTATGCTTCTGGCTGTGCTGCTTCTGTGCGGCTGCGGCGGCGGGGCTGCGGAAACCGAAACCACAGCAGATACCGCTGACACAACTGCGGTTGAAGTAACGGAAGAGGTGGAAACCGAAGTTCCCGATGACCTGCCGGAAGCCGATTATGACGGATATACCTTCCGGATCCTGTGCGACAACGAATACATCCGGTTCGTACACGTAACCGAATCCACCGGCGAAGCCATCAATGACGCTGTGTTCGATGCCAACGCCAACGTAATGGAACGGTTCAATGTGAAGCTGGAACAGCTTGTGCATTCCGTCTGGACCGCAGGCGATGAAGTACGTACCCTGATCCTTTCCGGGGACGACGCATTCGATCTGGGTACCATCCACGACTGCACCGCGGGCAATCTGTCTCTGGAAGGCCTGTTCCACAACCTGTACGATGTACCCCACCTGAACTTTGAAAAGCCCTGGTGGCCTGCATATACCACCGAATCCCTGACCCTGAACGGGAAAATGTATCTGATCTCCAACTACATGACCTACTACGGTTTCTGGGCTACCCGTACCATGTTCTTCAACATCGACCTGTTCAACGACTTCGGTCTGGAATCTCCCTATACCATGGTAAAGGAAGACCGCTGGACGCTGGACAACGTGATTTCCATGACCAAGGATATCTATGAAGACACCAATGGTGACGGTACCCGTGACTACGGCGATATCTACGGTTACGCCATGACCGTTCCCTACTGTCTGCTGGAAAACTTCGGTTTTGAAGCCTACGGCAAGAGTGCTGACGGCAAGACTCTGCAGATTGACGTTTACAACGATGCAACTGTGGACTTCATGGATAAGATGTGTGCATGGCTGGTAGGCGACCAGATCGGTACTGTGTATTCCAACACCCATTCCGGACGCTATAACGAAGACTCCTCCAATACCTGGTTTGCCAACGGTACGGTTCTTTTGACCTATGGTGCCATCGGCCACCTGCTGACCGGTCTGATCGACACTGACACCAACTATGGGATCCTGCCCATGCCCAAGCTGAACGAAGCGCAGGATCACTTCATCGGTGCCTGCTGTGAAATCCCCGGCATCATTCCCGTATCCGTATCCGATCCGGATCGTACCGGTGTGATCACCGAAGCCATGGCTGCCGAAGGCTGGAAGAACATCGTTCCCGCTTACTACGGCATGGCACTGCGGAGCCGTTATGTCAACGATGAAGATTCCCGTCTGATGCTGGAAATCCTGTTTGAAAACCGGGTGCTGTCCTTCTCCTATATCTACGGCGGCGGCAGCGGCTTCCAGCGCAGTGTGGACAATGTTCTGGCGCAGGGCGGCAACTTCTCTTCTTACTACGAAACCAATCTGGCCAAACAGCAGACTCTTGTAGACAAAATCAACGAGTTCTTCGGGAAATAATCAAGTAAACCATCAGTCATACATACGGGGTGGAGTGCCGTGACGGTTTTCACAGAACCATCCGGGCGTCTGCCTCGTTTTCCTACCGGGAAAGGAGCCATTAATGTTCAATACCGATTCTGTATATCCTTTCTGGAAAACCAAGCCGGAACAGGTATGGGAGATGCTGCGCAGCCTGAAAAAAGGACAGGTGCATACCCTGTGTATTTCTGCCGGGGGACATGAAATTCCCTATGTGACCTATGGAGAAAAAGAAGATTACAGGGGAACGGCCAACTACAATTCCGCCTGCGGTGCCAGAAATCCCAGGTATTATGCCGACCGAAACGGCAAGCGCCCCACGCTGATGATTGTCGGTGCCACCCATGCCCAGGAGCTGGAAGGGGTTGCGGGACTGATGAATCTGTTCTCCCTGCTGGAAACCGGCCGTGACCTGCGTGGACTGGAAGTACCGTCTCTGGTAAAAGCCTGGGAAGAATGCGGCTGCCGTCTGGTGATCGTGCCGATTTACAACATGGACGGCCGGATGCGCTGCGAACCGGATTCCATGCTGGAAGAGAAGCCGGAATCTCTCCGGTATCACGGACAGGGCACATGGAAGGACGGCTCTCTCTGCGGCTGGCCGGACTGTAAGATGATCCACCCGCTGAAGGATGCCGTGGATTTTCTGGGGGCATACTACAATGACGACGGTGTAAACCTGATGCACGACGACCAGTTCTGTCCCATGGCGGAGGAAACAAAGGCCATTCTGAAGCTGGCAAGAGAGGAAGCGCCGGAATGCA
>SVSN01000064.1 GCA_015064285.1 Oscillospiraceae bacterium | reverse complement strand
CAGTATTTCCTTTTCATACGCTTTGATATGTCTGTATTCTCTTGGCATAAAAATTCCCTCCTATGGCTTTTTCATTATACCATAGGAGGGTTCTTTTGTCATTGTCCGTTTTTACTGGTCCGGTTCATAACCACAGCGGTTTTTTCTGTTTATTTTCAGTTCAGATCAGGTTTATCTCTCAGCTTTCCACGGATTCAAACTGCTCGATCAGATCTTCCATCTTGGTCAGAGCGGCCTTTTCCATGGAATCATACCATGCCTGCAGGTTGTCCTTCTTGTTGGCGATCATGTTGCGGCAGGCGTAACCCATCTGGTTGAATGCGTCGCCGTATACGTATGCGATGTCGGTAATGAAGTTTTCACGGATCAGCTCGATCATCTGGGCACTCTTGGCGTCACGGACATACTTGGCCTTCAGCAGGGATTCATAGTATGCCGGCAGAACGTCCTGATAACCGATAAAGGCCAGAGCTTCCAGAACAGCGCTGGCGGCTTCCACCTTGGTGCAGTTCACGGGCAGCGTCATGATGGAGATGATATCGTGGGCGATGGAGTAGTAGTTTTCCTGGGCTTCGTCCAGCTTGGGGTAGGGAATAATCCCGTAGGCGTCGTCCATGTCACGCAGGCTTTCTGCGGAATAGAAGAAGCCGAAGTAGAACATGGTAGTGCCTTCGCCGAACTTGTCACGGAACATAACGTCTTCTTCATACTCGGAGGTGGCGTATTCCAGAATCCCCATGCCCTTGCCGCCGACGGTGTTGAAGAATACGTCATAGGTCTTCTTCAGTGCGTCCACGCCCCGTTCGGTCATCAGCGCCAATACGGGAATGTCGTTTTCGTCACGGGTGGTAGCGCGCACACCGCAGGCATACATGATACCGTCCACGTTGTTGTAGTCGTTCAGGGAGTAACCCAGCTGGTCTTCAATGTCCGCCACATTGTTGCCATTCAGGTCCATCCAGACTTCACCGGCATACTGCTGCAGCAGGTCAAAAGTCCACTTGCCTTCCAGAACCACGTCGTACATGGCGTCGCCGTCATCGTAGTAGTCCGTGTACAGATCCTTGTTGTAGTAAACACAGTTCATGCATCTGGTGGAATCCACGTGTACGTCTCCTACCAGGCAGTAAACCTTGTCTTCACCGATGGTCATTTCCTTCATGTAGTCATAGTTCCACCAGGGCTGATCGAAGGAAATGTAGGGCGCGTCCTTCATGTTGTAATACATATTCTGGTATGCATACTTGGCTGCATTCCACTGGATCAGGCTGAACATATCATAGGTGGTATCCCCTGCCATAACCAGCTTTTCCAGCGTAGCACCGGTCTGGTCGGTGGTTACCTGTGCGTCAAAGTAGTTCAGCTTCACGTCCAGCAGGTCTTCCACTTCGATATTCCGGTAGTACATGGCGTCGTCCAGAGTTTCCCCGGAGTTTTCCCCTGCCAGATCCAGATAGGTTTCCGCCACGGAGATACTCTTGGTGGTGTACCAGATGCTTACGGTTTCGCCGCCGAAGGTTGTGCCTTCCGGAATCCCGGACACCAGTTCCGGTTCGGTTTCCACGGGTTCGGTTTCCACAGCAGCTGCAGTATCTGCGGGATTCTCTGCCGCTTCTTCTGTATTCCCGCATCCAGTCAGCGCAGGCATCAGCATCATTGCTGCCAGCAGGCATGCCAGTATACGCTTTTTCATTTTTCGCTACCTCGCAATCATTTTATTTTGGGATCCTGACTGTATTATATCATAGATTTTATAAATGCGCAATAGGAGTTGGCTGCTTTTTCAAAAACGCCGGAAAACTTTCAGGCACTTTGCGCTGGTACTTTTCATTCTCCCAAAAGAGAAAAGGCGCCCCCGTCAGGAGACGCCCAAAAAGGTGCGAAAATTACTTGATGATTTCGCCGAAGCACTTGCCGAATGCGCAGGCAGCGTTGGATTCGTCAGTGTCGATGTGCATAGCAGCAGCGAACTTGGGGCTTACACGAACAACAACATCACCGAAAACAGTGCTGCGACCTTCGGAATCGATCTTCACGGAAACGATTTCCTTGTCTTCTACGCCGAAAGCTTCTGCATCAGCAGGGGTCAGGTGGATGTGTCTCTTGGCAGCGATAACGCCTTCGGAGATTTCCACTTCACCGCAGGGACCAACGATCTTGCAGCCGCCGGAGTTTGCAATGTCACCGGATTCACGAACGGGAGCTTCTACGCCCAGAGTCCGTGCGTCGGTCAGAGAAACTTCAACCTGGGTTGCAGGACGTGCAGGACCGAGGATGATTACGTTGGCGATGGACTTCTTGGGGCCAACCAGAGTAACTCTTTCTTCGCAGGCAAACTGGCCGGGCTGGCTCAGGGGCTTCTTTTCGGTCAGGGTAGCGCCGGCGCCGAACAGGATTTCAATGTGTTCAGCAGACAGATGTACGTGGCGGGCGCTGGTTTCAACCAGAACAGTATTGGACATGGGTATGTACCTCGCAATTCATAAAATTTTGTCGAGATAATTATAGCACCAAACCGGGGTGGTGTCAAGGGATTTTCCGGAAGCAAAAAAGAAAGACACCCCCAAACGGAAGAGGTGTCTTTCACATGACCTAAGTCATGGTTACTTTAAGTATAAGGAATACTTAAGATGAGGGAGATTAACCACCGATCTTGTCGAAGTATTCAACGTATACGATAACGTCCTTGGTAGCAGTGTTGTATACCAGGAAGCCGTCATATTCGTAACCTTCGGTGATGGTGATAGTCTTAACGTTGCCGTCTACGATCTGGTAGTACAGAATTTCGTCAACCTTACCGTTTACAGCGTCATTGATGATGGTCTGGTTGCTGGTGGCAGGAGTCCAACCGAACAGGTCGCAAACGTCCTTCTTGGTCAGAGGAGCTTCCAGGTCAGCGATACCAGCGTAAACATGTTCGAGCATGTTAGCGTTGTCGATAACGATGGACTTGAAGTCTTCGTAATCTGCATCATACATTCTAACAACAGTGTTGCCGATGGTCATGTAGATTGCGCCGTCTTCCAGGTCGATGTTGTTGGAGGTAACAACGTATTCGAACTTACCGGTCATCAGGTTGAATACACAAACTTCAGATACGGTAGAGCCCAGCAGGTAGTAGTCTTCTACGCCCTGTGCTTCGTCGTAAGCAGCTTCCAGTACGCGACCGTAGGTCTTGTCGTACATTACGAAGCCAACTTCGTGAGCGTTAGCGTCGAAGCCGTTGATGTCAGCCTTGTCAGCGAACATAACAACCTTACCGCCAGCCTTGTACAGGATTTCACCAGTTACAGTCCAGCCGTTAGCAGCAACACCGGTAACAACGTAAGGAATACCGGATTCGGTGATGATGATGTAGCAGTCAGAAGCAGCTGCCTTTTCAGTACCAGCGTAAGCACCGGTGATTACACGGTAGCCCAGTTCCATGGTAATGGTGGAGGTAGCAGCGTCAGCGCGCATTTCATCGATGGTGTTGGTTTCTACGCCGTAGGAGTTGGTAGCAGCGTCATAAGACTTGATTTCATATACAGTACCCATATCGAACGCAGCGTCGTTCTTAGCGTTCAGAGGATTGTATCTGTAGTCGCCCTGCTTCCAGCCATTGAAAGAGTTGATCTTGAAGATCTTCAGAGTGCCGTCAACGGTGGAGTATGCGTATACAGCGATGTAACCATCGGAAGTGATACCAGCATAGTCCAGAACTACGATGATTTCAGCAGAAGCGTTCAGAGCGTCAACGTCTACAACCAGACCGTCAACAACCAGAACCTTAACGTACTGCATCAGGTAGCCGTCCAGTTCAGCAGCAACAACCTGTCTCTTAGCCATGGACAGATCGCCCTTAACCAGAGTGTTGCCTACCAGGGAGTCGTAACCGTAAGCGTACTTTTCACCGTCAACGGTGATGGTAGCGCCCTTGGTGGAGTAAGCCTGCAGGATACCAGTGAAGAAGTAGGAGTCAGCGTCCATACCTTCAGCACCTTCGGGGATGTACTTAACGATTTCCAGTTCGCCAGTGGTCTTGTTCAGGTTGAACAGAACAACGCCATTGTTGTAAGAACCGTCAGCGTTTACGAAGCCTTCAACGTCAGCAGCAACGTTCATCCACAGGAAGCCGTTTGCTTCGTTGTCGTGAGCTTCGTGGCCAGCTTCAACGTACCAGGGATCAACCAGAGTACCGCCGTCCAGGCCAACAACAGTGTAAGCGGGCATGTTAACGCCAGCAGCGTGGTTAACGCCGTTAACGTTCTTGGTGCACTTCAGAGTGGTGTTGGAGAAGATACCGATAGCGTAGTCCTTGTAAGTAGCGATTTCAGCCAGACCGTCAGCATCGATGTCATAAGCTCTCAGCTTTGCATAGGGGTTGGTGCCGAAGCCAGCGAAGTTGGTCTTCAGAACGTACTGGGTTTCAGTGCCAGCAACGTACTTGATAGCTTCTGCATACCATGCTTCGAATTCAGCGTCGGACATCCAGTTGATGGCGATGGTGTTCAGAACATCGTCATAGAAGTAGTCATAGTATCTGTCCAGAATGTCGTTGTAGTACCATGCAACAACCCATTCAGTGCCGTTCCACTGCATGATGTTGCCGGTAGCCCATTCGATACCTACCAGGGAAGCGTTGTCCTTGTACCAGGTGTAGTTACCGATTTCGTAAACGAACAGTTCAGTGCCGGTCCAGTTCAGGTAAGAACCTTCAGCGGTCTTGGAAACCAGAGAGTAGGGTTCCAGAGCAGTCAGGATGGGCAGCTTAGCGTAAGCAGCGCCTTCGTTGTCGGTGATACCATTGTTAACAACGGTAGCAAAGTTCAGGGAATCAGCGTCGATGATCTTAACCA
Organism: Oscillospiraceae bacterium; assembly: GCA_015064285.1. Classification (GTDB taxonomy): domain Bacteria; phylum Bacillota; class Clostridia; order Oscillospirales; family CAG-272; genus UMGS1696. Next base: position 13,286 of record SVSN01000064.1, on the reverse strand, counting down.
GATCGCCGTCAACTTCGAACAGAGCAGCGTAAACAGCGCCCAGGTCGATTTCTTCAGCGTGGCCGGACAGACCCAGGTCAGAAGCCTTAACGAAGTAAGTCTTAGCGGACAGAGTCATATCATCGTTCAGAACCTTGAAGCCAACCAGACCAGTAGCAGCTCTAACACCGATGTTAGCGAAGCCACCTTCGTCGGTAGCAACAACTACGATGTTCTTCCAACCGAAGTCTACGTCGAAGATAGACTTGCCCAGGGTTTCACCGGACTTGGTGGGAGCGAACATTGCATTGTAAATGATAACAGCAACTTCACCACGAGTCAGATCGTCGGTGTAAGCAGCGTCAACGCCTTCAGTCAGGCCCAGTTCAACAGCAGTCTGAATGTAACCCCAGGGATAAGCCAGACCCTTGTAGCCCAGAGTACGAACTACCATGGTCAGAGCGTCACGATAGGTGATGCTGTCGTAGGGAGCGAACTTGGTTGCGGAGTAACCTTCGATGATGCCGTTCTGGTTAGCATAGGACAGAGCGCCCAGGTACAGGTTAGCCGGTGCATCATTGATATCGTCAAAAGTGGAGTTGTTGGCAACGCCGTCTTCCCACTGAGCATCGTCTACCCAACCGGTAGAGATACGGGCTACGAACAGAGCCATCTGGTAGCGCTGGATCAGATCTTCATTGGTCAGGCCTTCGCCGCCCTTGAAGATGCCATAGTTTGCGAGGAATTCAATCGCATAGTCCTGATAGGGGTCTGCGGTAGCTTCTGCAGCAGCGTCGTCAGCAGCAACGAATGCAGCGCAGGAGATGGACATCAGACCCGCCAGGATGAGAGAGAGAATCTTCTTCATCTTGTTAGTGCTCCTTATAAGAATTTTTTGGATGTTCAGGAAGAAATACTGCCGTTTTCAATACTTCCCCCTTACGTGGATAATGATACCATACCCTTCGTTTTTTTGCAATATATTTCCTGCAGATGAAATATAAGTGTAATATTAAACCATTGTTTAAAAATAAGAAATAAGAGGTAAGAGATAAGAAATTCACAAAAAAACGGCCGGCAGAACGATGAAGAACCATAAATATGGTATCCAAAGCCGCGCCAGCCGCTATATATTGAATTTCTGCGGAATATTGCAGGCGGAGATGAAATATTTTCGGAATATTACATCATTCTGTCAGAAAATCGTCCCCTGCTTCTTACCTCTTACCTCTTACTTTATCCAAAGCGTCCGCGTTTCCCCGGCTTTCATGAATTCGCCAAGCCCATCGTATACTTCCGCTGTGTCAAGCAGAACGAAGGGAATTGCCGCACGGGCAGTCACCTTCGCACCGCCGTCCACCGGTTCCACTTCCGCCTCGGCTTCCATATCGAAGGCCATGTCGGCGTACCGGTGCATGGGCGGCAGGGTGAACGCACGGTCACAGCCCCGGTCGGTATGCACATCCGCCAGCAGTACGGTTTCTCTGTCCATGGGAACAGCAGGCACGGACAGCACCGCTCCGGTCACGCCTGCAGGCTGGCTGACGGAGACAACGGTTTCATAATCCTCAGCCCCGGTAACAAGGTTATAGCGGTACAGGCGCAGGTGGCCTTTTGCGGTTTCTCCGGCGCCGTTGTGGCTCAGGTATACCACAGTCTTCCCGTCCTCATCCGGTACAACGGATGCGATCACAGGCTTGGCACACCGGCGGAAGGAGTGGTACCCGGGCTTGGGCATGGCATAGTAGTCCACAATGGACCAGCCGTTTGCGGCAGGCCAGCAGTCGTTCCACATCCAGTACAGAATCCCGGAGGAGTACCAGGCGTTCCGGCGGAACAGCTCCATGGACAGCCGGATCCATTCGCAGTGCAGCCACTGCATTTTCTTCACCCGGTCAGCCCCGGAGGTGTAGTCCCCGAAGATCCCCTTTGCCAGCCGGTCACAGTACCCGTACAGGGTAACCGCACCCAGGCCGGGATTGTTTTTCGTGTGGTATTCGCTGATATATGTGTCATCCCCGAAGATATCCTCGTCGGTCATGAACTTCCTGAGGCACGACAGAGTGGGCATCCCCATGGCAGGCTGTTCGGCCGTAAATCTGTCCAGATACCGGTCGAAGTATTCCCGGTAGCCGCACCAGCCGGTCTTCGCATCCCCGGCCGCCAGCTTTTCGTCCGCTTCCCGCACCCAGCCGAAGAAATTCCCCAGGAACTGGGTGTTGTGGGAAGTCCCTCTCACGCCGGAAGCGTAAGGCACGCCGCCGTAGGGGGAGGAGGGCAGGAACCGTCTTTCCGGGTCAGCCAGTGACAGCACGGGACCGATGGCTTCCAGAGCTGCTTTTCTGCCGCTGTAGTCTGCCATGTTTTCGTCCCCGGCCACGGCATTTTCGTTGTCCCCGGACCACCATACCAGGGAAGGATGGTTTCTCAGGGCCAGCGCCGCCGCCCATGCTTCCTTTTTCAGGTGGTGGAGCAGCTCGGCTTCCGGATACTGTCCGCAGGCCATCAGGAAATCCTGGGTCACCAAAACCCCGGCCTCATCACAGGCGGTGTAGAACGCATCGTTCTCGAAAATCCCGCCGCCCCAGACCCGGAGCATATTCACGCCGCCCGCTTTGGCCAGTGCCACCAGTCTGCGGATCTTGTCGGGCGTTTCCGCAGAAGGGAAGGGTTCGCAGGGTACCCAGTTGGCCCCCTGACAGAAGATTTCCACCCCGTTGACCAGCAGGCAGAAACGGGAGGAGCCTTCGTTCCGGTCCCAATCCACCAGATGATCGTATTCCTTCAGCTTTTTCGCCTTCTTTGCCCACACAGAATCCGGTGCGTCTTCCGTTTCCAGAATCACAACCGTCCGGATCCCGAAGGTCTGCACCTTTTCGGCGATCTGCTTTTCTTCCTTATTATATACGGTACAGGTCAGTGTATACAGCGGCTGATCTCCGTACCCTGCCGGATACCACAGCTTCGCTTCGGCAATGTCCGCCGTTTCGTTGATTTCCGCATTCACGGGATCCACAGTGGTCAGAATCCGCCGCTTCTTCGCCCATACGGTCTTTCCGTCGGGATCGGCAATGGTCAAGTGTACCCATGCGTCCCCGGTCACGTCCAGGAACCGCAGCTTCACGCCCACCTGCGCCCCGAAGGGATTCACATTCTTCGTCCAGACATAGATCCCTTCGCTGCCGGTACCCAGTCTGTCCTGTGCCAGTGCGTCGGCTTCTTCCGCCACCAGCTCCACCGGCCGCCAGATGCCCATGGTCACAAACCGTCCCACCCAGTCCCAGCCATAGGTGCACTGGATCCGCCGGGTATACAGCCGTTCCGTGGTAAAGGCACCGCTGCGTTTCGGCAGACCTTCCACTTCTCTCACCGGAGAGCGGAAATCCACCGTAATCACGTTTTCGCCCTGCTTCAGCGCACCGGAAACCTCAAACCGCCAGGGAATGAACATATTGTCCGTTTCTCCCAGCTTCACGCCGTTGAGGGACACCGCAGTGTAGCAGTCCAGCCCGTGGAACAGCAGAGCAGCCTTCTCCGGCACTTTCTCCAGCGTAAACACGCCGGTGCAGGTCATATCGCAGTTTTCAATCCACTGTACGGAATCGGCATTGTCCCGCCAGAACATATCCCCGATCACCCCGGCCCGCTGCAGGTCGGTATGAATGCATCCGGGAACAGCGGCGGGAACGGTATAGTCATACGCCCCGTCGGGAGAATATATATGAGAAGTCCAGCTGATATTGGTAAGCATAGTCATTGTCCTTTCGTTGAAAAATGCAGATATGCGTATACACTTCTTATTTCTTACGTCTTACTTCTTACTCATCCTCACTCACAGATGGGCCGGATTTCGTAGCCTTCAGCACGGATAAAGTCGATCAGATCCCCCAGAATGTCCACATTGGTCTGACCGACACAGTGGAACAGGTACACCACGCCGTTGTGCAGCCCCTTCTTGGCCTTTTCCAGAGAAGCGGCCACCTCCGGCTGTGCGTCTACCGCATAGTCGTAGTGGGCCCAGCTCCACATCACCGCCGTCAGCCCCATTTTCTGGGACATGGCCAGCGTCCATTCGCTGCAGGCACCGTAGGGCGGCCGCCAGTACAGCATGGGTTCCATATCGGGAATCAGTGCCTTCACTTTGTTTTCCAGGGTAGTGATTTCCTTGATGAACCCCTGTGCATCCACATCCGTCACCATGTTGGGATGGTTGTCTGTGTGGTTGCCGATCAGGTGTCCTTCTTCATACATCCGCTTCACCAGCTCCGGTGCGGAATCCACATAATCCCCCACCACAAAGAAGATCCCCGGCGCATTTTTTTCCTTCAGCACATCCAGAATCTTTCCGGTGTACCCGTTTTCATAGCCGCAGTCAAAGGTCAGATAGGCTACCTTCTGGTCTTCGTTCTTCCGGTAGATGGCACCGTATTTATTCAGCAGTTCCAGCGTATCCTTGGCTCTGTCCCAGACATAGGTTACCTCCCCTGTCTGCAGGTTCCGCTCGGTTTTTCCGGGATACCAGTCCGTTCCCGCCGCATCGGAAAAGAGCGCCTTGGACATGGCGTTCACTGATGACAGATCGTTCAGCCCGGACCGGTCCGGTTCCGGCATGGAATACGTCCATTTTCCGTCCACCAGAGCAGCCGTGGGTTCCCCCGTGTCCGCCGGCGGCAGAACATCTGCTTCCGTTTCCACATCCGTCGGTTCCGTTTCTATGGGCGCCATGGTCTCGGCAGCCTGCTGTACAGCCGCCCGTTCCACACCGCCGGTTTCACTGATTTCCGCTGCATTTTTGGCGCATGCCGCAAAGAACACGCTGCCCGCCATCAGCAGAGCCAGAAATATATGCAAAGGACGAATCCTCATAAGACCTCCTGTATTTTGACAGATTTACACATATAAATTGTACCACAGACCACCTCCGATGTCAATGAAAAAAGGCAGGGAACCGGCAGAAAACCTCCGCCTGTTTCCGTCCCGGCAAAAACAATCAGAATGCAAAAAACGCCTCCCCGTTCAGGAGAAGCGTTTTCCGGAATCTGTTTTTTCACAAAGGCTGTCAGCCCGTCACCGTTCTTCCCGGAAGTATGCAATACCCAGAGAAGCCGGCGGCTGGTTTTCTCTCTTTTTGCGCAGGCTGACCACGATCAGCACCACAATGGTAACCACATAGGGGATCATCTGCACCAGGTCAATGGCATAGGTGGAAATGGTGAACCCGAACAGGTTGGGCAGATACTGGTAAAGCCAGTACAACACACCGAACAGGTAGGCCCCCCAGATCCCGTTCAGGGGACGCCAGGTGGTGAAGATTACCAGCGCCACGGCCAGCCAGCCCAGCGCTTCGATCTGGTCGGAAGTGTTCCAGATCCCGTTGTTATAGTCCAGAATGTAGTACAGACCGCCGATGCCGGAGATGCCCGCACCGATACAGGTGGCCAGATACTTGTACAGGGTTACATGGATCCCTGCTGCATCCGCCGTGGCAGGATTTTCCCCCACCGCACGGAGGTTCAGGCCCACACGGGTTTTGTTCAGCACAAAATGCATCACAACCGCCATGATGATGGCCAGATATACAAGGAATCCGTAGGACAGGAAGATCTGTCCGAAAATACCGGTGGTTTCCGCGCCGGGCATAATCTTATAGGCAAACGCGCTGTTGGAGAAAGGAGCGGAAGAGTAGCCGGATTCGTTCAGCAGGAACTTACCGCCGAAGTTGGCAACACCCATCCCGAAGGTGGTCAGCGCAAGACCCGTTACGTTCTGGTTGGCGCGGAGGGTAATGGTCAGAAAACTGAAGATCAGACCGCCCGCAGCAGACGCCAGAACGGCGGCCAGCAGCGACAGCAGCACGCAGATAAACCCGTTGGGATTTGCCGCATGGTTTTCATACAGGTAGCCGCACAGATACCCGGCATACCCGCCCAGATACATGATCCCGGGCACACCCAGATTCAGGTTCCCGGATTTTTCCGTCAGGGTTTCGCCCATGGAACCGTACATGATGATGGTTCCGAAGGGAATGGCACGGATCAGCCATGCAATCAGATTATTCAGCATCGTCCGCACCGCCTTTCACTTCTGCCTTGCCGGTTTTGCTCCGGAAGATCAGTTTGTAGTTGATAAAGAATTCGCTGCCCAGAATGAAGAACAGGATCACCCCGGTAACGATATCAGACATATAGTCGTTGACCTGGAACGCGGAGGCAATGTCACTTGCCCCCTTGTCCAGAAATACCAGCAGGAAGGAGATCAGCACCATGTAGAAGGTGTTGAACTTGGCAAGCCAGGCTACGATGATGGCCGTGAAGCCGTTGCCGCCGGCAGAGGTGGTGCTCAGGCTCATGTCCTTGCCCGCCAGAATCAGGTACCCTGCCAGACCGCAGATGGCACCGGAAATGGAGATGGTACGGATCATAACCTTCTTTACGTCAATCCCCGCATACCGGGCGGTGTTTTCGCTTTCGCCCACGACGGAGATTTCATACCCGTGCTTGGTATACTTCAGGTAAATGTACATCAGGATGGTCAGCGCCAGCACCACCAGAATGTTGATGGTGTACCGCTGCCCCAGAATCATGGGGAACCAGCCGGCCTTTGTACCCATATTGATCAGCGCCATCTTGGCGTTGTCGCCGCGGAAGAAGTTGGTGCAGCAGGCTACAATGCTGGTGGCCACATAGTTCATCATCAAAGTGAACAGGGTTTCGTTGGTGTTCCAGATGGCCTTGAAGACCGCCGGAATGAAGGCCCACAGAGCGCCGCACAGCACACTGGTCACCAGCATCACCAGCAGCAGGAGCCAGTTGGGCAGCAGATTACCCAGATAAATCATACAGACAGCCGAAGCAAGACCGCCCATCAGGATCTGTCCTTCCGCCCCGATGTTCCAGAAGCGCATCTTGAAGGCGGGCGCCAGAGCAATCCCGACGATCAGCAGAGTCGCCAGGTCACGGAGCACCCACTTGAACTTCATGAAGGTGCCGAAGGTACCGGCAAACATAACGCCGTACACACCGAAGGGGTTCAGTCCGGTGATCAGGAAAATGAAGATACCGTCCACCAGCAGGGCAGCCAGAATGGCAATGGCGCGGATCAGGATTTTCTTTTTCAGAGACACATCGTCCCGCTTTGCCATACGGACAAAGGGTTCTTTGATATGGGATGCAGCATTCATTCCGTCATTCCTCCTTCTGCAGATCCTTGCCGCCGACTTTGGTCATCAGCAGACCCAGCTCTTCCTTGGTGGCGCCGGAAACAATCCCGGACACCTTACCGCCGCAGAGCACCAGAATCCGGTCGCACAGTTCCACCAGTACGTCCAGGTCTTCGCCTACGTAAATTACCGCGACACCCTTCTGCTTCTGTTCGTTCAGCAGCCGGTAGATGGCGTAGGATGTGTTGATGTCCAGACCGCGCACCGCGTATGCCGTCATCAGCACCGCAGGAGCCGCCGCGATTTCACGGCCTACCAGCACTTTCTGCACGTTCCCGCCGGACAGTCTGCGCACCGGCGTGTTGATGCCGGGGGTAACCACTTCCAGATCTTCCCTGATTTCTTCCGCCAGAGCCTTGGGCACTTTCCGTTCGGTGAAGAAGGATTTGCCGTCCTCGTAGCTCTTCAGCATCATGTTGTCGGTCATGCCCATGGAACCGACCAGCCCCATGCCCAGACGGTCTTCCGGCACGAAAGACAGATGGATGCCCAGTTCCTTGATTTTCCGGGGGTTCTTTCCCACCAGCGGCACCGGTTCGTCCCCGTTTTCGGGATCCATGAAGGTAATGGCAGAATTTTCGCCCACCAGCTGCAGGCCGGCGATGGCTTCCAGCAGTTCCTTCTGGCCGGAACCGGAAATCCCGGCAATGCCCAGAATCTCCCCGCCGAAGACTTCAAAGTTAATGTCGTCCAGAACCGTGATCCCTTCTTTGTTGACGCAGGACACATGTTCCACTGCCAGACGCAGCTTCCGGTCTCTGACTTCAGGCCGGTCGATGTCCAGCGTCACCTTCTTGCCCACCATCATTTCCGTCAGAGAAAGCTCCGTTGCATCCTTTGTTTCCACCGTATCCACATACTCACCCTTGCGCAGGATGGCCACTCTGTCGGACACGGCCAGCACTTCATGGAGCTTGTGGGTAATGATGACCACAGACTTGCCGTCTGCCTTCATTTCCCGCATGACCTGGAACAGCTTATCCGTTTCCTGGGGGGTCAGCACAGCCGTAGGCTCGTCCAGAATCAGAATTTCCGCACCTCTGTACAGCACCTTGACAATTTCCAGAGTCTGCTTCTGGGAAACGGTCATGTCGTAGACCTTCTGTTCCGGGGTGATGTCAAACCCGTACCGGTCACAGATGGCCCGGATCTTTTCCACAGCGGCCTTCATGTCAAACTTTTTGCCTTCCTTCAGGCCCAGCACGATATTTTCCGCCGCCGTAAACACGTCCACCAGCTTGAAGTGCTGGTGAATCATCCCGATGCCCAGGGCAAATGCGTCCCCGGGAGAACGGATGGCAGCTTCTTTGCCGTTTACGAAGATCTGCCCGGAATCGGGATAATAGATCCCGGCGATCATGTTCATCAGCGTAGTCTTCCCGGAGCCGTTTTCCCCCAGCACGGAAAGAATCTCGCCCTTACGGATGTCCATGGAAACATCCCGGTTGGCCACCACTTCCCCGAAGGTTTTGGTGATATGCCGTATTTCCAATGCGTTTTCGCTCATGATAGTCTTCCCTCTGTCCGTTATTTGTTTTACCGCATAGTTCTGACAATACTGTGTAAATTATATCACAAACTGCCGCTTGCTGTCTATAGTGTTTCCGTTTTTTCTGAACCGGATTTTTTATCCGGTGAAAAAAATGCAAAAAAAGAAGCCCTCCGTTCTGAGAGCTTCTTTTCGTTTCCGGGAAAATATTCCGCAGCAGATTACTTGGCGGTGATACCGTCGATCACAACGTTGAAGTAAGGAGCAGCACGGAAGGTGGATTCAGCGAAGTAGCCGTCCACGATGGCTTCCACGGTTTCACCCTGGTAGATTACGTTGCCGGTAGAGAAGTCGATGAAGGACAGGTCTACGGGAACGGAAGTCAGAGGCTTGCCGCCTACGGTGAAGGTGGAGGTGTCAAATACGTGCAGGGAACCGTCCTTCAGAGCAGCTTCTACTTCGGCAACCTTTTCAGCAGTGCCGGCAGCGCAGGAAGCGCCCAGTTCGGTGATGGCAACAGCGTCAGCAGAGTAGCCCTTGGCCCAGTCTGCATCCACGTCGCCGCCCTTCATAACGGTTTCAAATGCGTAGGTGTAGTACTTTTCCCAAACGTTGGTAGCGGAAGTCAGGGCAGCGGTGGGAGCGGTCTCCAGCATGTCGATGTTGTAACCGATGGAGTAGCAGATCTTGCCGCTGTTCTGCAGCTTCTGGGTAGCGGAGGGAGCGCCGGTGGTATCTGCGTGCTGACCGATGATAACCGCACCGTTGGCGATCAGAGCTTCGGCAGCGGCAGCTTCCATGCCTACATCGGACCAGGAGTTGGTGTAGTTAACTTCCATTACTACATTGGGAACGATGGAACGTACACCCAGGTAGAATGCGGTGTAACCGGAGATAACTTCTGCAAATGCATAAGCGCCTACATAACCGATCTTTACGTTGCCGTCCTTGTCAAAGGAGTCGGGCTGGGTGGAAGCGGACAGTTCGCCGGATTCCAGCAGTTCCTTAACCTTCATACCGGCTACAACACCGGATACGTAACGGGATTCGTAAACAGCGGTAAACGCGTTCTTCAGGTTCGGCAGACCGGAAATGCCGGCAAAGTCACCGGTCATAGCCAGGAAGGTAACTTCCGGGAACTGTTCGGCAGCCTGTGCGGTGAATGCCTGATGACCGTAGGAGTTGGATACAACTACAGAGCAGCCCTGACCAACCAGGTCGATGGCAGCGTCCAGAGCAGCGGAATCTTCACCGATCTTGTACTTCCAGATGATCTGGGAGTCCTTCAGACCCAGTTCCTTTGCAGCGGCCTTGATACCGTTGATGTGTGCCAGGGAGTAACCTTCGGTTTCGTCACCGATCAGGATTACACCGATCTTGAAATTGGGGTCAGCTCCGCAGCCGGTAAACAGAGTTGCCATGGTGCATACCATTGCAATCGCCATAACCAGAGCGGCAATCTTCTTGAACATTGCTTTGTTCCTCCTGATTATTGATTTTTGTCTATCGAAAACCCCCGTACAGAGGTTTTTGACCGTAAATAAGCGGCGGTGTCATTGCCGCAGCAGCCCGTAGTCCCCCGCGCACCGGACAAATCCTTCGGCGGTCGTATCAAAACAGATTCCATGCGAGCGCAGTCTGCCGCAGTCCATCCGGAGATCGTGCCGCTTCGGCTCTGTGTCCGTCACCGGCACATCCAGTCCCAGGGCATCCAGCAGTGTCTTTGCCGTTTCATACATGGAAAGGGGATTCTCGCTGCCGTAATTGTATACGCCGCCGGGCAGGGTCCATGCCTGTTCCAGCAGCCGGACAACCTGTCTGACATAGGTGATTCCCCGGTGTTCCCCGGACGAAAAAACAATGGGCTTCCCCTGCAGCACAGCACCCATCGTATTGACGAGGAAATTCCCCCGGTTCCTGTGGGCGCCGTCTCCGCCGTACAGCGGCATATCGTACATCCATGTAGCACGCAGCATCACGGCATCGGGCAGGATATCCAGCACACGCCCCTCGGCTTCCAGCTTATGCCGGGCATACACATTGGCAGGTTCCGGCAGGCTCTCCGTCTCGCTGTACGGTCCCTCCGTCCTGCAGCCCGTGTAAACCTGATCCGAGCTGAAGGAGATAAGCTTTGCTCCGACTGCTTTTGCCGCCTCCGCCAGAACCACCGGCAGGGTCACATTGGCGCTGTAGGATGCCGCGGGATTCTTCTGGCAGGTTCCGATATCGGAAATCGCCGCTCCGTTGATGATCACATCCGGACAGTGCTTTTTTACAAACGCATCCAGTTCTTCTCCCGGCTCCCGCAGAAGCACTCCCGGAACCGGTATGGCATCCTTATAGTTCGTCATCGCTCTGCTGCCCACAAAACCGTGGACACCGGTGATCATAATGCCGGGCATATCGTTTCTCCTTACAGGATGGATTATTCTTCGCCCACAAACCGCACACCGGCCACTTCGGACATGGAAGCGATCCGGGCCAGGGATTCCACACGGATTCCGGTAGCACGCACCTTTTCGCCGCCTTCCTGATAGGCCTTTTCAATGGCGATCCCCGCACCGGCTACGGAAGCACCGGCACAGTACACCAGTTCCAGCAGGGCAAACAGCGCACTGCCCTTGGCCAGAAAGTCGTCAATGATCAGAACCTTGTCGCCGGGCAGCAGGAAATCCTTCGCCACATAAATGGTATAGGTCCGTTCGTGGGTGTAGGAATACACTTCCGCCGTGTAGATGTCGCCGGAAATGTTGTTGGTGGGGGTCTTCTTGGCAAACAGCACCGGCACACCGAAATACTGGGCCGTCAGCGCCGCAATGCCGATGCCGGAAGCTTCAATGGTCAGAACCTTGGTAATGCCTTCATCCTTGAACAGGCGGTAAAATTCCTTACCCAGCTCACACAGAAAAGGCACGTCCATCTGATGATTCAGAAAGCTGTCCACCTTCAGTACGTTCCCTTTACCGATTTTCCCGTCTCTGCGGATTCTCTCTTCCAGCAGCTTCATTTCCGCTCCTCCGAAGTTCTTTTTATCCCTGCGCCATCACAATATAGTCACAGTTCCCAGAATATATCTTCATTATACACAATTCAGACACTTTTTGCAAGAGAATCCTGCACAAATATAACTGTGTCAAAAAATTCTTTTTTAAAGCATTCCGACGATGCATCGCATATCAGCTCTGTTTATGCATTTTCACTGCACACAGTTTTTCCGCCGCCTCTCCCAGAATCCGGTATGACGCCTCCATTTCCGCTTCCGTTGTGCCGAAACCGAAGGAAAGACGTACGCCACGTACCGCTTCCGACAGAGTATATCCCATAGCCAGCAGAGCAGCCGACGGCTCCGGAGAATCGCTGTGACAGGCAGATCCCGCTGAGACAGCCAGTCCCGCCAGATCGCAGGCCAGCACCAGTGTTTCTCCCAGAACCCCTTCCGGGAAAATCAAGTGGCTTACCGATCCGATCCGCCGGATACCGGCACCGGTTACCTGTACAGCCATCCCGGCCGCCGCCATCCGCCGGACAAAATCCGCTTCCCCCCTGTCCCGCAGATCCGCCATCCAGTCCGGTTCCCCCCACCGGGAAGCCGCTGCCGCCATGGCACAGATGCCGGGCAGATTTTCCGTACCGCCCCGGTATCCCCGTTCCTGACCGCCGCCTTTCTGCAAAGGGGAAAGCGGTATCCTGTGGAAAACGGCTCCCGTACCGGCCGGCGCTCCGAATTTATGGCCGGAGATCACCAGTACATCCGCCCCAACCGGAAGCGGTATATGTCCCGCCGCCTGTACCGCATCCGAGAGCAGCAGGGCACCGCACCCGTGCGTCAGCACCGCCAGCCTGTCCACCGGCTGAATCACGCCCGTTTCGTTCTGTACAGCCATCACGCAGCAGAAACCCACGTCGTTCCCCAGACGGGAGGCAAAATCCGCCGGATCCACCGTACCGTCCGGCAGAACCGCACATTCTTCCGCCCTCATTCCGGCAGGCAGTGCAAAGGCGGCCACCGCCTCCTTCACCGCCGGATGTTCCAGAGGAGAGAGAATCACCCGGTTCCGCCCGGTATCCAGTGCCCGCCGCACCAGCGAATGAACCGCCAGCGCCAGTCCTTCCGTTCCGCCGGAGACAAAGGTGATCTCTCCGTCCCATCCGGCCGCCTCAGCCAGCGTCTTCCGGGCCGCCGCCAGCCTGTCCGCCGCATGCATCCCGAACAGGTGAACAGAGGAAGGATTGGCCGGCACCGGATTCTCCAGCCAACGCCGCAGCTCTTCCGCCGCTGCCGGATGCAGAGGAGCCGTTGCCGCCCAGTCTGCGTAAATCTGTTTCGTGTTCTCCATAAATGTTCCTTTTCCGGATAAGAAATAAGAAGTAAGGCGCAGGAATCCCCTGTACTTCTTACTTCTTATCTCTTACGTAAACGATGATTAACTATATTACGCAATCAGAAACGACCTGTGGCGACCAGGGTTGCTGGCCCCTGGGAGCTCGCTCTACTATTTCTTGGGTCTTGGAGAACACATATTACTGTGCAAATGGAATTGCAGTCACTATATCCATCCGAAACCCATATAAAAGTTTTTTGCCAGGCTTTTTTTCAAA
>SVSN01000063.1 GCA_015064285.1 Oscillospiraceae bacterium | reverse complement strand
GAATCCTTCATATTGCCGCTGACACGGTAATAATTCATGTTGTTCCGGCCAAGATACTGCATGAAAATCAGCAGGTCATTCCCGTTCCGCTGGCTGTAGTATTCCTCATACCGGCTGTGGAGCAGAAAACGGTCTTCCCGCAGTTCTCCGATGGCAACCGCTTCCGACCAGTCCAGTTCGCTTTTTCCGATGCGGTCTTCCAGTTCTTCGTCCGAACAGGCATAACACATATAATGAATGGAGTCACGCCGGTAGCCTTCATCCGTACAGCCCGCCATGATCTTTTCATGTATTTCGCAGAGCAGAGCATGGTTTTCCGCAAGCAAATCCATATTATAGACAATGGCCTGTTCCAGACAGTTCATGATTCCGTAATGCTGCGGGTATTTTTCGTAATACTCCTTTGCCAGCGCCAGTTTCCGGATCCAACCGTCTTTTCCGCTGCCGATACCGCTCCAGTATCTGTCCGTAAAGCTGCGGATATCCTCCTCACGGGTCGCTGCATCACTGCCGATCAGTTCATCCACAGTGATTTCAAAAAACGCTGCAATCTTCGGCAGCAGGGTGATATCCGGATAGCCGCCCCTCTCCCAGTTGGAAACTGCCTGGGGGGACACACCGAGAGAAACCGCCAGCTCCTCCTGGGTCAGATTTTTCTCCCGTCTCTTCCGCAGAATCACTTCCGGGATTTTCAGTTCCATAATACAATATTTCCTTTCTGAAATTCGGTTCGTGCGCACTTTCTGTCTGTATTATACCGTTTTGTTTTTTGCAAGTCAATAACCGCGTTCTGTTGGAAACTCAAGTACGGTTTGAATTTTTCCATTCCGGTTTGTTCATCATAGAAAAATATTCACCGAAAATTTCCGTCAGGTTCTTGCCACAGAAAACAGAACCGTGTATAATAGAAGAAAAAACCGATATCCCGGGAGGAAATCATGGAAAACATCCGTAAATTTATATTCGATACCGACATCGGCCCGGACTGCGACGACTGCGGGGCGCTGGCCATTATGGATACCTATCACAAGGCCGGAAAAATCAATCTGCTTGGCATAACCCACTGCACCTCCGACAAACTGGGTGTCAACGTAATCGCCGCCATCAATGACCATTTCGGCGTACAGATTCCCATCGGGCAAACCGACAGAGAGGGCTTTCTTGCCGATCTGACCAAATACACCGCCCCCGTATCCGAGATGTATCTGGCGTCCCATCCGGCACCAGCTTATGAAACTGCCCTGCCTCTGCTGCGTCGTCTGCTGGCTGAAAACCGGAACGTGACCATGGTTTTTGTCGGCCCTCTGAACAACATGAAGGATCTTCTCCGCTCTGCCGGGGATGCTATTTCTCCTCTGACCGGTGAAGAGCTGATTGCACAGTCCGTGGACGAAGTCATTGTCATGGGCGGGAATTTCGAGAACTTCAGCCATGGGGAATACAACATTGCCTGCGATGTGGAAGCAGCACAGCTGATGAGCGAAAAATGCAGTGCCCCCATCATCTACTGCGGTTTTGAGGCGGGCGAGCACGTCATCACCGGCGCCACCCTGGAAGCCTGTCCGGAAGATCACCCGGTACGCAAGGCATATTATCACTATCTGGACGGAAAGTTCCTGCGCAATTCCTGGGATCTGGTAACCGCTTACTATGCCGTGGAACCGGATCTGGAAAAGTGGGTTCTCTCCGAGGAAGTGTGCATCCGTTACCGTGACGACGCCACTGCTGTGATCACCGAAGGCACCGGCGCCCGGTATGTACGCTATGCCGACGAACGGGAGCTGGAAGCCATTCTGAATAACATCATTGACAAATGACCTCTTCCGGGCTGGGAACCCTCTTTCGGAAATGTGTTGCCGGCCTGTTGGCAGCATTGTTTCTTTTTCCCTCTGCTATGCTTCCCATGCATGCAGCAGCAGAGGAAGAACCGGTGACCATTCTGTATTTGCAGAAAATAGTGGCGGAGAAACCTTATGAAGCACCGGTAAAAGCGCTTATTTTCAAGACATTCCGTCAGCTGGAAAAGCATTATGACAGTGTATATGCCTTCCGCAAAATCGACAGGGACACCTACCTGCGTTCTTTCTGCGACACGATTGCGGCAAAGCTGGATACCGTGATTTATGAAAGTGGGGAAGAAAAAGACACCTACTATGCCGATGTTCTCGACAAAGCAGGTGCAGCAGCCTACACAAAAAACGGCACCATTGTCCTGCGTCCCGGTACGCTGGACATGGATCATGTCAACCTTGCCCATGAAATCGAGCATCTGAACAATGAATTTTCCGTCACCGTCAGTCTGGAAGCCAACAGTGACCGGTTCACATCCCCTCTCCATGAAGGAATGTCTGCCCGTGCGGAGGATTTCACAGATCCCTATCCGGTACGTGCCATGGCACTGTGGGAGAATGAAACTGACCGGACTGTGCAGATTTTCAAGGAGCTGATCATCCGCGGAGATACCGAATACACAGCCGTTTATCAGGTATACGAATGTCTGGTCGAGCATCTGGAAATCCTCATCGGACACAAAAAGCTGACGGAAATCATAAACGGCGAAAAGGATATTATTGCTGCTCTGCGGAAAGAACTGCTTCGGGAGTTTTCGGAAAACAACACAGATGCATTTCTGATATCGTTTTTCACCCTGCTCTATTACACCGGTGCAAAGGATCTCCGGGAGCTGGATATGGAGACGGAAAAACGTATGCTGGAAGAAAAATACCGACCGCTTTCCACACTGTACGCTTCCCTGGCAGACGCTCCGGAAAAAGAAATCCGGCGGCAGTACAGGATCCTCCTGCACTATGCAAACGAAATTGCAGAGGAGCATGCAAATACCCTTACCCGGCTGCAAAAAAGAACAGACCTTCCGGCAGACGAAAAAAAGGATCTTCTCGATGATGCCGACAAACTCCGGCAAAAAGTCCGGCAGATCGCTGTCATTCTGGAAGAAAAGCTGAACACATTCACATACGAGGATTTTCTGACAGAAATCCGGTTCTTTCAGGCGCTGTACGCCGGAATGGTAAGCACAGGGCAGCTGATAATCGAAAGCAATAATTATTACGATGTGCTCTGGGATTTGTTCTATGCTGTGGAAACCGGCTGTCAGACTTTGCTTACAGAACGGATACTATCGCTGGAAAATCGCGATGATATCCCTGTCCTCAGAGAAGCTTTCCGGTATTATTCGGAACGTGTGCTGCTCTCCTGTCTGGAGGATGGCAAAAACATCACTGCAGATGCTTTCTGCGAAATCCGGTATGAAATTCTGCACAGGCAGGAATTGATCCTCAACCGAAAAAAACAGATCATACCAAAGAATAAAGCAGGTATTTTTATCCTGTGGAACTGAAAAACGGTATATCCCACCCCATCGGGATATACCGTTTTCTTTTTATTCTGTAACTTCCGGACAGCACCAGTCATGTATCGGTTCCGGTGCTTCAAAGGGAATCTTCTGGAACTTATCACACAGGGGTGTGCCGTTCCGTTCCCGTTCGATCACTTCGATCAGCATATCGAAATCCTCCGGGGTGTGGGCGTGTCCGCCGCTGCGCCAGTACCAGAGTACGTTTTCCGGTTTGCCGTACAGCTTCCATACTTCCCTTGCAGCGATACTGGTCTGGTAGGTATTCACCGGGCCTGCCCAGATATCGCTCTTTGCCTGACAGTCAAAGAACACACGGGGCGCCACCAGCGCTTTCAGGCTGTGTGCATCAAAGGGCAGCTTTTCCTCGCAGTCTTCGTATGCCTTCATACCGGGACCGAACCAGTCCGGGAAAGCGTTGATGATATCCTTCAGAGTTTCGCTCCGGGCTTCGGTACCGTCTTCCCGCAGGGCTTTCATATGGATCCGGTAGCAGCTGGAACCGCCGGCACAGGTAGCTTCGGGATTCACAATGGTTGCCCGTTCGTCCATCACGCCGGCCAGCAGTGCGGTTTTGCCGC
This sequence comes from Oscillospiraceae bacterium, assembly GCA_015064285.1. Lineage (GTDB taxonomy): Bacteria > Bacillota > Clostridia > Oscillospirales > CAG-272 > UMGS1696. The sequence continues at coordinate 14,573 of SVSN01000063.1, read as the reverse complement.
CCCGGGACAGTCCGGTGAAGGTGACGCTGGACAGATCCGCATACCCCAGCTGTATCAGTGCATCCAGCGTCCGGCTGTAGCCCCAGGCCCATGCCATCAGCGCACCGAAAGTCAGGTCCGCATAGGTTTCGTACAGGTTTCCCGTCCGTTTGGGATTCCGGATATCGGGCACGATCTCGCACCGGTTGAAAGCCACCAGCATGATCCCTTTATCCAGAAATTTCTTCGCAATCTCCGGATCCTGCATACAGCCGTAACACAGGTCACCGTCCACCACCACAGGCCAGGGGCCATTTCCGACAGGCTTATGGGCATACATGGTGAAGGAAACAGGCTTTTCTTTCGTACCGGCTGTGATCCGCCAGATGTTCATCCGGCCCGTGGCGTTCGGTACACACAGGGGATCCAGTTCCAGTACTTCCGGTTCCGGCAGGGTCTGGCCGTACTGCAGCTCCACGGCATCCTTATAGATTTCCTTCCGTCTTTCCCGCCAGTCGGCGATAGACTTTACCCGCCGGCCGTCTTCAAACATAAATAGATCCGGCAGTTTTCCAAGCACTTCATAGGATGTAATATCCATACCATACCTCCTTCGGATTGTATGATGAATCAGAAACTTCTTGTTTTACGCGTTCTTTTCTTTCAGCCACGCAAGGGCTGCATCTGCGGCGGAGGCGGCGTCCATGGTATAGCAGTCTGCGCCGATTTTTTTGCAGAATTCATCGGATGTGGGTGCACCGCCGATCATGATGAACAGCTTTTCACGGATGCCCTGGGCAACAGCTTCCTTCACCACGTTTTCCATTTCGGGCATGGTAGTGGTCAGCAGGGTGGAGCAGCAGACGATCTGTGCGCCCTTTTCCTTTGCAGTGGAGATAAACTGTTCTGCGGTTACGTCCACACCCAGGTCAATCACTTCGATCCCCTTGGATTCCAACATCATCTTCACCAGATTCTTACCGATGTCGTGCAGGTCGCCGTGTACCGTACCGATGACGGCAGTACCGGGTTTTTCCACATCCCCGGCAGCCAGCAGGGGCTTCAGCAGATTCACACCGGTGTTCAGCGCTCTGGCGGAGATCAGCACTTCGGGAATGTATACTTCGTTGTTCTTGAACTTTTCGCCCACGGCGTTCATGCCGGGCAGCAGACCCTTGTTAAGAATATCGGAAGCGGATGCTCCTTCTTCCAGGGCGGTTTTCACCAGTTCCTTGACAACCTTGACCTTACCGGTTTCTACCATTCTGCTCATTTCCACAAAATCAATCATGACTGTATTCCTTTCTTTTCAAGCCGTCAGCGGCTGGTATATTCTGCGCAGGCCTTGATATAGGCCACAACGTTTTCCACAGGAACATCCGGTTCCAGCAGGTGGGTGGGCGCTACAAACAGACCGCCCTTTTTCCCGGCGATATCCAGATTTTTGAATACCATTTCCCGCACATCCTCAGGGGTACCGAAAGGCATGGTGCTCTGGGTACCGATGGTGCCGTGGAAGGACAGCACATCGCCGTATTCCGCATGGATCTGTTTGAATTCCATGCATTCCGGCTGTACGGGGTTGAGCACGTCGATCCCGGCTTCCATCAGGTGCGGAATCAGCTCGTTGACGTGGCCGCAGGAGTGGTAGATCACGATCAGGTCGGGCTTGATGGCTTTCCCTGCGTCGATGAGCCGCTTCAGCCTGGGCTTGAGCCACTCGCTGTACAGTTCTTCGCTCATCATGATGGTGTGCTGCATCCCGATATCGTCCCCGAAATATACGGAGTCTACACCGGCTCTGGCCAGGCTTTCCATCTGGGCAACAGCCACATCGGTCACTCTGTCCAGCAGTTCTTCCGCCATGGGATCCTCGCTCATCATGTCACAGAACAGGTTTTCCATCCCACGCAGGTACCACGCCTGTTCCCACAGAGAGCAGCCAAGTCCCCCCTGTACCGCTTTGCCCTGGGCATGGAAGGCTTCCGTCTGTGCCTTCTGTCTGTCCGCCCCTTCGGGTGTGAACACCGGGAAGGGATAAGACTGAATCTGTTCCAGGGAATCAAAATTCTCCATGGGGTGACGCATATAGGTCATGTGGAAAGCTGCTTTGGAGCCTGGTTCGTGCCCCACGCCCCATTTGTCTATGGTACCGCCCGCCTTGATGGGATTGTCTTCGTAATACTTTTCAAATTCTGCAGGCTCTGCACAGATCATGGGCAGAGAACCCACATGGGACGGACCTTCGGGAATGAACAGGTCATGTTCTTTTCTGTACTGCTCAAACCGTTCCTGCAGGCTGGGGCACATATTGAAATGCACCGGCATATATTCATAGCCCTGCCGTCTGGCAATGGCAAGATAATTTTCGCGGCTGGTCATTTGTTTCTCCTTTTGCATTGGTTTTTCATTTCTTCCATTATACAGAATTTCTCCGCGCATTGCAACACGGCGGCAGAAAGTTTTCACGGAAATCGCAAAAAATCAGCGGCAGACACAAAAAGGCCTCCCATGACAAAGTCACAGGAGGTCTTATGCTTTTTGTTTGTGTCAGAATCTGTCCGTGAATCAGCCAACAACGGTAACAGCGGTAATGTGGGGGTTTGCACCCTGATACCAGTACAGGAAACCTTCAACATCCACAACAGCACCGGGAGTCAGAGCGCCGACAGCGGTATATACTTCGGAGTCGGGACCGGTCAGATACACTTCCACGCAGAAGCTGTAGGAATTGCCATCCAGAGAAAGGGTAACGTAGATATCGTCACCAGGTTCGCCGTTTTTGTATTCAACAGCTTCCACAGTCATACCCTTGAAGGAAACCAGCTTATTCTGATGCTTGATCAGTTCGGCTTCGTTGGCCAGCAGAGCGGTTACGTCGGTGGGTTCGGCAATCCAGGTGCCTTCGCCGATTTCAAAGGTAGGATCCATGATTTCCACTTCGCCTTCCCATGCGCCCTTATAACCGGTAACCTTGATCTTGGTACCAACGGTCAGCTTTTCGTAATCTTCGGCAGAGCAAGCCATTTCATAAATGAAATATGCACCGTCGGGATCCTGGGCATATACAGTAGCCTTATCTTCCCACCAGGACTGCTTGCCCTGAACATATGCTTCGATAACAACTTCGCTGTCCATAGCAGCTGCATCGTATTCAGCATAGGTCATTACGCCTTCGCTCTTTGCTGCAGGATCGGAACCGCCGCAGGCAGTCAGTGCGAATACAAAGGTCAGTGTCAGCAGAATCGCTAAAATCTTCTTCATTTTTTTGTTCTCCTTTAATAAGATAAAAATGGGATTGACACAATTTTATTATACACCAAATCCCGGTAAAGTCAAGACCTGCGGCTTATTTTCCGGATTTTTTTATCTTCTCCCGGAGCAGGTACAGGCCGATCAAAACCCATACGCCGCCGATGGAGGCAAGAAGCACCACAGAAGCTGCGGGCATTTTTCCCAGTTCCTGCAGACCGCCGTTGACCGCTCCGCTCTGATCCAGACGGTACAGAGACAGAATATCCGCCTGCAGCTTTTCCATATATGCCTCATCCACGGTCTGACTGCGGCGTACGGATTTGTTGACGTTTTCAATCAGTGCTCCGGCGGCGTCACGGAGAGAAGCGGAACCGTTGAATACGGGAGTCACAAAGGTGTCGTCGATGTGGTCGAGCAGCAGATTGGTGGCGTCCATCTTGATCTGGTAGTACAGGTCGTTGTCCTCCCCGGCTCTGGACAGATAGTCCTTATATTCCGCCGACTGCTGTGCTTTCAGCGTAACGGGTACGTATCCTTCCGTCTGGGCGTAGGCAATCTGCATATCATTGGTCAGCAGATACTGGGTAAACAGCCAGGACGCCAGCACCTCCTGAGGATCTTCCTTATTGAACACACAGACAGAGGGCCCCTGGGAGATCATCACGGGATTTTCCGGATCAAACTGGGGAATTTCCATAACCACAGTTTCAAACTGCACCAGATTCTCTTCGCTGATGTCCACAAGCGGCGCATCGGAGCCCATCCAGGTTGCCCCGGCGGTGGAGTCTATGCCGAAGATACACTGCCCCGCATTCAGGAAATTGGCAGGATAACCGGAGAGCTTGAAGGTGGAGAACGCGCCTTTTCCCACGTGATCCGCAATTTCATACAACAGTTCTTCCGTGGTGTCGTTGAACAGCAGGATTTCCCCGTCTTCGGTGGAGTATCCCGCGCCCTTCTGCCGGAGCATCTGGATCATCATGTTGTCGGTGGACTTATAAATGAAGGGAATCATAACCTTCTGTCCGTTGACAAGGTAGGTACCGTCCTCATCCTTCTCGGCGGCCGCATCGGCAACCTCCCACACAAAGTCCCATGTGAGCTTTTCCGGCAGGGTGAACCCTAACTTTTCCACGAAGGTTTTGTTCACATAACAGGCTTCGGTGGAACGCATATAGGGCAGCGCGTAGTAGGCACCGCCGAAGGAGCATTCCTCCAGAAATTTCGGTACAATTTCATCCTGTGCAGGCCCGTCAAAGAGCAACGCACTGCCGCCCAGCCCGTATTCGGTGTGTGCCATCAGGTCGTTCAGCGGCACCATCACGTTGACCCCGGTCATGTAGGTTGCGATATGGTCGGGATAGGTGATACACACATTAGGGGTGGTACGGGTGGAGATATTGGTGATTACATCGTTGTAAATCTTGCCGTAGTCGGTGTACAGACGCAGATTTACGGTAATGTTGGGATAAAGCTTCTGGAAATTCTCAATGGTTCGGTTATAGATTTCCACCTGGGTCATGTTGGTATCGTTTTTCGCCCAGAAGGTAATCTCGTACTGCCGGGATGTATCAAATTCTTCCGGCATCACAAAGGGGTCAAGGGCTCTGGCACCGTGACAGGCGGTCAGAAACGGCAGGCACAGGCAGAGAAGCAGGCAGAACGCAAGCAGTTTTTTCATCCCTTGGTACCTCCTCTCGCCACACCTTCCATAATCTTGTTACGGAAGATCAGAAACAGCACCACCAGCGGCACGGAAATCACCACAACCGCCGCCATCATGGCAGGAATATTCTCTCTGCCGAATCCGTTTTCTCGGATTTCCTGAATCCCGTTGGACACCAGATAGTACGCCGGGTCATCAGTTACAAGGCGGGGCCATACATAGGAGTTCCAGCATTCGATGATCTTCAGAATGGTGATGGTCACAACGGTGGGACGGCAGATGGGCATCATGACTTTCCACAGATATTTCCAGTCGGAGGTACCGTCTACCTTGGCGGCGTAGTACAGCTCGTCCGGAATCTGTGCAAAGTTCTCTTTCAGCAGGTAGATGTAGAACACCGATGCCACCGAAGGCAGGATCAGCCCCACAAAACTGTTGCGCAGATCCAGATTGGTGATGGTGGTGTAGTTGGTAATGATCACCAGTTCATTGGGAATCATCATCAGAGACAGAAACAGGGTGAAAACCAGATCCCGTCCTTTGAACTGCAGTCTGGCAAAGGCAAAGGCCGCCGGAATAATCACCGCCAGCATGATTGCCGTAGTGGCCAGGGTGAAGATCACGGTGTTAAAGAAATATTTTGCCAGCGGTACGGCTGTGAATGCGTCCGCATAGTTCTGCAGAGTGGGGGTCAGGGTGAAAAATTTCGGAATGTATTCGGCGTTATAGGAGCCGTAGCTTTTCACGGAAGTCAGCAGCATCCAGTAAAAGGGAAACAGCACCATCACGCCCCACAGTCCAAGAAACACATATACGACCGTGTTCAGAATCTTCTTCCGGGCCGCGGCGGATTTTTCGATTTTCTCATAGGATACAGAATTCATATCATATCCGCCTTTCTCAGTAGTGGGTGTGCTTTTTACTCACCAGCAGGTTGATGCAGGTGATAGTCAGCACAATGACAAACAGGATGATGGCTGCGGCAGATGCATAGGAGGGATAGCCGCCGCTGTTGCCGTAGAGCATATCGTATACATAGCCCACGATGGTGTTCATTTCCGCCGCATTCAGGTTGGTACCGAACAGAGCCACCGCATCACTGTAGGCCTTGAATGCACCGATAAACCCGGTGATAATCAGATAGAACAGCATGGGGGAAATCATGGGCAGGGTGATTTTCGTAAAAATACGCCAACGGGGCGTGCCGTCAATCCGGGCAGCGTTGTAGTAGTCCTGCTTGACGGACGCAAGGGCACTTGTCAGAATCAGGATCTTGAAGGGCATGACCACCCAGATGGTGTAGAAACACAGTACGAACATCTTTGCCCAGTACGGCCCGTCGATAAAGTCAATGGGGCCTGCGCCGAACAGACCGATGATCAGATTGGCCAGCCCGTCGGAATAGGCGGTTTTCTTGAACAGAATCATGAACACCAGCCCCACCGCCAGAGTATTTGTCACATAGGGCAGAAAATACACAGTCTGGAACAGGTGACGCAGCTTCTGGATGGAGCTGAGTGCCACGGAAATCAGCAGGGCAATCCCGGTGGACAGCGGCACGGTGATGACCACCAGAATGAAGGTATTCTTCACCGCCTGCAGGAAATAGGGATCTCTGAGGATGTAGCCGTAGTTGTAGGTTCCGATCCCCATATGGGTCTGGGAAGCGGAGTTGTAGCCTTCCTCAAAGGAATAGATAAACACGTCGATCAGCGGATATACCATAAATGCGCCCAGAAACAGGATTGCGGGCAGCAGGTACAGCCAGCCTTTTCTGCTTTGATTGTCCATATGTTCCCCCTTATTTAGCCGTAAAGGGAATCCGCGCTTCGGTCACTGTATCAAACAGGAAGACCTTGGCCGGCTTCAGGGCAAAACGGACGGTACCGGCAGCGGTGTCCACACGGTTTTCCGCACTGATGATGGAACGGTTTGCTTCGCTCAGGGAGCAGGCATGGGTGGAAACCACACTGATGTCCCGTCCCATAACTTCCACCCGGTTCAGCAGACAGGTGAGGGGACCGTTTTCGTCCAGAATATATCCTTCCGGACGGATGCCAACGGTCACATCTCTGTCTTCCACACCGGATACGTTCATCACTGCTTCGTCCCCTATGTACAGCTTTCCGGCTTTCACGGAACCGCTGTAAACGCTGATGGGCGGCGTACCCAAAAACTTTGCCACAAACAGGTTTACCGGATCATCGTACACCTCCTGGGGAGCGCCGATCTGCTGCAGAACACCGGCTTTCATCACCACGATCATATCAGAGATGCTCATGGCTTCGTCCTGGTCGTGGGTAACAAACACGGTAGTGATGCCGGTTTCCTTCTGAATGCGGCGGATTTCTTCTCTGGTCTGGAGCCGGAGTCTGGCATCCAGGTTGGACAGAGGCTCGTCCAGCAGCAGAACCTGGGGCATTTTTACCAGCGCTCTGGCAATGGCAACTCTCTGCTGCTGTCCGCCGGAGAGCTCGCTGGGCTTTCTGTCCATCAGGCCGTCCAGCTGTACAAGTCCCGCAATTTCATCCGCTTTGGCATACATCTGCTCTTTGGTCATCTTATCCTTACCCCGCAGATTTTCCAGCGGGAAAATGATGTTCTGCCGTACGGTCAGATGGGGATACAGAGCGTAATTCTGGAACACCAGCCCTACCCCCCTGTTTTCCGGCGGCAGACCGGTTACATCGTCATCCCCGAAGAAAATTCTCCCGGAGGTGGGTTTCTGCAGGCCGCAGATCAGGTTCAGCGCCGTGCTTTTGCCGCATCCGGAAGGGCCGAGAAGACCGATCAGCTTGCCGTCCGGGATCTCAAAGGTGAAGTTGTCCACAGCCACCACTTCCGTGGGATCCTTTTTATTCCGGCTGGGGAATTTTTTGGTCAGATTCTCAAGATATACTTTCATATGATTCACGTCCTTTGCTGTATCCGGAAAAAGGATTTTCCGAATCAAAGTCTGGTATTTCCGATGACTGCATTATAGCACATTTCCCCCCTGTTCGCAAGAAGTTAAAGGAAAGTTTTACCCTGTTACCCCGAAATACAGAAATCCCTCACAGGCAGAGTACCCGTGAGGGATATATATTCACTGCAGATATTCGATCAGATCATCCAGATGGGTGATCAGCTTCCCCAGATCCGCCAGTACCGTGGTAAAAATCTGCCATGCCTTCGGCAGCCATCTGTCTTTTGTCACTTCCAGTGTATCAGTATACGGTTCAAAGCTTTCTGCTTTCGTCACGGTAAAAGAAGCCTCCGCCGCAGGATGGTCGGACAGGCTCACCTCGTCTTCCCCAAAGATATAGGTGTAAGCGAAGGACAAAGGATCGATCTCCACCCCGCCGCCGCTCCGGTACAGGAATTTTTCGATGGAATCCCACTCTTCCCCGGAATCTGCCCATGCGGAGAAATCCGTATAGTTTCCGTTGTTGTACAGTTCAATCCATACATCCCGCAGACCCAGCGGCTCCATGAAATTCTCCCACAGACCGCAGCTGTCCCCGTGATGGAGGGATATGTTGAAATCCCCGGTGACAATCACGGGACGGCCTTCGGATTTTTCTTCGATCATTTCCGCCAGCTGCAGGTACTGTGCCCGTCTGGCCGCCGCAGAACCTTCGTCTCCGTAGGCATCGGCGTGGATGTCGTAAAAGTCCAGATACACCCCGTCTCCCAGATCTACAACCGTGTACAGAATCCCCTTGGGAGTCATTTCATCCGCACCGTCTTCGATGATTCCATAGGCTTCTTCCCATGCCTCTCTGGTTTCGTTGTACAGCGGATACTTTGCCCAGATATTCATGCCGTCACCGCCCGGTACACCGCCGGAGTGGTTGGTGGTATAAGGATATCCCGTAAGACCTGCAGCAAGGGCTTTGTGATAACCGAAATCCTCCTGCACGGCGATAATATCGTATTCGCTGCCTGCCAGAATCTGTCCGATGGCACGCTGGTTGGCTTCCACATCCGCCGCTGCATTCCCGAACAGCTTCGGCAGTCCCGCCACGTTGTAGTTCAGGATGGAAATTTCCAGTTTTTCATCTGTCTTTTCCGCCTGTACCGGCACCGTACCGACAAGCAAAGCTGCCGCCAGTCCGGCTGCAATCCATGCGTGCTTCATCTGGCTGCCTCCCGGAGACGAAGGACGGTATTGGGCATCATGGTCAGTTTTCCGGGAAAAACAAGAGTATCCATGAAGCTGTCATCTTCCGTGCCGCTCAGAATATGCACATCAAATGTTCCCCCCGCATCGATTTCCACGGTTTTCGGTTCCGCATCCGGCCGGTTGGTGAAATACACCAGCATGGCACCCTTATCTTCTCCGTCCGTGGCTGCCGCCGCATACAGTTCCCCGTCATCCGTTTCCGAGAACACTTCCGTTCCCAGTCGGTACAGCTCGTTCCAGCCGGAGAACACATAGTATCCCTTGATGGGACGGAGGGTATAGAAATCAAAAATCCCGTTGAAAATAGAAGGCCGTGCATCGTAATACATCAGCATATCCACCGGATTTTTCTGCCCTTCACACAGGAAGGCGGCATCAAAGGCAGCTCCCTTCATACCGATGATGGTTTCTACGGTACGGGTAAAGGCTTCTCCTTCAAAGCTCTCACAGTAGTTCCATTCGTTCAGGATACTCTCCGCCTGTTCCTGCCCCGCTTCGTCCAGCCGTCTGCGGAATTCCAGGGCGTCCTCCGTCAGCTTATGGGGATCGGTAGTGTACAGATGCCAGGAGAAAAAGTCCAGCTTCAGTTCTCTCTTCTGCAGAATGGCCAGCAGATAGTTCATCATCCAGAAGCTGTAGGAACCGCCCAGCGCCGGGCCGCCGATTTTCAGATGGGGGAAAGTGCTCTTGAGATGAGCAAATACCGTACAGAAAAAGTCACAGAACTCCGCCGTGGAGCCTACCCAGCACTGGGGCTGTACGTCCGGCTCGTTCCAGATTTCCCAGTACGGCATATCCCAGTGGAATCCGTCCGCCCAGCCTTCGGTATAGTGTCTTATGATATGCTCGCAGATCACCGCCCACTTCTGAAAATCCTTCGGCGGGTAGATATTGTATTTCTTCACCGTATGTTCGATCCGCTGGCCGAGCCGGTAGAAAATCTTTGTGCCTGCGTCCACTGTCCCCTTCAGATAGGCGTCCGTCACGGCGAAATCGTAGGAATCCGGGTGATAGGGACTCGCGTCAAAGTCCCGGAAAATGGCAGTGATATCCACACAGTGCTCCACGCCGTATTCCTCGCAGTAGGAGGCATCGTGGTTTCTGGCATAGGGAAAGCCAGCGGTTCTGTAGGTTTCCGTATTGTTCTGACGGCCCAGAACCACCCCGTTGTTGACGGCGTGCATGGGCTTGACGGGTCCCTTTTTCCGTTGGAAGTCGATATGGATCCTTGACATATTCTGCTCCTTTTCCGGCATCGGCAGACTCCGTTTGCCGTAATCTGTTCTTTTCTTCATTATATAACAGGGCTGCCGCGGAAAAAAGCGACATTTTGTGAATTTCCGCAAAAATGTGAAATTCCGGCTTCTTAAATAATTCCCCGCACTTGCAATCCGGCGGAGAGTATGGTATACTGCTATTTGTGAAAGATAGTCAAATTTTACGCTAAGGAGAAACCGCCGTGCCCAGAAGTATCTTCGCTCCCACGGACATGACCGTCGGTACCCCGTGGAAAAGTATTCTGCAGTTCACCTTTCCCATGCTGATCGGTAACATCGCCCAGCAGCTGTACAATACGGTGGACACCATCGTCGTCGGAAAATACATCGGCGACAACGCCCTTTCCGCCGTAGGCAGTGCCGGTCCCATCATCAATATGCTGCTGGTTCTGTTTATCGGGATTTCCGCCGGTGCCAGTATCATGGTATCCCAGTATTTCGGAGCAAAGAACCGGGAAAGCCTGTCCCAGACCATCGGCAACTGTATTACGGTCACGGCACTTTGCTGTCTGTTTCTGATTCTGGTCGCCACACCCATTATCCGTCCTGCACTGGTGGCACTGAACACGCCGCCCGCCATTCTGGACTGGTGTACCGATTATCTGATCATCTGCGTTGTGGGCATTGCCGGCCTTGCGTATTATAACATTCTCAGCGGGATCATCCGGGGGCTCGGCGACTCCGTTTCCGCCCTGCTCTATCTGCTGGTGGCCACAGGTATCAACATTGTGCTGGACATCTGCTTTGTAGCCGGTCTGGGGCTTGGTGTTCCCGGCGTGGCGCTGGCCACCATCATTGCCCAGATTGTCTCCTCCGCACTCTGTCTTATCAAGCTGGCACGGATGCAGGAATACTTTGATTTCAAGCTGAAATATCTCCGTCCCCGGGCACAGTATGTGAAAACTCTGGTGCGTCTCGGTCTGCCTTCCGGTCTGACCCAGGCCATCTTCTCCTCCGCCATGATCATTGTACAGTCCCTGACAAACCAGTTCGGAGAACAGTTCATTGCCGCCAACGTAGTGGTTATGCGTGTGGACGGCTTTGCCATGATGCCCAACTTCTCCTTCGGCACGGCGCTGACCACCTATGCCGGTCAGAACGTGGGTGCAGGTCTTTACGACCGTGTCACCAAGGGTGCCAGACAGGGCACACTGATGGCGGTGGGTACTTCCACAGCGATCACACTGATTATTCTCCTGTTCGGCAAGGGCCTGATGGGAATCTTCACGGAAACGGCGGAGCTTGTGGATCTGAGCTACCGGCTGATGACCATTCTGGCTGTGGGCTATATTGCCGTTGCCGTGACCCAGAGCCTTTCCGGAATCATGCGCGGAGCCGGTGACACCATGACGCCCATGTGGATCTCCCTGATCACCACCGTTGCCATCCGTGTGCCCATCGCATACATCATTTCCTGGCTGACCACCACGCCCGAGCTGCCCCACGGTCAGAGCATCTGCATCCAGATTTCCCTGCTCTGCTCCTGGCTGATCGGTTCGGTACTGACCGCCATTTTCTACGCAAGAGGCAAGTGGAAAACCAAGGCTATCAAACAGTAATTTCATGCAGGTATTCCACCCCGGAGTGCCTGCATTCTGCATTTTTGGAAAGAAAATGAGGTGAAACTTATGAAAATCGGACGTCTGAACGCACCTTCCTCCGGTCTGCGGTGGGAAAGCACAGCCTGCCGTGCGGGAACCGCCATTCCGTTCCCGCCGAAAAAGCTGGACAACGGCAATTTTCAGTGGTTCTGGACAAACACCATGGGAACCGGTGTGGATCTGCGGATCACTTTTGAGAAGGAAGTATTCGTATCCGTAATCCGTCTGCCGCTGGCCGGTGCCTCCGCCCTGTCCTGTGCACAGATTCTCATTCCCGCCGAAGACGGCGAAAAGGCAGTGGGAATCCACCGTGCGGAAAACGGAAAATACTTCGGCAAAACCGTGGAAATCACCGTAGGCGCATCATCTGACACCTTTATCATCCGGATGATCCCCGGAATTGTCAATCTGGAAATGGCGGAGCCGGAAATCATCGGCGCCGTGTTTGATGGACCTGTGCTGTATCCCACCCCTGCTTCCGTGCAGTGGAAGAACGGCAGACTGCCTATGGAAGCGCTGGACAATATGCAGGACGACGGCCATCCGGACAGCGTGTTTGCCCTGTCCTATTTCCGGGAAAAGCTGGCGGAGAAAAAGGCATTCTATACCATTCCCGCCTCCTGGATCCGCAGTGTTCCCGTGCCTGTTCCCGCACCTGCCGGCGTCACGGTTTCTCTCTGTCATACTGAGGGGATCGCAGTGGACGGGTATCGGCTGACCGTATCCGAAGACGGCGCAAAAGTAGAGGCGTCCAACCGGCTGGGGCTGCTCTACGGCGTGGAACGGCTTTTGGAAATGACCACTGCAGACGGGGTTCCCTGCTGTGAAATCGAAGATGCGCCCTATAAGGAAATGCGGGGATTCCACTTCGGTCTGCCGCCGAGAGAAGAGATTCCCTTCCTGAAAAAACTGCTGAAGCAGATTCTGATTCCCTACCACTACAACCAGCTGATTATGGAATTTGCCGGCGGGATGCGGTTTGATTCCCACCCGGAAATCAGCGAAGCATGGCTGGAAGGCAACCGGAAATCCATGGCGGGAGAGATTCCCGAATTCCCCCACGGCTCCATGAACAGCGGCGGCAAGCTGCTGGAAAAGGAAGAAGTACGGGAGTTCTGCGAATACGCCAGAGAACTGGGTTTTGAGCTGATTCCGGAAGTGCAGTCCTTCGGCCATGTGCAGTACATCACCTACGCCCACCCGGACATTGCGGAAACCGATGAATCCGTCACCGAACGGCAGATGGACACCCGGAACACCGACCAGCCGCCGAGCACCTACTACCACCATTCCTACTGCCCCCAGAACCCCAAGAGTTATGAAATCATTTATGACCTGATCGACGAAATTGTGGATGTGGTAAAGCCGCCCCGGTTCGTCCATATGGGGCATGACGAAATCTATCAGGTGGGGCTCTGTCCCAAGTGCAAGGATGTACCCCACGATGTGCTGTACGAAATGCACGTGACGGCCATGCACGATTATCTGGCCAAAAAGGGACTGCGGATGATGATCTGGGCGGACATGATGCAGCCTACGGAAGCATACAAAACCTGGCCTGCCGTGGAGCGGCTTCCGAAGGATATTGTTCTGCTGGACTTCATCTGGTATTTCCATTTTAATCTGGACATGGAAGACCATCTGCTCCCCTACGGCTACAATGTGGTCATGGGCAATCTGTATTCCAGCCATTATCCCCGGTATGAAAGCCGGGCTAAAAAAGATCGGATGATTGGAGGTCAGGTATCCACCTGGTGCCGGATTGATGAATACACACTGGCGAAAAAGGGCAAGCTGTACGATCTGATGTACACGGGAGAAATGCTCTGGTCGGACACCTACCGGGAAGACTGCCGGGAAGTATACGCAAAGATTCTCTTCCCCCTGATCATGACAATCCGCGATAATATCAGAGGACTGAACGGCTTCCATCGGAGTTATTGGGCCAGAAGCATACCGGTCACCGCCGGACGGGTACCTTATGCCCTCAGAGAAGCCTGTGCAGAAATCGACCGGACACCCTGTCTGCTGCGGGAACCTGTTGTTGTCCCCATCCGGGAAACCACAGACGCACTGCGCTTTATCCACACCACCCTGCACAGAGAAAAACGAATTGCCTGGACACCGCTGACCCGGATCGGCACCTATGAAGTCCGGTATGCGGACGGAACTGCGGAAGAAATTGCGGTGGAATACGACGGAAACGTGCGCTGCTGGAAATACCGCTGGGGTGCCCCCTTGCCCGAACAGTATTACCGGCATATGGGCTATGTGGGCACATGGTTTGCCGATCCCATCCTGCAGACCCATACGGAAGACGGGGATCCTGTGACGCTGATGGCGCTGGAATGGGTCAACCCCCATCCGGAAAAGGAAATCCTCGAAGTTGTCTGCCGTGAGGAAGCAGACTCCGCCGCCGGTCTGGTGTTCTGCGGCCTGGACTGTGTAGAACTCGTGAAATAACTCCGGCTGAAAACAAGCGTAAAAAACCCCCGGACAACGGATAGACTATCCCCCGAAAAATAGACAATGACAAAAAGAACCTCTTGTTGTAGAATATAACTACAGCAGGAGGTTTTGTCATGGCAAGAAAATATACGAAAATGGAAATACTCGCAGAAGAGGTATTC
>SVSN01000004.1 GCA_015064285.1 Oscillospiraceae bacterium | reverse complement strand
ACAATTTCCGGCGTAGAAAGGCAAAGCTGAAGGGCCTGCCGCCTGCTATTTACAGACAACAAGCCCTTTCGGTAGCTTGAACAGTTTTTGTTCTATATTTTTGTCTAACTTTTTGGGGTCAATTCAATTTGATATAGCCGTTTTTTTGTGAATATTTGATTTTGGGGTTTATAAACAAACTGGGACTATGGTGTGAAAGAATGACTTTGTAAACACAACCTGTATGAATAAACAGAGGGGGTTACTGCTGGATAATCGGACTGAGTCCGGTGCAGAATTTCGCAGCAGACTGACGGTAAAACAAAAACACGCACAGAAGCCGAAACTACTGTGCGTGTTAATGATTTCAAATGCTATCCCATCTGATTATCGGATAGGAGTATCTGTTCGGAAATTAACCAAGTCTTTCTTCCAGACCGGCCAGTTCTTCCCACAGTTCAGCGGGAACTCTGTCGCCAACCAGGTTGTAGAATTCCTTGATGTTGTCAATGTCAGCCTTCCAGGATTCGGTATCCACGGAAACCAGCTCACGGATGGTGTCGATGGTAACATCATCCAGGCCTTCGATGTTGATGTCTTCAGCCTTCGGAACATAACCGATAGCAGTCTTCACAGCGTCAACTTTGCCTTCGCAGCGGGCCAGGATCCACAGCAGAACTCTCATGTTGTCACCGAAACCGGGCCAGATGAAGTTGCCGTCATCGTCAGTACGGAACCAGTTTACATGGAAAATCTGAGGAGCATTGGGAATCTTCTTGCCCATGTCAAGCCAGTGCTTGAAGTAGTCGCCCATGTTGTAGCCAACGAAGGGACGCATTGCCATGGGGTCGCGGCGAACCACGCCTACAGCGCCTGCAGCAGCAGCGGTGGTTTCGGAAGCCATAATGGAACCTACGAAAGTACCGTTCTGCCAGCCGGTGGACTGGTATACCAGAGGAGCGGTCTTAGCCCGTCTGCCGCCGAATACGATGGCAGAGATCGGAACACCGGCCAGAGAATCGAATTCGCTGGACAGGCAGGGGCAGTTGATCGCCTTTGCGGTGAAACGGGAGTTGGGATGTGCGCCGCAGGTGGACTTGTCTTTCTTGTCGTACTTGGTGCAGTCCCAGGGATTGCCCTTCCAGTCGATGGCATTGCCGGGCTGGGGCGGATTGTTGTCCAGACCTTCCCACCAAACGGTGTTGTCGGCAGTGTTATGAACAACATTGGTGAAGATGGTGTCCTTCATAGTGGTATGCAGCGCGTTGGGGTTGGACTTTTCGTTGGTACCGGGAGCTACGCCGAAGAAGCCGTTTTCGGGGTTTACAGCCCACAGTCTGCCGTCCTTGCCGATCCGCAGCCATGCGATATCGTCACCTACACACCATACCTTGTAACCCTGCTTCTGGTAGATTTCCGGAGGAATCAGCATAGCCAGGTTGGTCTTGCCGCAGGCAGAGGGGAATGCAGCGGAGATATACTTAACTTCGCCGTTAGGATATTCAACACCCAGGATCAGCATGTGTTCAGCCATCCAGCCTTCCAGACGGCCCAGGAAGGAAGCGATACGCAGAGCGAAGCACTTCTTACCCAGCAGAACGTTTCCGCCGTAACCGGAGTTAACAGACCAGATGGTGTTGTCTTCCGGGAAGTGGCAGATGTAGCGGTTTTCTTCGTCCAGATCAGCCTTAGCGTGCAGACCCTTGATAAAGCCGGCATCGTCGCCCAGAGCTTCCAGAACGTTCAGACCTACGCGGGTCATGATCAGCATGTTCAGAACTACGTAGATGGAGTCGGTCAGTTCGATACCGTACTTGGCAAAGTCGGAACCAACGATACCCATGGAGTAGGGGATTACGTACATGGTACGGCCCTTCATGGAACCTCTGTACAGCTTGGACAGCTTTTCATAGCATTCCTGGGGATCCATCCAGTTGTTGATGTTGCCGGCGTCTTCCTTTTTGGAGGTACAGATAAAGGTTCTGCCTTCCACACGGGCAACGTCGTTTACGGCAGTGCGGTGGAGGTAGCATCCGGGCAGCTTTTCCTGGTTCAGCTTGATCATTTCGCCAGTGGAGCACGCTTCGGCACGCAGAGCTTCTGCCTGTTCTTCGGTACCGTCGATCCATACAATTTTATCGGGCTGGGTCAGGGCGGCCATTTCGTCGATCCAGGACAGGACGTGTTTGTTCTGTGTCATTTGGAATACTCTCCTTGTATATAAATCAAATTTTTTCTATGATACATTATAGCGTAAATAAATGCAAAAAGCAAGAAATGGTTTATGAATTTTTTCGGCCATTCTGATGCAGATTTTTTACTGAATCTGTCCAAAATCGGAAATGGCTCTCTTTTTGCTGCATTTGAAATGGTGAAATCCACCAAAAGACAGCAAAAGAATGCATGATGCATGCTAAAAAAGCGGATATTATACAGAAAAATTTATGTATTTATATACGGAAGGTTCCTTCCCAGAAATCCTGCCGGTGCGCTTCTATCCGGAAGGTTTCACCGTTGTGTGTCCCGTCACCGTCCGGTACAAAATACCATGAAGACAACTTTTCACCATCCCACCACAGTTCTCGCCAGCCCCTGTAGGAATCCCGTGGATCCTTCATGCCGCTGTAGCTGAAATTGCCTGTCTGCAGAATCACTTTTCCCGTATCTCCGGCGGGAAGAACGGAGGAGAGGTGCGTGTGTCCGGCGGCCAGTGCCAGAATCCGGGACTCACTTTTTACAAGATCGGAAAATTCGCTGCTTTCTCTGGCAAAATCAAAATAATGTGCACAGAGGATTACCGGAAGACCGGGATATTCCGCCAGTTTTTCCCGGATCCAGTCCGTATCCATGGGCAGATAGGTTCCGTCACTGTTTTCGGTCGGATCCAGATCCCCGCTAAAGGCATCGCACAGGATGAAAAGCACCTCTCCCAGCACCACTGCCTGTGTACGGGGCTGTCCGGTACGCTCCTGCCATTCGGTTGTTCCATACTGCTCATGATTACCTGCTGTGATGTATGCCGGCTGGGGCATGGCAGGGAACCAGCGGGTCATAAACTCCGATGTGCGGGACTGAGGAGGATTCCAGAGCCGGCATCCGCCCTCGTTCCATGCCCAGTGATCCAGGGAAACATCCCCCAGAATCAGCGTGCCTGCGGAGGGGGATTCCGCTTCCGCTGCCTGCAGCAGTGCGGTCATCAGATCCAGCCGGCTGTCGTTTTCCGTGCCGTGGAATGTCTGATGGCAGTTGTGGATATCGGAAATCAGACGTACGTGTGTCATATGTGAATCTCCTTTCCGGGATTATCATTGCTGTACGAATATTATATCGCTGACGGACAAAAAACACAATATATTGACAGGAAAATTCAAAAAACTTCAAAAAACTTCAAGAACAAGTGTTTACAAACCCGAATTTGTATGATATAATGGGTTCGTAACAGTATGCCCAACATACACGACACAGAAAGAGAGATAAATTATGGTACCATTAACGCCGAAGGAACAGCTTATCTTCGACTATATAAAAGAGAATCTGAGAAAGAACGGTTATTCCCCCTCTATCCGTGATATCCGTACTGCGCTGGATATCAAGAGTACTTCCACTGTACACACCTATCTGGAACGGCTGGAACGGAAGGGATATATTCATAAAGAAAACGGTAAGAGCCGTACTCTGCGGATCGAAGACGCCATGGGAGATGGCATTGATGTGAATCAGAACGGCCGTGTACCGATTCTGGGGAAAGTTACCGCCGGTCAGCCCATTCTGGCTGTGGAAAATTACGAAGGGTTTATCAGCTATCCGGAAGGAGAAGGTCGCTCCCATGACGCACAGCTCTTTGCCCTCCGCGTAACCGGTTCCAGTATGATCGAAGCCGGGATTCTGGACGGAGATCTGGTAATCGTGGAACGGACGGAAACCGCGGAAAACGGACAGATCGTAGTGGCTCTGGTAGACGATTCTGCTACGGTTAAGGTGTTCTATAAAGAAGAAGGACACTATCGTCTCCAGCCCCGCAATGCCGCCATGGAACCCATTATTGTGGATGAAGTTACCATTCTCGGTAAGGTTCTGGCCAGCGTACGGTATTATTAAAAAGAACGGCAGGCATTCTGTCGATAACAAAACATTCTGCATAATCCTGCATATAAGAAAGGAAAATATCATGGCTAACGAAATCATCAAGGGAATGGGTTTCCATCATGTAGCTCTGAAGGCGCTGGATTTTGACGCCGCTCTGAAATTCTATACCGAAGGTCTCGGCATGAAGTTCTATACCAGCTGGGGTGAAGGTGACAGAAAAATCGCTATGCTGGATCTGGGTGATGGCGGGATTTTGGAGCTGTTTGCCGGTGCGGAAGGCGATGAATCCATCAACAACCGCTATATCCATTTCGCCATGAAGGTAGACGATGTGGACGCTGCTTATGAAACCGCACTGAAAGCAGGTGCCAAGCCCAAGACTGCTCCCAAGGTAGTGCCGGTTCACTCTTCTCCTGTGGATCTGACCCTGAACTGTGCATTCGTGTACGGTCCCAGCGGTGAAGAGCTGGAATTTTTCCGCATTGTGGAAGCCAAGTAAGGAGGAAAAAAGCATGCTCGCAACCGTTGTATTTGTTGATGTAAAGCCTGAATGTGTGGATGAATTCATCGCTATCACTACCTATAACCACGAAAACTCCCGTAAGGAGCCCGGCAATGTGCGTTTCGACGTGCTCCGTGACAACAAAGATCCGAACAAGTTCCTGTTGTACGAAGTATATGTGGATGCCGACGCCGCTGCTGCCCACAAGGAAACAGAACACTACAACAAGTGGCGGGAAACCGTGGCACCCATGATGGCAACGCCCCGCAGTTCCATTCCCACCACACCGGTGGCTTTTGACTGAACATGATCCATACTCCGCTGTCCCGTTCGTTTTACACAGTAGACGGGTGCACTCTGGCGGAACGCTGTCTTGGTAAACTGCTGGTGCTGGAAACACCGGAGGGGATTCTTTCCGGTCTGATCACAGAAACGGAAGCTTATATGGGCATTGTTGACCGTGCTTCCCATGCATACGGCGGCAGAAGAACCGAACGAAACGAAACCATGTACCGGGAAGGTGGCTTTGCCTATGTATATCAGATCTACGGTCTGTATCACTGCCTGAATTTTACAGCGGCAGTGGAAGGCAATCCGGAAGCGGTTCTGATCCGCAGCGTGATGCCGGTGGACGGCATCGGTCTGATGTGTGAAAACCGGCGAAAAAACGGACGGGTAAAAGTCTATCCCGCACCGGATTCCATGACAGAGAAACAGCAGCTTGCCATGACGGACGGCCCCGGAAAACTCTGTACAGCTTTCGGCATCGGAAAAGAGTGGAACGGAGCGGATCTGACCGGCAGCCGTCTGTATGTGACCGATATCGGTGCAGAGATTTCCTCGGTGCAGTATCTGACCAGGATAGGGATCGATTATGCCGGAGAAGACCGGGATAAACCATGGCGGTATCTGGCAAAGCTGAGAAAACTGCCGGAATAAAAAAGAAGCATAACGGATAAAACAAGTCTGTGACGGAGATAGTATACAATCTTCGCACAGACTGTTTTGTGTTTTTGCCGAAAAAATCAGCAAAAAGACAAAATAAAATAAGTTCAAAATGTCGATAGTTCTTTATGATCTGTACTGAAATGGATGTATACGGTTCGGTGAAAATGTATTTACCGGATGGAATCCTTCTTTTTGAAGAAATTTTGTTGAGAAAAAAGATCGATTTAGGAAAAATGTCATAAAAGCACGTAAAAATTGTATACAAATCGTATTTATATACCAAAATATGCTTGAATTTTTTGGAGAAGCATAGTATAATAAGCATAGTAAAAAATCTGCTGCGGAACCAGTCGGTTTCATAGGAAAGCAGGAAAGTGAGGAAAAGCCTGTATGACTGATGCAGCTGCAAGAACAGAAACCATAGAACCTGTGAATACGGATACAGAGGAAGAAACAGATCTGTCTGCGGCGCTTTTTCACGCCGGAACATGCTGTACAGCCTGGGAATACCTGGGTGTTCACAGTGATCTTGCGGAAAATGGCAGCCGTAAATATACTTTCCGTGTCTGGGCACCACACGCTGTATCGATTGCAGTGGTAGGGGATCTTTCGGACTGGGAGAATGGTCTTCCCATGACCCGCATTACAGACGAAGGAATCTGGGAACTGATTCTGGAACGGGAAAATGAACTGGAAGGTTCTTTCTATAAATATGCGATAACCGGACAGGACGGTGTAACCTGGCTGAAAGCGGATCCCTATGCTGCCTACAGTGAATCCATGCAGAATACAGCCTCCATTGTGTATACAAAGCAGGATTTTTTCTGGCATGACAGCGACTGGATGAAGAAACGCCGGAATACAGTCTGTCCGAAAGCAAGAGGGTTCAAACCGAAATACAATCATTTCTACAGCGCTCCGATGCACATTTACGAAATGCATCTGGGTTCCTGGAAAACGCTGGACGGGGCTTCCAATACGGACGGTGCACATTATCTGACATACAGAGCCATTGCAGATATGCTGGCACCGTATCTGAGTGATATGGGATATACCCATGTGGAGCTTCTGCCGGTGATGGAACATCCTTATGACGGATCGCTGGGATACCAGATCTGCGGTTATTTTGCACCCACTTCCCGCTATGGCACACCGGCGGATTTCAAGTATTTCGTTGATAAAATGCATACTGCCGGGATCGGCGTGATTCTGGACTGGGTGCCGGCATTTTTCCCGAAAGACAGACACGGTCTGTACGAATTCGATGGACAGCCCCTGTATGAATATGGTGATCCGGAAAGACGGGAATATTCTTCCAGAAACAGCCGGTTCTTTGATATAAGCTGTCCGGAGGTGCGTTCTTTTCTGATTTCCAATGCCATGTACTGGCTGGGAGAATTTCATGCAGATGGACTGCGGGTCAACGCAGTGGACGTGATGCTGTATCCGGCTTATGAACAGGCTGACGGAAAATTCAATGCGGCAGACGAACAGATCTGCGAAGAAGCCGTCTCTTTCTTCCGGGAGCTGAACAGTACCGTACACGGGACTTATCCGGATGCACTGATGATTGCGGAAGACGGTGCTGATCTGCCTATGCTGACAGATGCAGTGGCGGAGGGCGGACTGGGTTTCTCTTTCAAGTGGAACGTAAACTGGACAGAGGCTCTGTTCTCCTATGTGCGCTGTGATCCCATTGAGCGGAAACACATCCATGATACTCTGACAGCTCCTCTGACATATGCATTCCGGGATCATCATATCCTTCCGGTTTCCCATACAGATGTTTCCGGAGGGAAAAAGTCCCTGGTGGACAAGATGTTCGGGGAGTATGACAATAAGTTTGCCGGGATGCGGACATTCATGCTCTATATGATGACCATGCCCGGAAAGAAGCTTACCTTCATGGGCTGCGAATTTGCCCAGTTCCGGGAATGGGACTATACAGGCCAGCTGGAATGGTTTATGATCGATTATCCGAGGCATATCGAAATGCAGCGGTTTTTCAGAGCACTGAACCATCTGTATCTGGAAAGTTCTCCTCTTTGGGATATTGACGATACAGAAGACGGTTTTGCCTGGATTGATGCGGATCAGGCAGATCTGAATATTCTTTCCTACCGGAGACGGGACAAAAAGGGACAGGAACTGATCGTGATCCTGAATTTCTCACCGGTGGTCAGAGAAGGGTATACGCTGTTTGTGCCCAAAATGGGGCGGTATGAAGAAGTACTCACCACAGACCGGTATGAATTCGGCGGCAGAAACAGGCTGAACGAAGATACGGTGCGTTCCGTGGCTGTCACGGACGAAAACGGCAGCCGGAAGAATCAGGTGACTCTTACACTGCCGGCACTGGGTGGTGTAGTGCTGAGAAAACAGCTGAACTGACAGAAACAGACAAAATTTTGCGCCGTGTAACGGCAGAATGGGGATATAGATATGTATAAAAAGCAGGAGTGTGTGGCAATGCTGCTGGCAGGCGGGCAGGGAAGCCGTTTGTACACACTGACAGAGAAGACCGCCAAACCCGCCGTACCCTATGGCGGCAAGTACCGGATCATTGACTTTCCCATGTCCAACTGCGTCAATTCCGGTATCTATACCGTTGGGGTTCTGACCCAGTATCAGCCTCTGGTGCTCAACGAGTACATCGGCAGCGGCAGTCCCTGGGATCTGGACCGGAGCCAGAGCGGCGCAACGGTTCTGCCTCCCTATCAGGGCAAGGACGGTGCAGACTGGTACAAGGGTACTGCCAACGCCATTTACCAGAACCTGAACTTCATCCGCCGGTATGATCCGGACTATGTACTGATTCTGTCCGGTGACCATATCTACAAGATGGACTACAACAAGATGCTGGAAGCCCATAAGGCCAAGGGGGCTGACTGTACTATCGCTGTGCTGGAAGTATCTCTGGAAGAAGCCAGCCGTTTCGGGATCATGAATACCGACGACGATATGAAGATTCTGGAATTTGAAGAAAAGCCCAAGGTTCCCAAGAGCACCAAGGCTTCCATGGGTATCTACATTTTCAACAGAGATATTCTGGAAAAGTATCTGATCGCCGATGAAGCGGATCCCAACTCTTCCAAGGACTTCGGTAAGAACATCATTCCCAATATGCTGGCAGACGGCTGCGGTATGTATGCATATCCCTTCTCCGGCTACTGGAAAGACGTGGGAACCATTCAGTCCCTGTGGGAAGCCAATATGGATCTGCTGGACGAGAACTCCGAGCTGGATCTGGGTGACCGTGACTGGCGTATCTACTCCCGCAACAATGCTGTTCCGCCCCACTTTGTCGGCGGATATGCAAAGATCACCAACTCTCTCATCACTGAAGGCTGCGAAATCGAAGGGATCGTGGAAAATTCCGTTCTGTCCAGCGGCGTAAAGGTGGCCAGAGGCGCGTATATCAAGGATTCCGTTATTCTCTCCGGTGTAACCATCGGTGAGGGTGCAACCGTCAATTATTCCATCATCGACAGCGACACCACCATTGGAGCAGGGGCAGTTGTGGGCCGTACCCGCAGTGCTGATGAACAGATCACCGTAATCGGTTCCGATCTGAACATTATCCCCGGCGCTGACATCCCCGGCGGTACCATGGTCAACCGGGAATGGCTGAAAGATAACAAGCTGTCGAAAGAGTAAGAATAAAAAGAAAGGATAAGGTCGCCTTATGTCTGCATCTGGTATCATTTTTTCCAACATTCATGATCATAATATTCCTGAACTGACCCGGCTGCGCACCATGGCATCCGTGCCCTATGCCTGCCGGTACCGTTTCATTGACTTCACCCTGTCCAACATGGTGAACTCCAATATTTATAATATCAACCTGATTACCCACCTGAACTATCAGTCTCTGATGGATCACATCGGTTCCGGTAAAGACTGGGATCTGGCACGCCGTTCCGGCGGTATCAAACTGCTGCCGCCTTATATTACTGCCTATGCCAGCAACACCAATGCCCAGTTCCAGACCAGACTGGAAGCGCTGAAGGGCGTGAGCTATTCCATCCAGAAGATCACGGATGATTATGTAGTGCTCTCCGACTGTGATGTAATCTGCAACGTGGATCTGAACGATATCATTGATTATCATATCAAGACCGACGCGGATATCACTGTAGCTGTAAAGACCATGGATCTGACTCCTGAACAGGCCAGAATCAATGTACTGTACGAATCCGATCCCGAAGGCAGGATTACCGATATCCTGTCCTATCCCACCAACTTCTCCGGCAAGGCGGATGTGGCGCTGAATATCGTTGTTATGAAGACGGAATACTTACAGCAGGTGGTTCTGGACGCTGTTGCCCATAACTACGTAAGTATGACCAGAGATGTTATGGCAAGAAACATGAAGCATGCCAACTACCGCATCTACAAGTACGACGGCTATTTTGCTACCATCACTTCTTTTGCGGAATATTATACCCACAGCATGGATCTGCTGACCAATCCTGCAGCAAGAAACGCTCTGTTCAACGTAAAGAACCGTCCGATTTATACCAAGGTCCGCAATTCCGTGCCTTCCCATTACGGTCAGAATTCCAATGTACAGAATTCCATGATTGCTGACGGCTGTGACATCCAGGGAACTGTGGAAAACTGTATCCTGTTCCGTGGTGTGAAAATCGGCCGGAATGCAACGGTCAAGAACAGTATTCTCATGCAGGACACCATCATCGGCGACGGTGCCTTCCTGAACCATGTGATTACCGACAAGAACGCTGTGGTACGTGACAACCGGATGCTGGCCGGTGCGGAAGTACAGCCTTTCTATATCACCAAGGGTAAGATGGTCTGAGCGGAAAGGACAAAGCTGATTCTGTTTCCGGTGTTTCCGGAGATGGAAAGGAAGAAAGGAAATTCAGTATGAAAATTTTATATGCCGCTTCGGAAGCGCTGCCGTATGCATCCACCGGGGGGTTGGCAGATGTTGTCGGTTCTCTGCCGCAGGCTGTAAAAAAGGAACTGGGCGAAGGCGCAGATGTACGTGTGGTGATTCCGCTGTATCCGACAATCCGCCGGAAATTTGCGGAAGAAATCGAAATGGTCTGCGAATTGAATGTGAAGCTGGCCTGGCGGAACCAGTACTGCGGTATCTGGCAGACACAGGCAAACGGCGTGACATTCTACTTCATCGACAATGAATACTATTTCAACCGCTCTGCTCTCTACGGCAGTTTTGACGACGCTGAACGGTTTGCCTATTTCGGTAAAGCCATTCTGGAACTGATGTCTGCCGTGGAGTTCTACCCGGATGTACTCCATGCCAACGACTGGCAGACTGCACCGGCTGTGATCTACCTGAAGCGCAAGTACGCCCATCTGAGCGCCTACCAGAACATCAAAACCCTGTTCACCATCCATAACATTGACTATCAGGGCATCTACGATTTCTCCATTCTGGGCGATATCTTCGAACTGGCGGAATGGGACCGCAGCGTGGTGGAATACAACGGCTGCATCAACCTGCTCAAGGGTGCTATCGTGTGTTCTGATATGGTCAGCACCGTCAGCGGCCGGTATGCGGATGAAATCCTCACCGAGTACTATGCCAGCGGCCTGCATCATATCCTCCGTGCCAACCAGGATAAACTCTGCGGCATCGTGAACGGGATCGATGTGGATTACTACAGCGCTGAGGCAGATCCGGAAATTGCAGAAAACTTCACAGCGGAAGATCTGTCCGGCAAAGCAGCCTGCAAAGCGGAACTGGAAGATGTATGCGGATTCCCCCATGCACCGAATACGCCGATTCTGGCAATGGTGTCCCGTCTGGCTTCTCACAAGGGCTTTGATCTGGTGACCAGAGTCATTGAAGAGATCCTGACGGAAACCAATCTGCGCTTTGTCCTGCTGGGTACCGGTGAATTTGAGCTGGAAGATTTCTTTACCAAGCTGGAAGACCGTTTTCCCGGAAGAGTCTGCATCAAACTGGAATACAACAAGTCCCTGTCCAAAAAGTTCTATGCCGGGGCGGATATGTTCCTGATGCCTTCCAAGAGCGAGCCCTGCGGTCTGGCACAAATGATCGCATCCCGTTATGGTACCGTGCCGATCGTGCGCGAAACCGGCGGTCTGTATGATACAATCCACGCGTATAATGAATACGACGGTTCCGGCAATGGATTCTCTTTCACCAACTATAATGCCCATGACATGAAGAATACCGTAGAATATGCGGTGTCCCTGTATATGGAAAAGAAGGATGTCTGGGCTGAATTGTTGAAAAATGTCATGAAAGTGGACTTTTCCTGGAGTGTTTCGGCGAAAAAATATATTGACATTTATACCAAATTGCAGTAAAATATAATAGGTGTGAATTGTGGGAATCGTTATCACATAATCACCATGGAGACGGCAGAATTTCGGATACCTGGAGACTCTGCCTTTTCCGTTTTTCCGGCCGGTGAACAGGATAATGTGGTATGAAAGCCGGACGGAAATCAAACAAACGGAAGGATTTTTCGATTTATGGAATATGTTACCCCTATCAATGAAGAGATTATCAGCGACGCGCTGAGAGCCAAGCTGGCACGGTATTTCGGTGTCAAGCCCGAAGATGCCAATGCGGAACAGATATACAAAGCTACCCTGATGAGTGTCAAGGACATTCTGACGGAAAAAAGACAGGTTTTCCACGAAAAAGCCAAAAAACAGCGCCCGAAGAAGGTGTATTACCTGTGCATGGAATTCCTGATTGGCCGTTCTCTCCGGAATAATCTGATGAACCTGGGACTGGCGGATACCTACCGCAGTGTTCTGCGTTCCATGGGATATGATCTGGATGATCTGTACGAAATGGAACCGGATCCGGGGCTGGGCAACGGTGGGCTGGGCCGTCTGGCAGCATGCTTTATGGACTCCCTGACCGCACAGAATTACCATGCTACCGGCTTCTCTATCTGCTATGAATACGGTCTGTTCAAGCAGAAAATCATCGACGGCAACCAGGTGGAACTGCCCGACAACTGGATGGGCGGCGGCGACACATGGCTGGTACCCAGAACCGACAAGGCTTTCGATATCCGTCTGGGCGGTACGGTGCATGAGGACTGGAAGGACGGCAAGTGCAGTATCACTTATGAAAACTACGAAACTGTACGTGCTGTACCCTATGACATGATGATTTCCGGCGGTAACTGCGAAGCGGTGAATGTACTTCGGCTGTGGAAGGCTGTGGATACCACGGCGTTCAATATGGCTCTGTTCTCTCAGGGACAGTACGTACAGGCCATGGAAGCGTCCTCCAATGCGGAAGTGATTTCCAAAGTGCTGTATCCCTCCGATGAACATGACGAAGGAAAGCTGCTCCGTCTGACCCAGCAGTATTTCCTGGTTTCCGCATCCCTGCAGAGTATCATCAGCGACCATCTGACCGCATACGGTACGCTGTACAACTTTGCGGATAAGGTAGCTATCCACATCAACGATACCCATCCGGCTCTGGTAGTACCGGAACTGATGCGGATTCTGATGGACGTTTATTCCTACTCCTGGGAAAACGCATGGAGTGTTGTGACCAAAGTGGTTTCCTACACCAACCATACCGTTCTGCCGGAAGCACTGGAAAAGTGGAATGTTTACCTGTTCCGTCTGAAGCTGCCCCGGATTTATACCATCATTGAAGAAATCAACCGCCGTCTCTGTGCCGATCTGTGGAATATGTACCCCGGTGACTGGGACAGAATTTCCAGAATGGCCATTATCGGGTATTCTCAGGTGCGCATGGCCAACCTGAGCGTGGCAGCATCCCATACAGTCAACGGCGTGTCTGCCCTGCATTCCGACATTCTGAAAAAGACAGTGTTCCATGATTACTACAAGGCGATGCCCTATAAGTTCACCAATGTGACAAACGGGATTGCACACCGCAGATGGCTTTGCTATTCCAACCCTGGTCTGTCCTCTCTGCTGGATGAAACCATCGGTACAGACTACAGAAAGCAGCCCGAAACGCTGGCGGAATTCAAAAAATACGAAAATGACACTGCCATTCACCAGAGACTGCGGGAAATCAAGGCGGAAAATAAGCTGACTCTGTCCAAATATGTGTTCAACAAAACCGGTATTGCACTGGACATAAACTCTGTGTTTGACGTACAGGTAAAGCGGATGCACGAATATAAGAGACAGCTTCTGAACGTACTGAAAATCATTACCCTGTACAACGAAATCCGTGAAAATCCCAACGGCAATTATATCCCCAGTACCTTTATCTTCGGCGGAAAAGCAGCTCCCGGCTATTACATGGCCAAGGATATTATCAAGCTGATCTGGAGCCTGGGCGAAGAAATCCGCAAGGACAAAAAGGCAAACGAACTGCTGCAGGTACTGTATCTGGAAGACTATAACGTCAGCACGGCAGAAGTGCTTATGCCCGCTTCCGATATCAGTGAACAGATTTCTCTGGCCGGTAAGGAAGCCAGCGGTACGGGATGTATGAAGTTCATGATCAATGGTGCGCTGACACTGGGTACTCTGGACGGTGCCAATGTGGAAATGCGTGAGGCTGTTGGTGATGACAATATCTTCATCTTCGGTCTGAATTCGGAAGAAGTGGATCAGCTGTGGCGGCAGGGTTACACCTCCCGTCTGTACTACGACAGCAACGAACGGCTCCGTGCTACCATCGACCGTCTCCGCGGCAGTTTTGCAGGTAATAATTTCTCCAATATGGTGAGTTACTTCCTGTACAGTCACGGCGTTTCCGACCCGTATATGTGCCTTGCGGACTATGAGTCCTATATGAATGTGTACGAACGGATGATGAAGACTTACCGTGATGAAGAAGCATGGACCAGAAAATCCCTGTGCAACATTGCGGGTGCCGGGTTCTTTGCAGCCGACCGCAGCATCCGGGAATATGCGGAAAACATCTGGCATACATCTCCTGTGAAGTAATCCTATGATCTCTATCAGAGAATATAAAAACGGCGGCGGACGGGATCTGTCTCCCTTTGGAGCTTTCTCCATGGCGGAACAGATCCTGTTCTCCCTGGAACTCCTGCTGCCGGTACCGGCGAAAACGATTGCCATGGTAATACATGGCGACGGCTGGGGGAAAGAAACCTCCGTCTGGAAGGAATATCCCCTGACTGAGGCGGCGGACGGAACCTGGAAACTGCCTCTTTCCATGGAACAGCTTTGTCTGGATATCTCCATGGAAGAAGGCGGACTGTTTTATTACCATTACCGTGTGATCCTGAACGATGAACGGACACTGTTTTTTGGCGGAGAAGCGCCGGTGGAACTGACGCCGCTGACAAAGGAATTCAGCGGGGAACGGCAGCTTCTGGTGTATGACGCCTCTTATCAGGCGCCCGATGGCTTTTCAGACGGGATTTTGTACCACATTTTTGTGGATCGTTTCCATAAAACCGGGACAGCAATTATGAACCGGAAGAAAAATGCTGTCCTTGACCCGGACTGGGAAAACGGGATACCGCAGTACGGCGCTTATCCGGGGGCGGAGGTTGACAACAACGTCTTTTTCGGCGGCGATCTGTACGGGATTGCGGAAAAACTGGATTATATTGCGTCCCTTGGTACCGGAACCATTTACCTGTCTCCTGTGTTCGAGGCGGCTTCCAACCACAAATACGATACCGGTGATTATCTGTCGGTAGACCCCATGTTCGGCGGTGACAGAGCCCTTGCAGCCTTGTGCCGGGATGCCGGAAAATGGGGAATCCGTGTGATTCTGGACGGTGTGTTCAACCATACCGGTTCAGACAGTGTGTATTTTAATAAGGAAGGGAATTATGCTTCCGTGGGGGCGTATCAGTCCGAAAAGTCGGATTATGCCGACTGGTACCGGTTTGAGAAGTTCCCGGACAAATACGAATGCTGGTGGGGCGTGAAAATCCTTCCCCGGGTGGACAGCGGTGATCCCACATGGCAGGAATTCATATACGATAAAGTAGTCCCAAAATGGATGCAGGCCGGTGTATACGGCTGGCGGCTGGATGTGGCGGACGAGCTTGCTGTGGAATTTCTGGACGGACTGCGAAAAGCTGTCAGAGAACAGAACCCGGATGCCGCCATCATCGGTGAAGTGTGGGAAGATGCCTCCGATAAAGTCAGTTATGGAGAAAGACGGCAGTATCTGCTGGGCAGACAGCTGGATGGGGTAATGAATTATCCGCTCCGTGACGCTGTGATTGCCTATGTTCTCCGTGGTGACACGGATGCCCTTCGGAAAGGAACGGAATATCTGTACCGCCGGTACCCGAAATGGGCGTCGGAGAACCAGATGAACTTCCTCGGCACCCACGACACCATCCGGATCCTGACAGCCCTTGGCGGGGAAGCCCAGGGAGAACATACCAATGCGGAACTGGCTGTGCTGCACATGACGGAAGCGCAGCGGAAAACTGCCATCGCCCGTCTCAAAACGGCGTACAGCCTGATGGCAGCGATGCCCGGCGTACCCTGTGTGTTTTACGGCGATGAAGTGGGGATGGAAGGGTATCGTGACCCCTTCTGCCGCAGACCTTTTCCGTGGCATAACATGGACGAAGATCTGCTGGCGTATTATCGAACCATCGGCAATCTGCGCAGGGACGAACCTGTGCTGAAGGACGGTGTACTGCATCTGCTGCAGGTCGGGGAATATGCGGTGCTGTTTGCCCGTACTCCCTGGAACGGTGAATCTCACCAGATTGTGATTGCGGTGAACCGGAGCGGACATCCTGTGATGCTGCATACCCCTGCTGAAACGTGGGAAATGATCACAGACTGTCCCATAGAAGCAGGTGAAATCCAACTGGAGCCGGGACAGACAGTCTATCTGCGTTGTCCGGCACAGATTCCGGCAGACACTTTTTTCATCAGGAAAAACTGAATACAGACAGAAAGCATATGTTTCCTTCGGGAGAGATATGCTTTTGTAATTTGTTAAGGAAATTTCGTGTTTGGTTTCCATTGACGGATGAGGGCGGTTGTGGTATACTACCTGTAGAAATGTTTGCGGAGGATGACGATTATGAAACTTTCTCTGAACGGAACCTGGCAGCTGTACTGTATCGAAGAAAAGGGCGGGAAAAATCCCCGGTACGGATGGCCGCCGGATACGGAACACTGTCTGCACGCACTGGAAGCACAGGTACCCGGGAATGTCCAGCTGGATATGCATCGTGCCGGGCTGACGCCGGATCCCTTCTTTGGGGACAACTACTACGAATATATCAAATACGAACACTGCAGCTTCGCTTACTGCCGCACGTTTGAACTGGACGAAATTCCGGAAGGCGAGGAGATGATCCTGCGTTTTGACGGGATTGATACCGTGGCGGATGTGTTTGTGAACGGCGAATGGATCGGACACCCGGAAGATATGTTTGTGGAGCATGAATGGAATATTTCAGGTGTGCTCCGCAAAGGGGAAAACAGTGTCTGCGTCTGTATCTATTCTGCCATGCATTACGTCAGAGAACGGGAGTATCCCGTGGGTATGATCGGCACCGCCAACCGGAACCAGATTTCCTATATCCGTAAGGCGCCCCACTGCTTCGGATGGGACATTGCCCCCAGAATAGTGACGGCAGGCCTGTGGCGGGATGTATCTTTGTACAGCCGGAAGAAGACCCGTCTGACCCAGACCTACTTTGCCGTTTCTGCCGCCAATGAAGCCGCTGCCACCCTGCGCTGGGCATTCCGGTTTACCAGCGATGCGCCGGATCTGGAAGATTTCCGGATCACCGTGGATGCAGTATGCGGGGAGTCATCTTTCTCTTTTCAGATCAAACCCAATTTTTCCAGCATGAACGGTGTCTATACCGTACGGTCGCCGAAGCTGTGGTGGCCGAAGGGGTATGGGGACGCCAATCTGTATACCGTGACAACCCGGCTCTGGCAGGGAGATGAACTGGCAGATGAAAAAACAGAAACCATCGGCCTGCGTTCCATCCGCCTGGAACGGGATTTCACACCGGGACAGCAGAAATTCTGTTTCTATGTGAACAATACACCTATCTTCTGCCGGGGTACCAACTGGGTTCCCATGGATGCATTCCACAGCAGAGCCAAAGAACGGATTCCGGCGGCCGTGCAGCTGATTGCGGAATCCGGATGCAACATCATCCGGTGCTGGGGCGGCGGGATTTACGAAGACTCCCTGCTGTATGATCTGTGTGACAGAGAGGGGATTCTGCTGTGGCAGGATTTTGCCATGGGCAATACCACCTATCCCCAGGACGGTTCCATAGATGCACTGCTCTCCGATGAAATCGAAAAACTGCTCTGCCGGATCCGGAACCATCCATGTGTATGTCTGTATTCTTCCGATAACGAAATTGACCAGAAGAACATGGCTTTCGATTACCCGGAATACCGTGTACGGTATAACCGGATCGCTTTTGAACTGCTGCCGAAGCTGCTGCAGGCTCACGATCCCTATCGGTTCTATATCCGCTCTTCGCCGGAAGTTCCCGATGGATTCACGCTGGACAACGTGCCGGAACAGCATACCTGGGGGCCGAGAGCATGGTATAAGGATCCCTATTACCGTGACAGCTCTGCTTCCTTTATCGGAGAAGCCGGTTATCACGGCTGCCCCGCACCGGAAAGCATCCGGAAGTTTATTCCCGAAGAGGATCTCTGGCCGATGAACAACCGATCCTGGGAAGCTCACAGCACAGAAGACCTGCGATACACCAGATCCAGCGGCCGGAATCAGCTGATGGAGAGACAGGTGGGACTGCTGTTTGCCCAGATACCGAAAGATCTGGAAACCTTCTCGTTCCTGTCCCAGATCTCCCAGGCGGAAGCTCTGAAGTTCTTCATTGAACGGGCAAGAGCACTGAAATGGAACCGTACCGGCATCATCTGGTGGAACATGATCGATTGCTGGCCTCAGATTTCCGATGCCGTTGTAGACTATTATTATGTTAAAAAGCTGGCTTACACATGGATCACACGCTCCCAGACGCCGGTTCTGGTCTTTGTGGGCGAGGCTTCCGGCTGGCAGTATCCGCTGTACGTTACCAATGATACCAGAGAAAGTGCTGATGTGGCGTATACTATCACCGATGCGGACACCGATGCAGTGGTAACACAGGGCAGATGCACTGTGGCTGCCGGAGATAAGGTACAGGTCTGCGGACTGAACATTGTCATCAGCGAAAAGCGCTGCCTGCTGATTGACTATACAGTAAACGGTACAGCATATAAAAATCACTATCTCACCGGTCTGCCGCCCTATGATCCCACCGTGATGCGGCGCTGGGCGGACAGGATTCTGTAAAAAATCTACATTATTATAAAGGAACACGAATGGATATCTTAAAAAAACTTGCAGAGGAGCTGTCGCTGCCCGAAAAACAGGTGCAGGCGGCGGTGGATCTGCTGGACGGCGGCAACACTGTCCCCTTTATTGCCCGGTACCGTAAAGAAGTGACCGGCGGTCTTGACGACACCACACTGCGGAATTTGCTGGATCGGCTGACATACCTGCGCAGTCTGGAAACCCGCAAGGAAGAGGTACGGGCGCTGATTACCGGCATGGAAAAAATGACCGATCAGATTGCCGCTGCCATTGCTGCCGCCGTGACCATGACAGAGGTGGAGGATATCTACCGTCCCTTCCGGCCCAAACGGCGTACGAGAGCCTCCGTGGCAAGAGAACATGGACTGGAACCCCTGGCCGACGCCATTATGGCGCAGAAGAAAGCCTATACGCCTTCTCTGCACGAACTGGCACAGACTTTTGTGAATCCTGATAAAAAGGTCAACTCCGCAGAAGAAGCACTGGCGGGCGCATCCGATATCATTGCGGAAAACATCTCCGATGATCCTGCCTGCCGCGGGGAAGTACGGGAGCTTACGGCAAAATACGGGAAGCTCGTCTGCAAAATGGACAAGGACATTCCCGTGTATGCCCAGTACTACGAATACAGCGAAACCATCCGTACCATACCCGGACACCGGATACTGGCTGTCAACCGCGGAGAACGGGAAGAAGCACTGAAGGTAAGCGTGGAAATCGACAGGGATATTGTGTTGAATGCGCTGTTTGCGAAAGTAGTCACCAATCCCAAAAGCCCGGCCTTTCCGATTCTGTCCGCCGCTGTGTGCGATGGATACGACCGGCTTCTGGCACCGTCCGTGGAACGGGAAATCCGGAATGACCTGACCGATACCGCAAGCGAAGGGGCTATCAAAAACTTCTCCATGAACCTGCGGAATCTGCTTCTCCAGCCGCCGCTGAAAGGGAAGACCGTTCTTGGGTATGACCCCGGGTATCGTACCGGCTGCAAACTGGCCGTGGTGACGCCCACCGGTGCTGTGGCGGAAACAGCAGTGATCTATCCCACCAAACCTCACGAAAAAATTGAACAGTCCCGGAAAAAGGTACTGCAGCTTCTGGAGAAGTATCATGTGGATGTGATCGCCATCGGCAACGGCACTGCCTCCGGAGAAAGTGAACTGTTCATTGCGGAAACCCTGCAGCAGGTGAAGGGAAATGTGCGCTACAGCATCGTATCCGAAGCGGGAGCCTCCGTGTATTCCGCTTCGGAACTGGGTGCTGAGGAATTCCCGGATTTCGATGTTACCGAACGGAGCGCTGTGTCCATTGCCCGCCGCCTGCAGGATCCGCTGGCGGAACTGGTGAAAATCGATCCGAAATCCATCGGTGTGGGGCAGTATCAGCATGATATGAAGCCCGCACGGCTGGATGAAGCCCTTTCCGGCGTGGTGGAAGACTGTGTGAATGCGGTCGGCGTGGATCTGAATACAGCATCGCCTTCCCTGCTTTCCTACATTGCCGGGATCAATAAGACTTCGGCGAAGAATATTGTGAAATACCGGGAAGAAAACGGTGCGTTCGCCAAAAGGGCGGATGTACTGAAGGTACCCCGGTTCGGCGCAAAAGCCTATGAACAGGCGGCGGGTTTCCTGCGTGTGCCCGGTTCACAGGTGATTCTGGACAACACCGGTGTGCATCCGGAATCCTATAAAGTGGCGAAAGCTCTATGCGCAAGATTCGGTTATACCGATGGAGATATCGCTTCCGGCGGTCTGCGGGATCTGCGTTCCAAAGCGGAAAAAAACGGGCTGGCATTTCTGGCGGAAGAACTGGGATGCGGGATTCCCACACTGACAGACATCATAGGAGAACTGGAAAAGCCCGGACGGGATATCCGTGATGCGCTGCCCATGCCCGTACTGAGGGAAAAGGTGCTGACCATGGAAGAGCTGACTGAAGGACAGATTTTCACAGGAACCGTTCGCAATGTGGTGGATTTCGGGGCTTTCGTGGATATCGGTGTGCATGAAGACGGTCTGGTACACATTTCCGAGATCACCGACCGTTATATAAAGCATCCGTCTCAGGTGTTGTCAGTGGGAGACATTGTGCAGGTTGCCGTAAAAAGTGTGGATCTCCGCCGGAAACGGATCGGTCTGACCATGAAAGGTGTGCCTGGTAACAATCTGTAAACTTAATAAAATTAAGATTATATTTGCCCTGGAAAAGAGTATTTCCGGAAAAAACAGGGGACTTGTATACACAATGCACAAAGTTATAAAATAAATTTCGGTAAAAAAAACGCTTCCAAAATCGAACAGGATTTGGTACAATATAGCACAGGTAATAGAGGGTTCAGACTGCGCCCGGCAGAGCCCGGCAGAAAAGATCCCATATTCTATCAAATTTTTAACGTGTAAATTATCCAAGGAGGATTTTTTGAATGGCTAGCTTATCCCTGAAACACATTTACAAGAAGTATCCCGGCGGCGTTACTGCCGTATCCGACTTCTGCCTGGAAATCAAGGACAAGGAATTCCTGATTCTGGTAGGTCCCTCCGGTTGTGGTAAGTCCACCACTCTGCGTATGATCGCCGGTCTGGAAGAAATCTCTGAAGGCGAACTGTTCATCGGCGATAAGCTGGTTAACGACGTAGCTCCCAAGGACAGAGACATCGCGATGGTATTCCAGAACTACGCTCTGTATCCTCACATGTCCGTGTTTGACAACATGGCATTCGGTCTGAAGCTGCGCAAGACTCCCAAGGAAGAAATCAAGCGCCGCGTTGAAGAAGCTGCCCGCGTTCTGGATATCACCCACCTGCTCGACAGAAAGCCGAAGGCTCTGTCCGGTGGTCAGAAGCAGCGTGTTGCTCTGGGTCGTGCAATCGTTCGTAATCCCAAGGTATTCCTGCTGGACGAACCTCTGTCCAACCTGGACGCTAAGCTCCGTGCAGCCATGAGAACCGAGCTGACCAAGATCCACCAGAGAGTTGGTACCACCTTCGTATACGTAACTCACGACCAGGTAGAAGCTATGACCATGGCTACCCGTATCGTAGTTATGAAGGACGGTCTGATTCAGCAGGTTGATACTCCTCAGAACCTGTACGATTCTCCCGTAAACCTGTTCGTTGCAGGCTTCATCGGCACTCCTCAGATGAACTTCATCAACTGTGTTCTGGACAAGAAGGGCGAAGATTACTACATCACCTTCGGTACCAACACTCTGAAGCTGCCTGCTGAAAAGGCTGCTGATCCCGCTCTGAAGGATTACGTTGGCAAGGAAATCGTTGCCGGTGTTCGTCCCGAATGTATCCACGATGACCAGGCTTCCCTGAAGGCTATGTCTGACGCCGTTATCGAATGCGACGTAGAAGTAACCGAACTTATGGGTGCTGAAATCTATCTGTACCTGGTTGCCGAAGAAACTTCCATGACTGCTCGTGTATCCGCTCGTTCCACTACCCGTGCAGGCGATATCGTAAATGTTGCTATCGACATGACCAGAGTTCACCTGTTCGACAAGGACACCGAACGCTACATCATTCACTAATTCACCGATTGGTACATACAGGCCCCGGACTTGTCCGGGGCTTTGTAACGCAGTAATTTTGAAAAATACTTGAAACGACTGTTTTCAATGAATGCTTCTGCCCAAGTTGGACAGAAGTGAGGTTCTTTAATTTCTTTATGTTTTCTTGACAGGATCGTCGCTAAACCGCTGACTATTCCTGCGAATCGTGATATTGGCATTACTCTGAAAAGCAGCAAGACGGCTTCTCTGGCTGTAAGATGTTATGGAATATCTGCAATACAGATAAGAATACCGCCCGTTGGAAATTTCCACAGGCGGTATTTTTAGCAGCCATTATTACTTGAAAATTCTTATAAGTAACAGTTTTCCATGCTTAACCGATGCAGTCGATGTTTTGCGGGGGAGTACGTTACTTGTGACGTACTTGTATACGAAAGAGTCTCTGCATCATCCAGCGAATGTTTCAGCCCTCTGTTGCAGCGTCAAGCAGTCTTTTTACGGTATTCATTCTGTTACCCCCTTTGCGTATTCACCCTGTAAGTCAAAGGCGTGATTCATCGGGCCCGAACCTTCGCCAAGATCAAGCATTGCCGCCAAAGCACCGGAGATATACTCTTTTGCTCTCTGTACGGATTCGGCGAGAGTAAATCCCTTGGCAAGGTTGGATGCAATGGCACTGGAAAGCGTACATCCTGTGCCATGGGTGTTGGGATTGTCAATACGCTTGCCCTCAAACCAAAACAGTTTGCTGTTTGTGTAGAGCAGATCATTTGCATCATTAATGCTGTGACCGCCTTTCAGCAGAACTGCACAATGACAGTTGTCTCCGATTTGCTTTGCAGCAGTCACCATGTTCTCTTTCGTTTCAATGGTCATACCGGAGAGACCCTGTGCTTCGGGAATGTTCGGTGTCACAAGCGTTGAAACAGGCAGCAATTCTTCGATAAGAGTCTGTACTGCATCGTTTTTCATCAGAGCAGAACCGGAGGTTGCCACCATTACGGGGTCTATGACCACATTCTTTGCTTCATAGTATCTCAGCCTGTCCGCAATCACACGGATCAGCTCGCTGGATGCTACCATGCCGATCTTCACGGCATCGGGATAAATATCCTCAAATACCGCATCCATTTGCTTACGCAGGAAATCCGGAGTGGATTCTTCGATCGCTCTTACGCCGGTTGTGTTCTGGGCCGTCAGTGCGGTAATCACACTCATGGCATAAACACCGTTCATGGTCATGGTTTTGATATCTGCCTGAATACCGGCGCCTCCGCTACAGTCACTTCCTGCAATGGTCAATGCTGTTTTCATTTTCATTGTTTTTACTCCTTTCGTTTTTCAGCATCGTTTTCTATAGCGGCATAAGGTGGTGCCCCCAATCTGCCGCTTTTTGATTAAATCAGCGCAAGCTCGTGTGCTCTCTGTTTCAGTTCTTCTACCGCAATCTTTGGATCTTCCGCTTTCATGATGGCGGATACCGCACAGATTCCGGCAACGGGAATACCGGCGAGAACATCAATATTCCCCTTGTTCAGCCCGCCGATGGCATTGACGGGAATCGGTACGGCTTTGCAGATATCCCGCAGGGTATCGGTGGAGGTGAGCACGGTTTTTACTTTGGTTGTGGTGGGGTAAATCGCACCCACGCCAAGGTAATCCGCACCCTGTCCGTACACATCCAGTGCCCACGGTACGGTTTTCGCCGTTGCTCCGATGATCTTGTCCTCACCGAGAATTTTCCGTGCCGCCTCAATCATCATGTCCTCCGCGCCCAGATGTACACCCTCCGCATTCACGGCAAGAGCAACATCCACCCGGTCATCGATAATCAGCGGTACGGCGTATTTCTTAGTAAGTTCATGTACCTTTTCCGCCAGAGTGATATATTCTCTGGTGGTTTTATTTTTCTCACGGAGCTGCAGAATGGTCACGCCGCCCATGAGCGCACGTTCCACGCGGTATAGAAATTCTTCCTCCGAGACCCCCGTGCTGTCGGTGATAAAATACAGACTCGTATCAAATTTCTTCATATTCAACCTCATACATACAGATAATCATTGAGCACCGGCTGCAGACCTTCTTCTGCAATGTCCTTATACATCTTGTCAAGACTGCGGTTATCGTCAATCTCAAACTGCTCGTCCCCCTGCAGAGCATCGGATTCCTTGCCGGTGTATTTGCTTTCATGGTCGCCGATACCGGTGGAAACCCCTGCGGAAACTTTGGTGGCGGCAATCTTTACGATGCCGTTTCTAAACTCTGCACTTTCACGGGAAGATACCGTAATACCAACATACGGTAAGAAAATACGATAAGCACAAAGCACCTGACAGAGCTGTTTTTCACCTACATCAAGGGGATTTATCTTATCATTGTTGATGATGGGACGCAGTCTGGGGCAGGACAGGGACATTTCTGCGTGGGGATATTTCCGCTGCAGATAATACACATGAAGTGCGCTTGCCAAAGCATCCTTGCGGAAATCGGACAATCCAAGAAGCGCAGAGAATGCAACTCCCCGCATGCCGCCGCGAAGTGCCCGTTCCTGTGCATCAAAGCGGTATGGCCACACACGTTTGTGACCGAGCAGGTGGAGTGTTTCATATTTGTCCGCATCATAGGTCTCCTGGAACACGGTTACATAGTCAGCACCGCACTCATGGAGATACTTGTATTCATCGGTGTTCACAGGGTAGATTTCCAGACCCACCATACGGAAATACTTTCTTGCCAACTTACAGGCTTCGCCGATGTATTTCACGTCACTCTGCGCACGGCTTTCGCCGGTAAGAATCAGAATTTCCTCCATACCGGAATCGGCAATGACTTTCATTTCATGCTCGATCTGCTCCATATTCAGCTTCATGCGGTTGATATGGTTATAGCAGTTGAAGCCGCAGTAAACGCAGTAGTTCTCGCAATAATTGGCAATGTACAAAGGAGTGAACAGATACACGGTGTTGCCGAAGTGTCTGCTGGTTTCCAGTCTTGCTCTCTGCGCCATCTGTTCAAGGAACGGTTCGGCCGCAGGAGATAAGAGTGCCTTGAAATCTTCGATCGTGCAGGGGTCATGCGCCAAAGCAGCCTTCACATCAGCGATGGTATATTTTGAATAATCATAGGACTTCATCTGCGCCATTACACTGGCACATACATCCGATTCGATTACTTCCATCCCCGGCAGATATTCCATGTGATTCTTGCGGCTGGAAGGGTCTGTTTCCAGCCGGTGCTTTTTCGCCAGAGCTTCCGGTGTCAGGTACTCTGAATCAACGAAAAATTGATTTTCCATAGCAGTTCTCCTTAATCATGCAGAAAGCCGGTAAGAGGATCGGACGCAGAAGCACCACGGGTCAGAACACGACCAAGACCGGACAGATATGCTTTTCTGCCTGCTTCAATAGCCTGACGGAAAGCTGATGCCATCAAGGGCAGATCCCCTGCGGTTGCAAGGGCGGTGTTTGCCATAATTGCCGCCGCACCCATTTCCATGGCTTCGCAAGCCTGAGAAGGTCTGCCGATACCCGCGTCCACGATGATAGGCAGATCAATCTCATCAATGAGAATCTGAATAAATTCTTTGGTTGCCAGCCCCTTGTTGGAACCGATGGGAGAAGCCAGCGGCATAATGGCAGCGGCACCGGCATTCACCATATCACGGGCGGCGTTCAGATCGGGGTACATATACGGCATAACCACAAAGCCCTCATTTGCGAGGATTTCGGTAGCTTTGATGGTTTCCTGGTTATCGGGCAATAGATACTTGGTATCGCGCATAATTTCTACCTTGACGAAATTGCCGCAACCCAGTTCTCTTGCGAGACGGGCAATACGGACAGCTTCCTCTGCGTTTCTCGCACCGGAGGTGTTGGGCAGAAGGGTGATGCCTTCGGGAATGTAGTCCAAAATGTTTTCGTGCTCCTTGGTGTTTGCACGGCGAACGGCAAGGGTGATGATTTCTGCACCGGCATCTTTTATTGCAACTTCAATGAGCTTCATGGAATACTTACCGGAACCCAAAATAAAACGGGAATTAAATTCGTGACCGCCAATAACGAGCTTATCGTTGTTAATCATAATAAATCCTTCTTTCTTATACTTCATATTCGCCTGCGAGAATACGCAGGACGGTGTGTGCCTGATGTGCGGCGCAAAGCATAACACGAGGGGCTGTCAGCCCAATGGTATCTGCCACATCGCTGACTTCATCACCGCATAAGTAAAATCGTTTCATTATTCTTCGTGTCTTGATGGTGTTTGGGGTATCCATTCCGGCCATACCGGAAGCTGCAACCAAATAGCAATCGGGTAATTGCTCGAGGACTCCATTGACAAGCATTGCCTTGGCTTCTGCATTGTCGAATGCTTCGCATACAATATCCGCATCTTTCAGGAGAGCTGAAAAATTCTCTTCCGTGATCTTTTCTGTCACAGTTTGGAGTTCCGTATAGGGGGCAATCTCTGACAGATTTTCCGCAAGAGCATCCGCTTTATAGAGACCAATTTGATTTGCCTTGTACTGCTGACGGTGCAGATTGGTTATGTCTACACGATCAAAATCAATCAGCAGCAGTTTGCCGATACCGGCCCTTGCCAAAGAGATGGCAATAATCGAGCCCAGACCACCGAGGCCGCAAATTGCGACAGTTGCGGAAGAAAATCGTTTGTGAAGGTCAAGTCCGTGACGGGCAATCAATGCATCCGTCCATTCTTTTTTAGACGGGATCAATCAACCACCTCCCACAAAACTGACGATTTCCAAACTGTCGCCATCTTCGAGAACGGTAACATCGTACTGAGACTTGAATACGATGTCGCCATTACGCTCAACTGCGATTCGTTTGGGGTCATAATTGGTTGCTGCCAGATACTCTGATACTGTCTTTCCGGCAATATCCATTTCTGTTCCGTTTACTTTTACCATGATTGCACCTCCTAAAATAAAAATGCGGGAAACCTCCGATCTGGAAATTTCCCGTGACGCGCATAAAAGTCCCTACGTTGGCATTATCCAAATCAGGTTGTGTTTCATGTTTTCATGAAACCGGCGGGTCGAAGGTTGTACCTTCCTCTCAGCCTGTACTACAAGCTCCCCGTGTATTTGATTGTAAAATAAAAACAGGAGACACCCGTGGGGGGATGCCTCCTGTAAAAAATCCTTGTGTATGACTTCCTACGGCGGCATTATCCGCATCAGGTCGAGTTTCGTCATAGACGAATACTCAAGGGTCGAAGTTCGGTTACTTCCTCTCAGCCTGCAAACACAAGCTCCCCTGTATTTATTTCATTTAGTATTATACATCCGATTTGATGAAAATACAATAGGTTTTCTGAAAAAGACACAAAGTGTTAAATTTCAGCAGGATTCGATGGGATATTTATAACAGGCAGCAACTTCCCGACAGGTTGGCGAGATGTGTCAATACCTGCGATAGTTTGATACTCTCGCACACAGCCGGTGTATTTCTCAAACAGTTCTTTCTGTTTCATTTATCACGGAATGTATATCCAATGCATAAACTATCAGTGTGCAGCGCTATATGACCGAAAATAGTGTGTATTTTTTGTATAAAAC
Source organism: Oscillospiraceae bacterium (assembly GCA_015064285.1). Taxonomy (GTDB): domain Bacteria; phylum Bacillota; class Clostridia; order Oscillospirales; family CAG-272; genus UMGS1696. Next base: position 68,688 of record SVSN01000004.1, on the reverse strand, counting down.
TGACAGAAATAGTCTTAATACGGAAGAAATGGTGAAAACCCCCTTGACGGATGACAGGGGAATCTTTATAATATAATTATGTATATTTCGTGAATACTTCAGGGAGGTTCGGCATGCGAAAAAGAATGTATGTATCCGTATTTGTTCTGCTTCTGACTGTACTGCTGGGCGTTTCTGTTTATGCGGATTCATATAAAACCGGTGAAGTGCTCTATCGGCAGGATTTTGCGGATGTAAGCGGAAAACCGATTTACAAAGCAGGCATCCGAAAAGGAACAAACAGTTCACCGGATTCCGTTTTGCTGCTGGACGATGATATGCTGCGGATTGTTACAAACGATGACCTGCGTACATATGCTATCCTTCCGGAAATGCCGTGGACAGATTCTTATACTATCGAGTTCACGTTCCGGTTTGAAGATGTCCGGAGCAGCCGCGGATATCTTGCCTTTCTTTTGACCAGTTGGGGAGATGAACCTTCCAATATTACATCCCTGATCATCCGGGCGAACGGTTCTGTTGACGATTTTGGGCCGCTGAGCGATGAGATTGTCGGAGCCATACAGGACGGGAAAGAAATGATCCATGTGGAAATTCCCATCGAAAACGGCGTGCTGCATGAAGTTACACTGAAAGCCGGAAAAACAGAATGTACCGTGGAAAGAGATTCTCTGCGGCGGATCACGGAAGGAAACCGTGGATTCGGTGTGCGGAACCTAAACGCCAATATTGGTGAGGTTTGTGTTGTCAATGGTACCGGGTACACTGCTAAAAACGGTGTTCTGAAGGATATGTCCTGGTCAGAGAATCCTGTCAATGCAGAACTGACGGAAGCGCCGCCTACTGGAGATACGGTATGGGTCTTCGTTTGTCCCGGGATTTGCGCAGGCAGCTTGCTTTGGGCAAAGCGTACGAAAAAACACAGATAAAACTGCATAAAATGCCAAAACGACGTGGTGTGTCAGGTGCATATCCACGCCGTTTTTTGCTTTTGGCAGGGAAAACAAGCTTCTTTTTTGCCGTTCACAGTTAATTAACAAACCGTATTTATATTCCTGTTGAATTGGAAGCTGCAAAATGGTACTCTTTATACAGAATTTAGCACTCTGACATCAACAGTGCTAAATTGCATGAGAGTGTAAGCAATCAACCTCCGGAGCAAATCCGTAAACGGGGAGGTGGAAGAGGTTGAAAGAGGAAAACAGAGAACTCAGCGATCGGAAAAAACTGATACTGAAAGCCATTATCGATGCGCATATCGAAAACGGTGAACCGGTTGGCAGTAAATTCCTGACGCAGAATAAGCAGATTGCCTATTCGTCTGCTACCATACGCAACGAGATGGCAGAGCTGGAAGAAATGGGTCTTCTGGAACAGCCCCACACTTCAGCCGGACGGATTCCTTCGGAGCTGGGCTATCGGTTTTATGTGGATTCCCTGGTGGAACGGTACAACCTGACCCAGAACGAACTGGCGGAACTGAAACGGCTGGTGCAGAACAAGCAGACTGAACTGGACAATATTCTGCAGAGTGCCATGCAGCTGGCTGCTAAGCTGACGAACTATACAGCCATGGCACTGCGTCCCCGGATGCTGCGGATCACGGTGAACCGGTATGAGCTGATGCGGCTGGATGAATATACGCTGGTGCTCATCATGGTGATCGGTCAGACCATCAAAACCCGGCATGTCCGCTCCCAGATTCCGGTGCCGCCTGAAGCCGGTATGCAGCTGGCAAAGGTGCTCAATGAGTGTGCAACGGAAAAAACAGCGGAAGAAATCACAATGCCCCTGCTGATGCACATGGAACGGCAGATGGGCGAATATGATTTTCTGGTATCTCCGGTGATCAAGAGTGTCTGCGAAACCATAACAGGCTTTGACGGCGGGGAAATCCGCTTCGAAGGGATCAACCGGCTGCTGTCCTATCCGGAATACTACGACATGGATCGGCTGAAAGAAATGCTGGCGTTGTTTGAGCGGAAGGAAGATCTGGTAAAGATTCTTTCGGAAGAAGCCGGACAGATGGGCAGCGAACAGGTGCAGGTCTTTATCGGACGGGAAAATCTGGTGAAGATCATGGACAATTCCACACTGATTTTCAAGACGATCAAACGGAATGGAACACCGGTGGGAGCCATCGGCATCATCGGCCCTACCCGTATGGATTATAAACGTGTGATTGCCACCATTGATACGCTGACAAACGGTGTTGCCAATGTGCTTGGCGAAGGGGATATCCCCGCACTGACTGACGAAACCAATAAAGGTTAAATATAGGAGACGAAATGACAGAAGAAAAGGATATTCAGGTGCCAGAGACGGAAAATACCGCTGCGGAACCGGAAGAAATCAAGGAAACACCAGAAGAACCTACCGGTGCATCTGCTGAAGAAACCGGTAAAAAGGACAAGAAAGCCGATGTCAAAAAGCTGAAAGCAGAGCTTGAAGAGCTGAAGAAGGCACTGGAAGCCGAACAGCAGAAGGCTGCGGAAGCCAACGACAAGTACCTACGGGTCTGTGCGGAATACGATAACTTCCGCAAGCGTACCCAGAAGGAGAAGGAAAACACCTACGCCGAAGCCGTTGCAGATACGGTAAAGGGGTTGTTGCCGGTGATCGACAATCTCCAGTATGCGTCCAAGTACGGCAATGCGGATCCGGAAAAGTTTGCGGAAGGCGTGAAGCTGATCCTCGATAAGCTGCCGGAAACCCTGGAAAAAATGCATATCAAGTCCGTGGGTGCACCCGGGGAAACCTTTGATCCCGCGCTTCATAACGCCGTGATGCACGAAGAAAGCGACGAACACGGCGAAAACGAGATCATGGATGTGCTGCAGAGCGGCTATCTGTACGAAGACCGGGTAATCCGGTACGCCATGGTCAAGGTTGCCAACTGAGTTAAGTAAACAAATACCATCATATATAATCAAGAAAACATTTCGGAGGAATATTTATTATGGGAAAGATCATCGGTATAGATTTAGGTACCACCAACTCCTGCGTGGCTGTATTTGAAGGCGGCGAACCCACTGTTATCCCCAATCCCGAGGGAGCCAGAACCACCCCTTCCGTAGTAGCATTCTCCAAGACCGGCGAAAGAATGGTAGGCCAGGTTGCCAAGAGACAGGCTATCACCAACCCCGATCGCACCATCATGTCCATCAAGCGTGAAATGGGCCGCAACTACAACGTAACCATCGACGACAAGAACTACACTCCCCAGGAAATTTCTGCTATGATTCTGCAGAAGCTGAAGGCAGACGCAGAAGCATACCTGGGCACCACAGTTACCGAAGCAGTTATCACCGTTCCCGCATACTTCTCCGACGCACAGCGTCAGGCCACCAAGGATGCCGGTAAGATCGCCGGTCTGGAAGTAAAGCGTATCATCAACGAACCCACCGCAGCTGCTCTGGCATACGGTATGGATAAGGAAAACGAACAGCGCATCATGATTTATGACCTGGGCGGCGGTACATTCGACGTATCCCTGCTGGAAATCTCCGACGGCGTTTTTGAAGTTCTGGCTACCGCCGGCAACAACAAGCTGGGCGGCGACGACTTTGACGAACGGGTTATGAACTGGATCGCCGAATCCTTTGCCAAGGAAAACGGCGGCATCGACCTGCGCAAGGACAAGATGGCTCTCCAGAGACTGAAGGACGCTGCTGAAAAGGCCAAGATCGAACTGTCCGGTATGACCACTACCGAAATCAATCTGCCCTTCATCACCGCTGACGCTACCGGCCCCAAGCACTTCAACGCGACCCTGACCAGAGCCATGTTCAATGACATGACCGCTGATCTGGTAAAGGCTACCATTGAACCCACCAAGCAGGTACTCCGTGACGCCGGTATCCAGGCATCTCAGGTTGACAAGGTACTGCTGGTTGGCGGTTCCACCAGAATTCCCGCCGTACAGGAAGCTATCAAGGCCTTCACCGGCAAGGAACCCTTCAAGGGCATCAACCCCGACGAATGCGTAGCACTGGGCGCAGCGATTCAGGGCGGCGTACTGGGCGGCGACGTAAAGGACCTGCTCCTGCTGGACGTTACACCTCTGTCTCTGGGTATCGAAACCCTGGGCGGCGTGTTCAACCGGATTATCGACAGAAACACCACCATCCCCGTAAAGAAGAGCCAGGTATACTCCACCGCTGCTGACGGACAGACCTCCGTGGAAATTCACGTTCTGCAGGGTGAAAGAGATATGGCTGCCGGCAACACCACTCTGGGCCGGTTCATTCTGGACGGCATTACTCCCGCTCCCAGAGGTGTGCCTCAGATCGAAGTTACCTTTGATATCGACGCCAACGGTATCGTAAATGTATCCGCTACCGATAAGGGTACCGGCAAGGAACAGCACATCACCATCACTTCTTCCACCAATATGTCTCAGGAAGAAATCGACAAGGCCGTTCACGAAGCAGAAAAGTTCGCCGAAGCTGACCGGAAGCAGAAGGAAATGATCGAACTGAAGAACCGTGCAGAATCCACCATCTACCAGAGCGAAAAGAGCCTGAACGAAATCGGCGATAAGGCTTCCGATGCTGACAAGGACGCTGTACGTGCCGCTATCGAAAAGCTGAAGGAAACCATCAAGACCGACGATGCTGATGCCATCAAGGCCGACACCGAAGCACTGGAAAAGGCATTCTATCCCATCGCGGAAAAGATGTATGCACAGACCCAGGGCGATGCACAGGGCGCAGGTTTTGATCCGAACGCCGGTGCACAGGGTACTGACGGTACCTACTACAGTGCAGACTTCGAAGACAAGTCTGATTCCTAATTAAAAATTCACCGGAATGACGGGCGGGGAAGAGATTTCAACTCCGCCCAATTTCCCGTATTATGACATTCCTGTAACATAACGAGGATATTATGGCAGATAAGCGAGATTATTATGAGGTTCTGGGGGTTGACAAATCCGCTGACGAGGCTTCGATCAAAAAGGCCTACCGTCAGCTGGCAAAGAAATACCATCCGGACATGAATCCCGGGGACGCAGAAGCGGAAGTCAAGTTCAAGGAAGTGAACGAGGCGTATGATGTTCTGTCTGACCCGGATAAAAAAGCAAAATATGACCAATACGGTCATGCGGCCTTTGATCCGGCTTCTGGCGGCGGAGCAGGTTTCGGCGGTTTCGGTGACTTTGGTTTTGATATCAATGATATTTTCTCCAGCTTCTTCGGCGGCGGCAGTTCCACCCAGAGAAACGGCCCTGTCAGAGGCAGCAATATCACGGTACGCCTGACCCTGACTTTTGAAGAAGCAGTTTTCGGCTGCAAGAAGGAAATCACCTATCAGAAGGTACAGAAATGTGCGGACTGCAGCGGCACCGGCGCGGCCAAGGGAACCTCGCCCAAGACCTGTGATCACTGCCGCGGTACCGGCTTTGTGACGGTACAGCAGCGTACCATGATGGGGATGATGCAGACCAGACGGCAGTGTGACCACTGTAAGGGTACCGGTAAGATTGTAGAGACCCCCTGCGGCGAATGCAAGGGCAGTGGATTTACCAGAGCAACCAAGAAGCTGGAAGTGAACATTCCTGCCGGTATTGATGATGGACAGCAGATCGGTCTGCGCGGACAGGGCAGCGATGGTGCAAACGGCGGCGGCCCCGGCGATCTGAATATCATCATTTCCGTCCGTCCTCATGCCGTATTCGAGCGTGATGGCTACGATCTGTACCTGGAAGAACCTATTACCTATGCGGAAGCAACCCTTGGCGCAGAAATCGAAATTCCCACGCTGGAAGGTACCCAGAAGCTGGAAATTCCCGAGGGTACCCAGACCGGCACTACCTTTACCCTTCGTGGTAAGGGCGTACAGTACGTCAATTCCAAGAACCGCGGGAATCTGCATGTGACTGTGGTTGTGGAAGTGCCTAAGGGATTGAACAGAGAACAGAAGGAACTGCTGGAAAAGTTTGCCGAGTCCTGCGGGGAAGGAAACTATTCCAAGCGCACCAAGTTCTTCAAGAAATTTTTCAAAAAGGATTGAGGTAGGCTATGACTGACAATCAGAACTGGATCCAGATCAAGGTAACCTGCAATGTGGCTGACCTGGACACCGTTACAAGCGTGATGAGCATGGTGGACAACGGCCTCATGATCGAAGACTATTCCGACGTGGACAGAGAACTGGATGGTGTGTACGGAGATCTGATCGACGAAACCATTCTGGAAGCTGACCGTACTGTGGCAGCAGTTTCCGTTTTCATTCCGGAAATTAAATCTCCCGCAGAAAGCCTGCTCTTTATCCGCAGCCGTCTGGCAGAACTGCAGATCGAAGCAGAAGTAACTCAGACCGGCGTAAAGGAAGAAGACTGGGCAGACTCCTGGAAGCAGTACTATAAGCCCATCAAGACCGGCGACCGGCTGGTGATTGTACCCGTATGGGAAACCTATGATCCCACACCGGATGAAATTACCGTACTGATGGATCCCGGTATGGCCTTCGGTACCGGTACCCATGAAACCACCAGACTGTGCGCTGCCCTGCTGGAACAATATGTCACTCCCGGCTGCACTATGCTGGACGTGGGCTGCGGTTCCGGGATTCTGGCGATCTGTGCTGCCAAACTGGGTGCCTCTCAGTGCTTTGCCTGCGACATTGACCCCCAGGCTGTCAAGGTTGCTGTGGAAAATACCCAGCTCAACGATACTCCCAATGTGAAGTGTGCCGTATCCGATCTGCTGAAGCAGACCGAAAAGGTGGAAGGCGGCTATCAGGTTGCTGCTGCCAATATTGTGGCGGACGTAATCATCCGGCTGGCACCCGATATCGGTGCTTACCTGGCGGACGATGGTGTGCTGATTGTATCCGGTATCATCATCGAACGGGCGGAAGAAACGGTTGCTGCTCTGAATGAAGCCGGTTTTCAGGTGATCGATGACCGCAGAGAAAACGGTTGGTATGCAGCTGCTGTAAAGCGAGGCTGAAACGGAAACAGATTGTGACAGAATAAGATAGCAGTTCCGGCTTTCTGTAAATAGAACGACCGGAACTGTTTTTTCTGCAATATAGTGGTGTAAATGTAACCAAAATGTAAACATTAAGCAGGAAAACTCTGTTTCTTTCGTAAAAAATAAAAAAAACAGGGGAAAGGGTTTGACAAATTCGAATTTTTAGTGTATAATATCATGGTATCCTGACAGTGGAATGTGTATTTTGGCGGGAGACTGTTATGCCCAGATTTTTTATTGATGCGTCCCAGGTTTATACGGACGGCGATGCCTGTCTGATCCGGATTACCGGTGAGGATGCCCATCATATCACACATGTTCTCCGTACCCGGATCGGGGAAGAAATCATTGCCTGCGATGAGGCAGGTATGGTTTACCGGACGGTATTGACGGAGGCAGGGGAAGGGGTTCTTCTCCGTGTGCTGGAACAGTCGGCAGCCGATACGGAACCACCGTACATAGCCACTGTATATCAGGCACTTGTCAAAGGCGACAAAATGGAAACGGTTATCCAGAAAGCGGTAGAAACCGGTGCTTCAGTCATCGTTCCCATGGTCACCAGCCGTGCCGTGGTAAAACTGGATGAAAAAGATGCCGGAAAGAAAACGGAACGCTGGCAGAAAATCGCACATGAAGCGGCAAAACAGTGTGGACGCGGGATCATTCCCAGGGTGACACTGCCTGTATCTTTCAAGGAAGCTATGCAGCAGGCTGCCAGTGCGGATCTTGCCCTTTTCTGCTACGAAGGCGGCGGAACAGAATCACTGACTACTCTCTGCCGGAAAACAGAAGCACCGAAAACCATTTCTCTGTGTGTCGGACCCGAGGGTGGGTTTGCCGATGGAGAAGCGGAAGCGGCTGCGGAAGCAGGACTTCGGATGTGCGGTCTGGGAAAACGGATTCTGCGTACAGAAACAGCGGCGCTGTTCGTGTTGTCCTGCCTTTCGGCAATCTATGAATTGTAAATACATCTGTCCACATAAATTGTTCTCACTGGAAAGGAGCGACCCATCTCCGGATGCGGTCACATGAAAATGGATATGGCGAAGCATAATTCGATCATGAATAACAATACAAGCGGTAAGCGCCTGTCAAAGGAAGAAGCGATGACAGTGGTGACTTTCCGCGTACTGATCATCCTGCTGGCGGATATCATCATTGGCAGTCTTCTGGATTTCGTTCGTGCCGATTCCACCAGAGAGTTTACTTTTGTGTTCAGTGTATGTCCCTGGCTGACATGGGTATTCGGTGCCGTATGTGCTGTATCTCTTGGATATTTCGTATGGTCTCTGGTAAAGAAAGTAGATACACGACGCTACTACATGACACCTGCTATGCTGTTTGCCCTGTGTCTGTTCCTGTTTGCAGTTGTTCTGCTGTACAAGTATCTGACCATGATGATGATCGTCTCCGCCATGGTAATTGCCAGTGTGCTGTTTGCGGTATACTACATATACACCAATCTGCTGTACTGATAAAAAAGAAAGCATGGTATAAAACGCCATGCTTTTTGTTTTTATGAAAAAAGAAAGGACAGAGCCTGAACCCTGTCCTTTTTTGTTTCAGTTTGTTTTTGCTTCGAAATCTTCGATGATTTTCTGCAGATTGGCAATGGCAGCCGGTTCTCTCTTGGCATAGGAGGAAGCGAAATCTTTTTTTCCTGCGGAGATATTGTCTGTGCTGAATGTACCGCTCAGGAAGATTTCATTCAGAGAGGGATTGTATGCCATAGCGAAGGAGTTACCGATGTTGTCGTGTACGATATCGATCATCTGGGCAGAGGTGTCATCGCGGGTGTACTTCATCTTCAGGGAAGATTCATAGTAAACCGGCAGAACCGATCTGTATGTTTCCCGGCAAAGTACTTCCACAACGGCACTGATGTAATCCAGATCATCGGGTGCTACAGTCATGGGGATCAGACCGATTTCGCAGGTGTCGTGGGTACTGGTGATGTACCATTCCTGCTGATCGCTGAGCTTGGGATAGGGAATTACGCCCAGACCGTCTTCCATTTCACGTACGGTGGCGTTTTCCAGAGAACCCAGTCTCTGATAACCAACGAACATGGATCTGCCGGAGGTGAAGGTGGTTACGGCAATCTCTTCGGTGATGCCGTTGGCTACCCAGGCACCATCGCCTTCCACATACAGATCATACAGCTCATCCAGAAGCAGAATGGACTGTTCGTTGTTCATGGTGATATAGGGATATCCATGGTCGTCGCGGTCGATGTAGTTGGGATCGGAACTGATCAGGAAGGGAATCATGGAACCCCAGATTTCAAAGGAAACATAGCCGAACTGGTCGTCAATATCCTTTTCTCCGTTACCGTTCAGATCCAGATAGGATTCTTCCATAACCTGGTTCAGCTTTTCCAGCGTCCAGTCACCTGCCAGAACGATGTCATACAGTCCGTCACTGTCTCCGTACATCTTTTCATACAGGGACTTGTTGTAGAACAGACAATGAGAGCAGCGGAGAATGTCGATGAAATAGTCACCGCCCAGCATGAACTGGTAGTTGGAGTTGATGGAAACATCGCTCATGAAATCATCGTACCACCAGGGCTGGGAGAAATCGAAATGCTTGCCGTCCAGGACATTATAGAACATATTCTCCAGTGTCAGGGATGCTGTACCGTACATATCGTTGATGATCAGCTCATATACATTATCCCCTGCCATCACGAATTTCCGGACGGTTTCCTTGACCTGGTCGTACCGGTTGTCCAGCTGTTCGTACTGGAAGTTTACATTCAGCAGTTCCTGCACTTTCAGGTTCCGTTCATATGCAGCATCCGGTGCCGCATCCCCTGTCAGTTCTTCAGGTCCCTGGATCATATAGTTGGAATTCCCAAGAGAAACAGCAGCCGCATTAATACTGGTCCAGATCCGGAAATCCCGTCCTTCATAATCAAAACCAGCAAAGGGATCCACTTCTTCTGTTTCTTCTGCAGGACTTGTGTCCACGGCAGAAGCTGTATCAGAGGTGGTTTCGTTTCCTCCTTTGTCCGAACAAGATGCAAAGTTCGGAACGATCAACAGTGCTGCCAACAGGCAGATCAAAAATCTGGAATGCCGCATAATTACCTCCTGAATACTTGGTTATTAAGGTTAACTGAATTATATCATGTTTTTACAAAATCGTCAATAGAGATAAATAAAAAGATAATAAAAATTGATAATTAGTATTAAAAGTACATATGTAGCTTTTGGCTGTATAATGCCAGAGCCGGAAAACAAAACAGAAGATTAAGATTTCCTGAAGATTTATTAAGATACGATAATAAGTATTGCAAATGTCGAAACGATGTGATACAATACATTCAGATATACTTCATGTGTCATTTGAAACGGCATGGATTCCATATACAGAAACATCTGCAGGGAGGATTATTATGAATAGAAAAAAGGGGATGATACTGTTCCTGGCAGGACTGCTGGCGGCAGGAACACTGCATGGCTGCGGGAAAAACAACGATATAGCAGAAGGGGAACAGATTGAGAAGCCTGTTGTACTGACCCACGTATATAAGGGGGAGGATCTGGAACTGTCGGAGGAATATTATGTGCAGGATTATCTTGGGATCAAGGATGACTGTTTTGTATTTCTCGGCAGCTATTATCATGAAGAAGGGGACTGGGAATCGGAAGACTATTTCTACGAACAGTACCCTGTACTTTGCTATTCCCCCATGGATGGCGGAGAACTGAAAGTGGAGAAGATCGAAGGCCGGGAGTATGTGAATACTATGGCACTCTTTGACGGCGGTTACATGATTCTGGACAACAGGTGGGACGAGACTACTATGCAGTCCTCCTTTTCACTGGAAATCAATATGGACGACGGAACTGTGCAGACACTGGAGAATCTGGCATCGTTTTTCTCCAGCGCCAATGAATACTTCTATATGAATTACATCTGCCGGGATGGGGAAGGGTATACATATCTGATTGCCGAGCAGGAAATCGCCGTGCTGAAGCCGGATCTGACACTGGAATGCACGATCATGACCGATAACTGGATCAACAGTGTGGATACCAGTACAGACGGCAGTATCTACGTCAGCTACTGGAGCTACAATGAAGTCACCGGAACCAGCGGACAGGTGTTTGCCCCCATTGACCGGGGGAATAAAACCATCGGCGAGCCGATCACGCTTCCGGAAAATATCCGTGCGGACAGCTTTTTCTTCGGGCCTTCTTATGAAGTATATTACTACAACGAAACCGGTATTTACGGTTATAACACCGGAGACACGGACGGAACTCTGCTGATGCATTTTGAAAACTCCGATATCACCGGAGATCTGGATATGGTAAAGGTGGTAGATGCGGACAGTTTCCTGCTGCAGTACTATGACCGGATCACATGGGATCGCAGGTTCGGGGTATTCAATAAGGCAGATGATATTGACCTGAGTCAGATTCAGGTACTTGAGCTGGCTATGACCGCCAACCATTATGATGTTCCCACACTGGTAGTGGCATTCAACCGGAACCACACCGATGCCCGGATTGTTACCACAGATTACAGCCGGTACAACACGGAAGATAATCCGGACGCCGGGAATACAAAGCTGGCCAGTGATATTCTGAACGGTCTGTACCACCCGGATATGATCTGCGGTTATTACCGGGATGCCGGGTACCGGGCGGTGCTGGAAAACGATCTGTTTCTGGATCTGTACACCTTCCTGAAAACCGATGCAAAGCTGCCGGAGAGCGATCTGCTGGGATGTGTGAAAAATACCTTTCAGCGGGATGGTAAGCTGTACGGCCTGCCCATGTCCATCAGCCTGAATACGGTCATTGCCAACAAATCCATGGTAGGAAACCGTGACAGCTGGACGGTGGAAGAAATGGTGGACTTTATAAAGAATCTGCCGGAGGGTGTGGAATTCATGACCGGTATGACACAGAATTCCGCAGCATATAACCTGCTGGGAGAAGGCGGTTATGCGGCATTCATTGATATGGAAGCAGGAAAGTGTTCCTTTGACGGGGATGCGTTTATTGCCTATCTGGAATTTCTGAAGACGATGCCGAAAGAACTGCCGGATGATTATTATATGACCCAGAATGAAGACCGCTACGGCCCTTACAAAACCGGAAAAGTGGCAGCAGCGACTATGTACTACCATGGTGTCAATTCCTTCCTGGAAGAAAAAGTATATTTCGGCGAAGACAATACTGCATGGATCGGTACGCCTGTCAGTGACGGATACAGCGGTGTACGGCTGAACAGCTATATCAACACCTTCACCATTCTGGCAGACACAGCCAATCCGGAGCTCTGCTGGAACTTCATACGGGATGCAGTAATCAGCAGCAATTCAGCGGACGAAATGCGCGGCAGTGACGGAATTCCCATGCTGCGCTCCTATCTGGAAGCCATGAAAGAGGAATACAAGGATACCACGTTCATTGTCCACTATGACGGCGGTATGTCCTGGGGTTCCGGCTATACACCGGATGAAAGTGAACTGGAAAACGGTGAAGTGTTCCGGCTGACCGACGCAGACTGGGCACATATCGAAACTTTCCTGGATACGGTCGGTGCTCCCATGACCAACACCACCCTGCCGGAGGATGTACTGAATATCATCAATGAAGAGCTGTCTGCCTATCTGGACGGAAACAAGCCTGCCGCTGACTGTGCCTCCATGATCCAGAGCAGAGTATCTCTGTATCTGGCGGAAAACAGCTGAGAAGTTTATACTACTTTGGGATAAAAAATCTGCCGCAGTGTATCTTATACAGTAAGACTCACATTGCGGCGGAATTTTTTTGCGTTTTGTCTTTACAAATCCCCAAAATCCCGGTATAATATGGTTAACATGAATAACTATGCAGTCTGAAACGAGGAGGCGTATATGAAACGTACTATATTTAGCGGAAACGAGCTGAATGAAATATCCTTCCCGCTGGGCGGAATCGGCGCCGGGTGCATCGGTCTTGCCGGAAACGGACGGCTGATTGACTGGGAAATCTACAACCGTCCTGCCAAGGGCAGTCTGAACGGCAATTCCCATTTTGCCATCAAAGCCATGAAAAACGGGGAACTGCTGGATGCCCGTGTGATCAACGGAGATGTGAACACCGGACTGACGGGCGGCGGCGATGGTTTGTCTGCGGCTACCATGGCAGGCTTCCCCCATTTCCGGAACTGTACCTTTACCGGGGAATTTCCCATTGCGGAAGTGGATTTTGCGGACGAATGCTTCCCCGGTACCATCCGACTGACTGCATGGAGTCCGCTCATTCCGCTGAATGACAAGGATTCCAGCATTCCTGCCGCTTTCTTTGATTATGCCGTAACCAATACCACCGAAGATACGCTTGAATATACCGTGGGGGCTGCTTTGCGCAATCCCTATGGCGGTGATCCGGCAGGCGAATCCGTAAACGAGTACCGGACAGACGGCAGTATCCATGCCATGTTCCTGCGGCAGGTGAAATTTGCGCCGGATCATCCGGTGTATGGGGATCTGACCCTTGCCGCCGATACCACAGGTCAGGTATCTTACCAGCAGTACTGGTATCGTGGCGGATGGCATGACGGTCTGGAACGGTACTGGCGTAATTTTACAGAGCAGTATACCTATGAAAACCGTGTTTACGATACTCCCGGCAACGGCGATATGGCAAACCTGGCCGTCAAATGCACCGCAGCACCCGGGGAAACCGTGCACTTCCGATACGTGATTTCCTGGAGCCGCCCAAACTGTGTCAACTATTGGAGCCGGTACACCAAAAAGGATGAAAACGGCAATGAAGTGGATGTGACGTGGAAGAACTATTATGCCACCCTGTTTGAGAACTCTTATGCTTCTGCCGCCTACGCCCTGAAAGAATGGGACAGACTGTGGAATGGCACAAAGCAGTATCACGACGAACTGTTTGCCTCCACTCTGCCGGAAGAGGTGATCGAAGCCATCTCCGCTACCACTTCTGTACTGAAGTCACCCACGGTACTGCGGCTGGAAAACGGCGAATTCTACGGATGGGAAGGGGTCTGGACAAACCATGGTTCCTGCGAGGGTACCTGTACCCATGTGTGGAACTACGCTTACGCCCTGTGCTTCCTGTTCCCGAATCTGGAGCGTTCCATCCGGGAAACCGACTTTGCCTATAATCAGGATGAATACGGCAGAATGAGCTTCCGGATGACCCTGCCGCTGGGCAGAGAACGGGGCGGTTTCCGTGCCTGTGTGGACGGACAGATGGGCGGTGTCATCAAGACCTACAGAGAATGGAAGCTGCTTGGGGATGACAACTGGCTGCAAAAACTGTGGCCTGCTGTGAAAAAGTCCATCGAGTATGCATGGAGTGAACATAACCCCGACCGCTGGGATGCGGACAAAGACGGTGTGATGGAAGGCAGACAGCACCATACTCTCGATATGGAACTGTTCGGCCCCTCATCCTGGCTGGAAGGCTTCTATCTGGCGGCTCTGCTCTGCGGTGCGGAAATGGCTGAGCGGATGGGAGAACCGGATACCGCTGCAGAATACCGTGCCCTGTACGAAGCCGGGAAGAAGTGGTGCGACGAGAACCTGTTCAACGGACGCTGGTATGCCCAGAAGGTTGCATTGACCGACAAATCCGTGGTGGATGCCTTTGGTGCGGACAACTACTGGAACAGCGAATCCGGGGAAATCAAGTACCAGATCGGCGACGGATGCATCATTGACCAGTGCCTTGCTCAGTGGCACGCCAACCTCTGCGGCATCGGCGAAATCTACGATAAGGAACAGCTGCACACCGCCCTGCGGAGTCTGTATGAGAACAATTTCCTGCCGGATATGCGTTCCCATTACAACACATTCCGGCTCTTTGCCCTGAATGATGAAGCGGGTGCCATCATCTGCTCCTATCCGAAGGATGTGGTAACTCCCGCCATTCCGATTCCCTATGCGCAGGAATCCATGCATGGCTTTGAATATGCGCTTGCCGGACTGATGATTTCCGAAGGGATGATCGAGGAAGGAACAGCCATTGTAAAAGCCATCCGCGACCGGTACAGAGGATACAACCGGAACCCCTGGAACGAAATCGAATGCGGTTCCAACTATGCCCGCAGTATGGCAAGCTTCGCGCTGATGCCCATATGGAGCGGTTACCGCTTTGCTATGCAGAACAAGACCATCGGCTTCTCCCCCATTGTAGACGGAGATTTCCGCAGCATCTGGGCTGTAGATGCCGCATGGGGGCGGTATGAACGGACGGCGGACACCACCACACTGACCGTATGCACCGGAAAGCTGTCCCTGCAGACACTGGAACTGCCATATTATACGGAAGTGCAGTCTGTGACGGCAGACGGGCAGAGTATTCCATTTACTTTTGAGGCCGGAAAACTGATGATGGATGCCGAAGCGGCAGAGACCATTATAGTGACCGGCAGATGACAGAAAGGTACCCCATACACATTCTGGTTTTGAACGGCAGTTCCAAAGGGGAATACAGCATCACCCTGCTGGCGAACCCGAAAGTACTCGCCAAAATGGGAAACAAAATGAACGAAGGAATGCTCATGCCGTACAGAAAAGTACTGGATGGGATAGATAAAGAATAAGGAGTTGTTTTATGAAATATTTACTGGGTATCGATATCGGTACATCGGGTACCAAAACCATGCTGTTTGACGAAGCCGGAAACGGTATTGCCTCCGCTACGGTGGAGTATCCCCTGTATCAGCCTCAAAACGGCTGGGCGGAACAGGATCCCGCCGACTGGTGGAATGCAGTGACCGAATCCATTGCTGCCGTAACCGCAAAGTGCGGCGTGGGAAAGGAAGATATCGTTTCCATTGGTCTGTCCGGGCAGATGCACGGTCTGGTGCTGCTGGACGAAGACTGCAATGTGCTGCGCAACGCGATCCTGTGGTGTGACGGCAGAACCACGGCACAGTGTCAGGAAATCGAACGCCGACTGGGCAGAGAAAAGCTGATCGAGATCACCGCCAACCCTGCGCTGGAAGGCTTTACCGCCGGAAAAATCCTGTGGGTACAGCAGAACGAGCCGGAAATCTGGGCAAAGGTACGTCATATTCTGCTGCCCAAGGACTATATCCGCTACAAGCTGGCCGGTACTTTCGCTACCGATGCGTCCGATGCTTCCGGGATGCAGCTTCTGCACATCGCCAACCGGGACTGGAGCGAGGAAGTCTGCGGGGCGCTGGATATCGACATGAGCCTGCTGCCCAAAGTGTACGAAAGCCCGGATGTGACCGGAAACCTGCTGCCGGAAGTGGCAGAAAAGGTTGGCCTTTGCGCCGGAATCCCCATTGCGGGGGGCGGCGGTGACAATGCCTGTGCGGCTATCGGTACCGGCGTGTGTAAAGAAGGCAAAGCTTTCACCACCATCGGTACAAGCGGTGTAGTATTTGCCCACACCAGGGATCTCCATATCGACAAACAGGGACGTATCCACACCTTCTGCTGTGCGGTACCCGGTGCGTGGCACGTGATGGGCTGCACTCTGGCGGCAGGACTGTCCCTGAACTGGTTCCGTGGTCAGCTGGCTTCCGAGTACAGCTATCCCGAGCTGGACGCAGCCTGTGACAAGCTGCCCATCGGTGCGGACGATCTGATTTACCTGCCTTACCTGATGGGGGAAAGAAGCCCCATTCTGGACGCCCGTTCCAGAGGGGTATTCTTCGGCCTGTCTGCCATCCATACGAAGGAACACATGGCCCGTGCAGTGATGGAAGGGGTTGCCTACTCCCTGTACAACTGCCTGGAAGTGCTCCGGGAAAACGATATCGAATGCAGTGACATGGCGTTCTGCGGCGGCGGTGCCAAGAGCGATTTCTGGCGGAAGATGTTCACCGATGTGTACGGTGTACCGGTGAAGCTGATGCAGTCCAGCGAAGGCGCGGTACTGGGTGCGGCCATTCTGGGCGGATGCGCTGCCGGTGTGTACGCTTCCGTAGAGGAAGGCTGCGAAAAAGCTGTGCGTGACGGTGCGTCCTGCCAGCCCGATGCTGCGGCACACGAACAGTATATGCACTACTACGGCATCTACCGGACGCTGTATCCGGCACTGAAGGATGCTTACGCCAAGCTCCATCCGTGAGACATGGAATAGACAATACGCAAAAACGCCTGTGCGGACGAGAATCCATACAGGCGTTTTGTTGTATTCTCATTTTTACCGGCACTCACGCAGACTGTGTTCCAGTACCGGGCGGCATACAGCGCCGGGGGTCAGCTTTCCGTTACGGACAAAGCCTTCTTCCCGCCAGGTCAGCATATCGGTCAGTACTTTTTCCAATACTGCAATCCGGGCGGCGTACCGGGAGTCCGAAATCCCGTTGTGGGTTTCATCCGAATCATCGGTCAGGTTGAAATACTGTTTCTTTCCGCTGCCGGAGAACCAAACAAACTTTTCCGTGTGTCCGTCTTCGTGGGACACAATCCACTGACAGGATTCCCCGTCATACAGATGCTCTCCATGAAGGTATGTACGCTCTCTATCTCCGAACAGGTTGATCCCGTCCACGGTGTCCGGGACAGCTATACCGCAGAGGGAAAGCAGTGTGGGCATCACATCCCGTAGCTCCGCCAGCTTACCTGTGACATTCGTTTCCCCAGTATACCCGGCTCTCTCCAGCGCTTCCTGGGAGGCAGAAATGATAAACGGCACATGGGCGCTTCCCTCATAGGGCAGGCTCTTGCGGAACAGGCAGTGATCTCCCAGCAGCTCTCCGTGGTCGGAGACAAAAGCGATGATGGTGTTGGAGCGATCCAGACCCTGGGCGAACAGGGCATCCCGGAGTCTGCCGATTTCAAAGTCCACCTGGGTCATGGCGGCATAATATCCCATCTGCGCCAACTCCATCAGCTCCGGATCGGCAGGACCTGTTTCACTGTCCGCAATCCACCCGTCCCGTGCCAGCCTGTTTGTATCGTCCCAGTCCCCCTTTTTGGGCGGCGTCATACGTTTTCCACGGTACATGGCCCAGAAGGGTTCCGGTGCGTCAAACGGCGGGTGGGGACGGACATAGGAAAGGGTCAGAAAAAAGGGTTTGTCTCTGTCCCGCTTCCGGAGAAAATCAATGCCTCTGTCCGTGACCCAGCGGGTGGGATGGGTGTTTTCGGCATAAGGCCAGGGACGCCCTGTCCAGGAATTGCAGTCGATCCCTGTGTCGATGGGATCCGCATCTATGCCAAGCTCTTTCTGAAGCCAGTAGAAATAGTCGTCCGCAATCCGCTGGTTTTCGCTGTAGGTACGCTCCGGACGGCGGTAGTAGTGGAGATACCCGTCATGCAGATCCACGGAATGATATCCCATGCTGCTGCGCAGGGGATGTACATGAAGCTTCCCGGCACAGTGGCACTGATAGCCCGCATCGGCGAAAGTACCGGCAAGGGTATTCGGATAGTCCCAGCGTATCCCGTCCTGATACCCCACACGACGGTGGTTTTCCTGAGCCATCCCGGTGTACAGGGCGGCTCTGGCGGGAATGCAGGTGGGGGTAGCACTGTAAGCATGGGTAAACCGGAATCCTTCAGCGCAGAGGGTGTCCAGATAAGGTGTTTTCACATCCGGATGTCCGGCACACCCGAGACAATCTCCGCGCCACTGATCCGTGATAATAAGCAGTACATTTGGTTTTGTCATACAGATTCTCCCTGTGTGATTTCTGATTCTATTGTAGCAGATGTTCTGCGGTTCTGTCAAGAAAATCTGCGGTGTTCCCAGCGAAAAGAAAATGTGTAAACGAAAAACGCTTGCATTTCGGAAAGTGTTCCTGTATAATAAAACCGAAAGTAAAATCTGTTTACAGAGAAGGAGGCTTTTTATGTCCAAAATCAACATTGCCCTGTGCGGCATCGGCGGCTATGCCATGCTGTATACCCGATATATTCTCGATAAAAACGATCCCCGGATTCAGCCGGTGGGTGTAGTGGAACCCTATCCCCAGAGCTGTCCCAGACTGGGGGATCTGGAGGCGGCCGGGATTCCGGTGTACGCTACCATGGAAGAGCTGTACGCAGCACAGAAGGTGGATCTGACCGTAATCGCCACGCCTATCCAGTATCACACGCCTCAGATTCTGACGGCACTGAAAAACGGCTCCCATGTGCTGTGTGAAAAGCCGCTCTGTGCAGATGAAAAGGATATTGAAATCCTGAAAAATGCCAGCCGGGATGCGGAAAGATTTGTTTTCATCGGCTACCAGTGGTCTTATGCCCCTACAACGCTGGCACTGAAAAAGGATATCAGCTCCGGAAAGTTCGGCAAGTGTCTGGATATGCGTACCATCGTGCTCTGGCCCCGGGATCTGGCTTACTACCGGAGAGGTTCCGGATGGGCAGGAAAGGTGGCGGCGGCAGACGGTGCGCTGATCTATGACAGCATTGCCAACAACGCCACCGCGCATTATCTCCATAATATGCTGTTTGTACTTGGCGAAGACGGAAAAGCCGCTGTACCGGATTCCGTGAAGGGCGAACTCCTGCGCGCCAACAGTATTGAAAACTTTGACACCTGCAAGGTGGATCTGACCTTCCCCGGCGGTACAAAAGCCTGCTTTATCGCTTCCCATGCGGTGGACAAGCTGCTGAATCCCACGTACCACTTCCATTTCGAGAAGGCAGACGTGTATTATTCCCAGTCGAAGAACGAGCTGTCTTTGTCCGTGATGCCGGAAACCTATACGGAATACGGAAAGGTGGTGGCTGTGACTGCCGACGGTGAACGGATCGACTACGGCAACCCCTTTGCGGATGAATACGAAAAGCTGGAAGCCGCCATTGCCGCTGCGGTTAGCGGAGACACAAGAGAATACCCCTGCGGGCTGGAAGCGGCCAGTGCCCACACCCGTGTCATCAACCGGCTTCAGCAGAATGAAACCGTACGGAATATTACGGCAGACAGACTGGTGCGGACGGAAGAAAGAGTATACGCAGATGGCCTGTGGGCAGATCTGATTGAATGCTATAAAGACCCCGGAAAGTCTGCAGCAGACTGGGCTGAGGTATAATGATGGATAAAATTCGTATCGGACTTCACGGCATGAATGGCCACCAGATCCACAACCGGCTGAAAAGTCATCCGGACGGTGTGATTGCAGCAGCGTGCATGACGGATTCGGAATGGAAAAAACTGCCGGGCTGGGAGAACATTCCCAGATACGATACACTGGAAGAAATGCTGGCGGCTGGCGGGATCGACATGGTCTGCCTCTGTTCATCCAGACGTGCCGATCAGGAAAGGGACGCCATTCTCTGTCTGAAAGCCGGATGTCATGTGTATGCGGAAAAACCGGCGGTGCTGACGGAAGAGGGGCTGGACAGGGTACTTGCGGCGGCAGAAGCCTGCGGGAAGGAATTCCACGAAATTGCCGACACGGTATTCTTTGAACCCTGGTGGTCCATGCGGAAGCTGGTCAGAGAGGGGAAAATCGGTCAGGTAGTACAGGTGTACGCCCAGAAATCCTATCCCATGCGGCCCGGTCTGCGTCCTCAGGATGAAGAAACCGACGGCGGCCTGATCCGCTGGGTGGGCATCCATGCCATGCGCTTTATCGAGCATATCACCGGCCTGCGGGTAACGGATATCGAAGCCAGAGAAACCCATCTGGGCAACGCTGAACTGAACGGTGTGCCGACAGGAGGGCTGTACACAGCCGCGGTTCTGTCTATGACGCTGGAAAACGGCGGTGTGGCTGCTATCTGTATGAATTACCTCAATCCTACAGGTTTTCCGGTATGGGGAAACGAACACGTACGTGTGTTCGGTACCAAAGGAATGATTGAGATTACCGATGGCGGTCGGCACAGTCACATTTATACCGACAGGGACGAGGGCGAAATCGACCGGACAGATTCTGACTGTACCGATTTTCTGGATCTGCTCCTGCGGCATCTGCGTTATGGGGATCCCATGCCTGTGGGAATAGAGGAAGAACTGCACCCGCTGCGGGTTGTGATCCGTGCCAAGGAGAAAGCCGCTGCAATAGAGAAAAACTGATTTGCAGACGATGAAAAACTGCTGTCTTATGGGAGGGATTCCCGAAAGACAGCAGTGATTTTTTATTCTTCCCGTTTCCGGATGCCGAAGGCCAGCATCAGCAGGGAGGCCATGATGCACAGCACCGAAATTTCCGGCAGCCATTCCACGAAGGGCACCGGCGGATCGGCAAACACGTAGAGCTGCATATCTTCCACAAAAATGTGGTAGGCAAGCGGCAGACCGAACAGCGGATAGAGCAGATATTTGGTACGGATCACACCGAAGATGGTCAGACTGTATAAAACAAGCACCGTCAGATACAGCAGGATGCACAGCACTGTGTGGAGTACCGTGGCGAAGGTGAAGGATTTGAGAAAGAAGAACAGTACACCAAGAAACACAGAAATCACCGTCCGCCGGGGCGCTTTTTCTCCCCACAGCAGAACTGTCACCAGAAACAGCACCACCGCAGAGATGGGGAGCAGCAGATGAATCCAGAACAGATACGGTGTCAACGGTGTCAGGCAGAAATAAAGGATCCTGATGATCCCGGCTGCGGCCATGATAATGAGAGAAAGCCGCACAGCTATGGATTTCTGCGGAATAATAAACAGGTTTTCTGTCATAGGTTATCCGGAAAACACCTTTCAGGGAAGGATTGTATGTATCTATTATACCATCCCGTATATCCGGGGTCAAGAGGAACAGCATTATGCCTGCCTGAAAAAACGGAAGATAAGAGGATGTTGTGGCCAGATTTGTGGCTCTTAACGGCTGAGTACAGGAAAAATACTGGCTGACGAATACGATATGAAAAACAGAAACGGAGCTTCCGATACGGGAAACTCCGTTTTTTGTATGCAGATTCGGTTCAGCCGAACAGCTTCAGTTTTGCGATGCCACGGCGGATGCCACGATACAGCGGCCCTTCCAGCTCCCTGCAGGCATTCTGCAGTTCTTCCCGGATGGCGATTTGCTGGGGACAGTGGTTCTCACATTTGCCGCAGCCGATACAGTTGGAGGCGGAGGTAGGATCCTTCCGCAGAACGGTGCAGATCATGTAGTCCACGGACGACCAGAATTTTCCTTCCGCATAACGCCGGTTATAGGCGGCAAAGGTACCGGGAATGTCCACATTTTTGGGACAGGGCATACAGTACCCGCAGCCGGTGCAGCCAACCTTCATGCCTGCCTGGATGGCGTCCACCACATCTTTCAGCATGGCTTCCTCTGCCGGCCCCAGATCCCCCACGTTCGCTTCCGATGCGGTCTGCAGATTTTCCTGTACCATGGCATCGGAATTCATACCGGACAGCACACAGGTGACTTCCGGCTGATTCCAGAGCCAGCGGAATGCCCAGCCGGCAGGGGTATGCTTTGTGGGATATTCCGCGAAAATCTTCTTTGCTTTTTCCGGCAGGCGGCTGACCAGCTTCCCGCCCCGCAGCGGTTCCATGATGAACACCGGCAGGCCTTTGCTGTGGGCATACTGCAGTCCTCTGCGTCCGGCCTGGGTGTGTTCGTCCATGTAGTTGTACTGGATCATGCAGAAATCCCAGTCAAAAGCATCGATCAGCTGCCGGAACATATCCGTGTTGCCGTGGTAGGAGAAACCGATCTGCCGGATGGCGCCGGATTTTTGCTTTTCCGCCAGCCATTCTGCAAATCCCATTTCCAGCAGCCGGTTCAGAGACTGGATATCACTGAGCATATGGAGCAGGTAATAGTCTATATAATCTGTCCGAAGTCTTTTCAGTTCTTCTGTGAAAATCCGCTCCATGTCTTCCGCCTTCCGTACCAGATAGTGGGGCAGCTTGGTTGCGATGTGCACTTTTTCCCGGATGCCGTTTTTCGACAGAACCTCACCCAGCGCCGATTCGCTGCCGGGGTAGATATAGGCGGTGTCAAAATAGTTTACTCCGGCACGGTAGGCCGTCATGATTTCCTTTTCGATTTCTTCCATCTGCGGAATACCCAGGGTCTGGGGAAAGCGCATACAGCCGAATCCAAGAATGGAGATGGGATTGCCGTATTTGTCTGTACGGTACTGCATGGATACCTCTCTGAAATGAATTTTTATCAGTATACCATACAGGATTTAATAATGCAAGAGAAACAACCGAAGGGAGAAAGGAATCTGTGGAGAAAATCGGAAATTCTATTGCCATTCCCGGAAAGCTGTGGTAGAATAGCCATAGTGTAAGCGGAAAGTGAGGTATTTTCCATGATCAGACGAATGCTGCAGATTGCCAGGCCCTGGTGGGGATCTCTATTGATTACGGTGCTGACCCTGGTGGCGGCATCTCTATTGAATCTGGTGACACCGGAGGCGGTCAGACGGCTGACGGCGCTGCTTTCGGAACCGGAAAAACTGACAGGCGGGATTCTGCTGATGTATGTCGGGATCATGGTTGGCGCCTATTTGCTGCGGGGTGTATGCCGGTTTCTGGCGCTGTGGCAGTCCCATGTGGCGGCATGGAATTTTGTGGGGCATCTGACCTCCCTGTGCTACGATAAGCTGCAGTCTCTGTCCATGCGGTATTATTCCAACAAGCAGACCGGGGAGATTATGTCCCGGATGATCAACGATACAAGACAGCTGGAAGTCCTGATCGCCCACTCTCTGCCGGATATGACCATGAACATAATCGTGATTCTGGGTGTGACGGTGATGATTTTCACCATCAATCCCACCCTTGCACTGTTTACATTGGTTCCGGTCCCCTTTATATTTATTCTGTCCAGGGTGTTCATCACCAGAATTGCCCCTCTGTTCAAAATCAATCAGGAAGTGCTGGCCGGGCTGAATGCCAGAACGCAGGACAATCTTTCCGGGATGAAGGAGATTCAGGCTTTTGGGAAAGAAGGCGCGGAATCTCTCAGCATGAAAGAATACTGTAAAAAATACATATTTGTGAATGTCCGTGCCAATTACTACAATGCCATGTACTACCCGTCCGTGGAATTCATGACTTCCATCGGTACGGTGATCGTGATGGGTGTTGGCGGTGTCTTTGCTATGCGGGGAACCATGTCCACAGCGGATATTGTGGGGTTCTTCATGTATCTGTCCCTGTTCTACAGTCCTCTGTCGGCGCTTGCCAGACTGGCGGAAGATATTCAGGTGGCAGGTGCCTGCGGAAACCGGGTGCTGGAACTGCTGGATACGGAAAGCGAAATCAAAGAAGCTGACGATGCTGTGGATATGCCTGTCGGGAACGGCGGTATTGCGTTTGAAAACGTGACATTTGGTTACGGGGAAGAAGCAAAGGTGCTGGACGATATTTCCTTCCGGGCAGAACCGGGGCAGATGATTGCATTGGTTGGGGCAACAGGCGTGGGAAAAACCACCATTGTTTCCCTGCTGGAACGCTTCTACGATCCTCAGGAAGGGACAATTTCCATCGATGGTTTCGACACCCGGAAAGCCACGCTGAAATCCCTCAGAGATAACATTTCCATTGTACTGCAGGATGTATTCCTGTTCAACGGTACGGTGTATGACAATATCGCCTATGGCTGTGACAATCCCACGGAAGATGCTGTGTACGAGGCGGCGAAGATTGCCTGCGCGGATGAGTTTATCCGTGCCATGCCTCAGGGTTATCAGACTATGATCGGGGAACGGGGTGTCCGGCTTTCCGGCGGACAGAAGCAGCGGCTGGCCATTGCCCGTGCTGTTCTGCGGAAAACACCCATTCTGGTGCTGGACGAAGCTACCTCTGCTGTGGACAATGAAACAGAAGCCCAGATCCAGAAAGCCATTGAAAACCTGACCGGCAGACATACCCTGATCGCCATTGCCCACCGTCTGTCCACAGTCAGGAAAGCAGATCGGATCATTGTTCTGAAGGACGGAAAAATCGCCGAAGAAGGTACCCATGAACAGCTTTTGCAGCTTGCCGGCATCTACGCCGGAATGTGCGGAATCCATGATACAGACGCTCTGATCCGGACAGAAGAATAAACAACATTGCAAGAAAAGGACATTTTTATGGAAGCAAAATACAGACGCGTCAAAGCGGCGTGTTATTTCTCCAGTATCTCCATGTCGGTCATCGGCAATCTTTCTCCCGTACTGTTTCTCACATTCCGGGAACTGTATGGGATTTCCTACTCGCTTCTGGGGCTGCTGGTGCTGATCAATTTCATGACCCAGCTGACCATTGACCTGATTTTCACCTTTTTCTCCCACAAATTCAATATTCCGCTGGCGGTAAAGCTGACGCCGGTGCTGGCCTTTGCGGGACTGGTATTTTTCGCTCTGACCCCGTGGCTGCTGCCAGGCGCTATCTATACCGGTATGGTAATCGGTACGATAATCTTTTCTGCTGCCGGTGGATTCGGGGAAGTGCTGGGCAGTCCTGTGATTGCCGCCATTCCCGCCAAGGATCCCGACAGGGAAATGAGCAAGCTGCACTCTGTGTATGCCTGGGGCGTTGTGTTCGTGATCTTGTTTGCCACCCTTTTCCTGCTTCTGTTCGGCAGAGAAAACTGGCAGATTCTGACCCTGATTTTCACGATAGTGCCGCTGATTTCCTTCTTCCTGTATGCCGGAGCTGAGATTCCGCCGATGGAAACACCGGAGAAAGTGTCCGGTGCGCTGGCATATCTGAAGAATAAGACGCTCTGGCTCAGCGTGTTCGGTATTTTCCTGGGTGGCTCTGCGGAATGCACTATGGCACAGTGGAGCTCCGGATATCTGGAACAGGCGCTGGGGATCTCCAAAGTATGGGGCGATATGTTCGGTGTAGCCATGTTCGGACTGATGCTGGGACTGGGACGGACACTGTATGCCAAGTGCGGCAGACGGATCGGACATGTGCTGTTTCTGGGCGCTATCGGAGCATCGGTATGCTATCTGACAGCGGCTGTGACCAATATTCCCGTACTGGGGCTGGCAGCCTGTGCCTTCACCGGGTTCTGCACCTCCATGCTCTGGCCGGGAAGCCTGATCGCCGCTACAGACCGGATTCCGGATTCCGGCGTGTTCATCTATGCCATGATGGCAGCCGGCGGAGATCTGGGTGCCTCCGTCGGACCGCAGCTGGTGGGGATTGTTACCGACGCAGTGATCGCCAGCCCTTCCATGACCACGCTTGCCGAAACTATGGCACTGGCACCGGAACAGCTGGGAATGAAAATGGGTATGCTTGTAGGGATGCTGTTCCCGCTGGCTGCCGTTCCCGTATTCTGGCACATCCGTAAATCCTATCCAAAAGAAAAATAAAAGCTGACAGACCGGAGGTATATGTATGACACACAAGCTGTTTACCCCCCTGACTCTGCGCAATATCACCCTGCCGGGCAGAGCGGTGCGTTCCGCCACGGAAATGTTTGCCGCCGACCGGGACGCTCATCTGCCGTCTTATGAAGTGGATGTATACAGAGAACTTTCCGTGCAGCCGCTGGGCATGATCATTACAGCACATACCTGCGTATCTCCGGAAGGACGGAGCAACGATTACCAGAACGCAATCTGGTCGGATGAATATCTAGCCGAATCCGCCGCTGTGGCAAAAGCCGCACAGGCAAATGGTGTTCCGGCTGTCATGCAGCTTGGGCACGGCGGGATGAAAGCGGAAGGACATAACGGCGGCAGAAAAGTGTACACGCCGGACAATATGACAGCGGACGAAATTGCCGGTGTGGTGAAAGCCTTCGGCCAGGCGGCCAAGCGGGCTGTGACTGCCGGTTTTTCCGGTGTGATGCTCCACGGCGCTCATATGTATCTGCTGTCCCAATGTTTCTATCCGGAATATAACCATCGCACCGATGCATACGGCGGTTCTGCGGAAAACCGGTTCCGGATCATCCGGGAGATTTTTGAAGAGATTAAAACCGTATGCGGCGAAAATACCCCGGTGTTTCTGAAAATCAACGGAGACGACCGGGACGATACGGATGAATACCACAGGGCTATCGTAACGGTTCTGAACCTGTGCGATGAACTGGGGCTGGATGCAGCGGAAATCTCAGGATGGAGTTCAGCCAGACGTGGTATGCCGGAAGAACCGTATTTCCTTGCCAACATCCGCAGACTGCGCGGGGAAACATCTCTGCCGCTGATTGCGGTGGGCGGGATCCGGACTATGGACGATATCGACGAACTGTTTGATGCAGGCGCAGACGCTGTATCCATGGCCAGACCGTTTATGCAGGATCCTGGGGTTCTGCACAGACTGGCGGAGGACAAGCCCTCTGGATGTGTGGGATGCTGTGCCTGTTTCCGGCCGCTAAAGCTGGATACAGAGCCGGTTGTGCGGTGTCCGTACCGAAAAAAATGAAAAAATCGTTGTTTCCCTCTTGACAAAGTTAAAGAAATATGCTATACTTTGCCACAACAAACCGTTGACGCGGAGATAACGGTGATTATGCTTCCACAGAGAGCCTGCGCTGCTGAGAGTCAGGTGAAACACAGATCATCAAATGGACCGCTGAGGGTGCAGGGAACCGGACGGAGGAAACTTTGTCCTCAGTATTCTGCAACGTGTGGGCATACGTCAGTTGCCGGGGATATGATGGTATCCCGCAAGAGCACAGCGTCATGGCTGTGAAGCAAGGTGGCACCGCGGATATGTATTATTCGTCCTTGGCAGATCGAATCCATCTGTCAGGGGCGTTTTTGTTTGGAAAACCCTCTGTGCGGTCTGCAGAATCTCATATTCTATTTTCATTACACGGAGGATTTTTCCATGCTGTACAACGGAATTGACTTTGAAACCTACTTCAAGAACTACCCCGACAAGGACGGCTACTTCGGCAAATACGGCGGTGTCTATATTTCCGATGAACTGAAAGCGGCCATGGCGGAAATTACGGAAGCGTACTTCACCATCTGCAAATCCCGGAAATTCATTGCGGAACTGCGCCGGATCCGGAAGGAATTCCAGGGCAGACCCACGCCCATCTCCCATCTGGAACGGCTTTCCGACAAACTGGGCAATGTGCAGCTGTACGTAAAGCGGGAAGATTTGAACCATACCGGTGCCCACAAGCTGAATCACTGCATGGGCGAAGCGCTGCTGGCCAAGTACATGGGCAAGAAAAAAGTGATTGCGGAAACCGGTGCCGGTCAGCACGGCGTGGCTCTGGCAACGGCGGCGGCTTATTTCGGTCTGGAATGCGATATCTACATGGGTACAGTGGACATCGCCAAACAGGCGCCCAATGTAGCCCGGATGAAGATTCTGGGCGCCAATGTGGTGGAAGTGACCCACGGGCTGGCAACCCTGAAGGAAGCCGTGGATGCCGCTTTTGCCGCCTATGCAAGAGAATATAAAGACAGCATCTACTGCATCGGTTCCGTCATGGGGCCTCATCCCTTCCCCATGATGGTACGTGATTTCCAGAGTGTGGTGGGGATCGAAGCCAGAGAACAGTTTGTTGAAATGACCGGGGAACTGCCGGATGCGGTTGTTGCCTGTGTGGGCGGCGGTTCCAATGCCATGGGTCTTTTCTCCGGCTTCCTGAATGATCCTGTGGAAATCTACGGGATTGAACCCCTGGGCAAAGGCCCGAAGCTGGGGGATCACGCCGCCAGCCTGAAATATGGCACTGAGGGGATCATGCACGGGTTCAACAGTATCATGCTGAAGGACGAAAACGGTGAACCCGCTCCTGTATACTCTGTGGCCAGTGGTCTGGACTATCCCTCCTCCGGCCCCGAACACGCTTTCCTGCACGACCTTGGCAGAGTGAAGTACGATGTGGTAAACGATGAAGAAACTATCGACGCCTTTTTCACCCTGTCCCGTCTGGAAGGAATTATACCGGCTATCGAAAGCTCTCATGCCGTGGCATACGGGATGAAGCTGGCAAAGACCATGGGCAGAGGCTCTGTTCTGATCAACCTTTCCGGCCGCGGAGATAAGGATATGGACTACATCCTCCAGAATTACGGAATCCGGTAAACCGGCATAGTCGGCAAAGAAAAAACGCTTCCTGATGAAGTTCAGGAGGCGTTTTGTGTTTATCGGGTGACAAGCCGCTTACAGCGGAATTACCTGCGTGCCATCTGCGGTGACATAATGCTTTTCCACGCCCAGCAGATCCATCCACCGACGGGTCAGGGCAGTACCGTACATCCGGATCCGGCCCATCCGGCGCAGCTTTTCCCCGTCGGCAAGATAGGACGGTACTTCCGGTTCCGCATACAGCCAGTCCGGCGCGCACCACAGGCAGGCTTTGGGCAGTATGGCGGCATACACCTCCATGGATACGTTCATGTGTCCGTGGTGAGCCATCTGCACAATATCGGCAGCCAGCTTGTCGCGGGATTCCCGGAACAGCACATCGCCGCCGTCGGGGCCAAGGTCGCCCAGAAACAGGACAGAGGTGTTGGGAGTGGTCATCTTGAAAACCAGAGAGCTGTCGTTCATCAGATTGGCATACAGACCGTCGTGGTAGGCGTACAGAAACTCAATATGCACTTCGTCCACGTCCACGCAGTCTCCCTGTGTAACAATATGTTCCTTGTCGGCAAACTTTTCTTTGACTGCATTGAACGCCGGCAGCATTTCTTCCAGTTCGGTTTTGAAGTAGTTGTAGTCCGGCACGTCATGGTTGTCAATCAGGGCGTCATAGTCCGGGAAGTTGTAGTACACCGTGCCGATATCGAAATCCCCGCCGCCGTTTTTCGCCATTTCGTCCGTGAAACCGGAGATGTGGTCGTCATGGGCGTGGGTCAGAATCCATGCGGAAATGTGTCTGCCGCCTACATATTCTTTCAGAAGAGGCATATCCAGCGGTCTGCCGCCGTCTACCACAATACAGTTGTTTTTATCGGTCACAATCACAAAGGACATCATGAATTTGCTGGTTTCTGTCAGCATATACAGGGTAGCCATATCGGTTCCTCCGGTGTTTTCAGTATAGGATACAGCCATTATAACATGGTCATCCGGCCCTTGTCAATGGAATCGTTGACAGTCCGGGGAAAATATGGTATACTGTCTGACAGAATGCAAAAATAAGGAAGAAACTGCAATGCCTGTTACCACTGTACTGTTTGATTTGGACGGCACCCTGCTGCCCATGGACTATGACCTGTTTATCAAAACTTATTTCGACCTTCTGGCAAAGAAGATGGCTACGCTGGGGTATGAACCGGAGGGGCTGATCAAAGCGGTCTGGAAGGGAACGGCCGCTATGGTCAGAAACGATGGAACAAAGACCAACGAAGACACTTTCTGGGATGTTTTCTGCGGCATTTACGGCGAGAGCGCCAGAGAACACATTCCACAGTTCGATGATTTCTACCGGACGGACTTCCAGAAAGTGAAGGATGTATGCGGATACACACCGGAGGCTGCCGGAACAGTGCGGCTGTGCCGGGAACTGGGACTGGGTGTGGCACTGGCAACCAATCCTATTTTCCCTCTGGTGGCCACCGACAGCCGGATCCGCTGGACCGGTATGACGCCGGCGGATTTCGATCTGGTCACGACCTACGAAAACGCCCGGTACTGCAAGCCAAATCCTGCGTATTACGAAGACATCTGCCGGACACTGGGCGTGGGGCCTGAGAATTGCCTGATGGTGGGCAATGATGTGAGCGACGATATGCCGGCCGCTTCTCTGGGGATGCAGGTGTTTCTGCTGACCGACTGTCTGCTTGCTCCCGAAGGGGAGGACATTGGCAGATACCCCCACGGCGGGTTTGATGCCCTGCAGGCATACATCCGTGCCCTGAAGTGAATACAGAAAAGCCGTATCCGGCAGTTTTGGAAACCGGACACGGCTTTTTCGTTTATTCGATTACTTCCACGATTTCGTGAATGTCGACCCGGTCTACCGTAACGGTGGCTTTTCTGTCGTCCCAGACGAAGTCCAGTACCTTTCCGGCAGGCTGCAGCATCAGGGCGGCGGGTTTCTTTTCCAGACGGATGGTCAGAGCAATGTCCAGTGCCGGCGGAATGAAATCTTCCGTAGCGGTGTCCATACCGGCATGACCGCCGTTGCCGTTGATCAGCTGTACATAGAGCCGTCCGGCCTTCCGCAGGGCTGTCATTTCTACGATACCCACGGCTTTTTCCACCTTGACCAGAGGCGTGTACAGCCGGTCGCAGAAGGCACGCAGGATGTTTCTGTGGATGAACTGAACGCAGTCACCATACTGCCAGCCGATATCCGCTGCCAGCAGACCGATCTTGCCCTTGCCCCAGGGGAGAATTACGCCGCCGGGAGCCGTGGTTTCCTTTTCCTGGTCACCGTACCAGACAACCGTTTCCGCACCGTCTGCGGTGATGGTGTGTGCGTCACGGAGCATGCCCACTTCTTCATGATCCAGAGAAACCCAGCGCCACTGCTGTTCTCTGTTGTTGTCGTCTACGGTGTAAGGCAGATATTTCTGGAAAATCCGGCAGGTATTGTGTCCTGCCAGAAGCAGGGAACCGCCCTTTTCGGCATAACCCAGCAGTTCAGTGATCATGTCTTCTTCCAGACCGTATGCCAGCTCCGGAATGGCAATCATCTTATACTGATCGCAGTTTCCGCGCAGAGTGAATTCCCCGGCAAGCTCTACCGACTGACCTGCATCGCAGAACAGAGCGGTCAGCCCCACTGTCCGCTCGTACCCGGAGCGGGCATACAGACCGGCAGCTTCGAGGGCACGGTCGTGCTGGGAGAGAAGAATCACGGCTTCGTGTTCGGCTTTGCCCCGGAAGCAGTAGGGTTCTCTGGCGCGGACGAACTTTGCCACAGGTTCCATCCGGCGGATCTGTTCCATCCGGGGAGAACCGTCACGGTACTGGGTGATGTAGTTCTGGAAACCGCCGCCCACCGCCAGTACAGTGGAGGCTTCCTGCATGATCTGTACCGGATGCTTGGGTACGCCGCCGGGCTTGGTACCGTTCTGGGCGCGGAAGTTCCATGCCATCAGGTCCCATGTGCGGTTATGCTGGGCAATGGCGCGTCCTGCATACCGGGCTACGTTGAAGGAGTTCCACGGATTGAAGTCCCCGGACAGGTAGTCCACATCGGCAGTGACGGCTTCCGGCATATGGTCGGTGTATGCCCAGTTGGAAGCAATCTGGAAATCCGGGTATTCTTCATGGACGGCGTCCACATAATGACGGACATACCGGCGGAACAGCTCCCGGCAGAAGTCACGGTATTCGTTGTAGTAGGGATCCTCACGGCCGGCGGGCAGTTTTCCGCCCAGAGCGATGCCGGTTTCCGCTTCAAAGGCAGCCACGGTTTCCGGATGAAAGTCCACGGCGGTGCCCCAGCATTCGCCGTCCACCCAAACACCGTCTGCGCCGTATTTCCCGGCCAGTTCCTTCAGCTGGGGGATAAGCAGCTTGTCCGCATAAGCAAAGCCCATAGTGCGGGTAATCCCTTTGGCAAGTGAACCGTCAGCATTCACCACCACATCTTCCGGGTGGTTTTCGCAGTACCGGTGGTCGATGACGCCGGAATAATGGAGGTACAGCGCCACGCCTTCTTCCTTTGTGACTTTGCGCCACAGGGCCAGTGTGTCAAAAGCGAATGCCGGCATGGGGTTTTCGCAGGCAGTGGGATAGGAAGCCCAACCCGGATGCCCTTTGCAGTCGATCTGGATAAAGTCGGGTCTGATCTTTTGGCAGATCTCCCGGATATCTTCTTCTTTCAGTGTGGCGCCTACCACAATGCCGGGAGCCGGACTGGCGTGAAAGTCAAAATGGAGACCAAAGGCACTGTCGGAACGTCTTTTCATAATAAGGGTTTCCTCCTGTTGTTATTTTGGTAGTTTTCAATGGATTTATTTTTGGTAAACCGTGCGTTGTTGTGGTTATTATACCATATAATTTGAGGCTTTTCAATAAAAATCTGTGCAGAAATACAAAAAGAAGAGACATACCCAAAGGCATATCTCTTCTCTGTGTACAAATCAGTCAAGTTTCATCCAGCAGGACAGCTTATGGCCCTTCTGCTGTGCGGCGGAGCTGTAGTCCACCAGTTCTGCCATCCGGCCGTCCACATGGGGGACATCAATGGTCAGGTGGCAGGGAACGGGAGCAGTGGTGGAAAGACCACTTGCCATCAGTTCCCGCAGTTCCACGGGAGCAAACTTGGGTTCTTCATCGCCGGTACCGTCAATGGCGAATACCACAGGCCCTCTCATGATGGCGAACCGGTCGGTAATTTCACTTTCCTTAACGAAATCCTGAGGACGTACCAGACGGAGGGTCATTTCCAGGCTGAGGGTGATGGTGTCACCATTATTCCATTCCCGGCCGATGGTTACATAGGTACCGGCTTCGGCGTCCACAATTTCGTTGTTCACATACAGGGAGGTGTGCAGGGACCATGCGGGAATCCGGAGAGAAACGGAGAACTTCCCATCGGTGATACCGGACAGGGTATACCGGACAGCGCCCTTGGCAGGGTAAACCGTTTCGGCACTGAGGGTACACTTAGGTGTTTTAATGGTGCCGTTCCGGTACAGATTCAGAACCACATTGTCATCTTTGTCCACACAGGCGGCGGCGATGCCTTCCAGTGCGTAACCGGCGGTGGCAATGCAGACACAGCAGCCGTACCAGCTCTTGTCGTTGATGGTCTTGTGGCCGCCGATATTCTTGGGGAAGCGGTGGTTCCAGATCATGGGGTTGTAGCTGTGGATGGGCAGGGGAATACCGCCGTTGTCCTCGGGATCGATTTCCCGTTTCAGAGCCGCGGACATGGCGTTGTAGGCGGCTACTTCAAAGGCATCCATATAGCGGATTTCGCCGGTGATGCGGAACAACTGCCACAGGAATTTCATCCAGGTTACGGTTACGCAGGTTTCCAGCATGATGCCACGGAGGCTTTCGTCACACTGTACCAGTGCTGCATGGTTGAAGATTTCGTGTTCACAGCCCAGACAGCCGATGATGGCCTGTTCTTCCTTCATAACCCGGTCGGCAAAACGGATCAGCGCCTGGGTGTGCTTTTCGCAGGGCTTGACCTTGTTGTATTCCGCCAGTCCTTCGAAGCAGGAGATCATTTCGTAAGCCTTACGAACGTGCCAGTCGTACACAGGGGTATCGTCTTCATATGCCTTTTCAAACAGGTTTACGGTAGCAGTGCCCCCGAAAGCCAGAATGTATTCGGCAAAGTCCATGTACCGCTGTTCGCCGGTGATATTGTACAGGAACATATAGGGTTCCATGATGGAGCAGGAGTTGAGGCCGTCCCAGTGGGAGGTGGATTTCGCCAGATTCCGCTTGCCTTCTTCTTCGGAACCGAACTGGGCGATAATATAGTCCGCATGGGCCATCAGAGCGGTTACGATCCGGTCGGCCAGGGCTTCATCCTTACAGATTTCCAGGAAATATTCCATCCCCAGCAGGATGTACTTCCGGCCCCACAGATCCCAGCCGTTGAATTCGGCTTCCACAGAGTAGGTGGAGAATCTGCCCAGATCATCCTGTGCAGTCAGCATATCTTCCACGGTATCCCGCAGTACGGCGTACAGTTCTTCGTCGCCGGTTACCTGATAGGTGAAGCAGGCACCCCGCATCATTTTGCCCCAGTATTCGCATCTCCAGCCGTTGTCTGCGTCATCCACGCCGGGATTCTTGTAAAGCTCCACAAACAGCTTCCAAACACCGGCGTCCTTCAGCTGGATTTCGGTCATCTTTTCCAGCTCTGCGGCCAGCCATGTGTCCTGAAAGCAGAAGGAACCTGCGGGCAGGGCCAGGTATTTGTCGGAGTTTTTGTAGTGTGCCTTGGCGGCGGCGATTTTTTCAGCGTACATAATGATATCTCCTGTTCTGTAAAGGATGGAAAGGTCAGATTTTCAGAAAGACCTGTTCGGTCTTCACACATTTTTTCGTATCGGGATCGATGGTGAATACGGCGCCGTGCAGCTGTACATTGCCTTCGGCAGGCTCGAACTGCACCGGTGTTTTCACCAGAAACTTATGCAGAATGGCTTCGGTTTTCACACCAAGAATTCCGTCATGGGAACCGCACATGCCCAGGTCTGTGATGTATCCGGTACCGCCGGGCAGAATCTGCAGATCTGCCGTGGCAACGTGGGTGTGTGTACCCCAGAGTGCGGACAGTCTTCCGTCGAATTTTCGTGCCAGTGCCATCTTTTCGCTGGTGGCTTCCGCATGAAAATCGCATACGGCAATGTCATACCGGCCGGATTCTCTGGACAGGATTCTCTCCAGCGTGTCAAAGGGAGAAGCCAGGGGATCCATATAGACACAACCGGCAAGATTGGCTACCAGTACTGTGTATCCCTGGACTTCCACCAGTACATACCCCATGCCGGGTGCTTCGGCGGGATAATTGGCCGGACGGATCAGATATTCTGCGTCATCCAGCATCCGGTACAGTTCCCTCCGGCGCCAGGTGTGGTTTCCGCCGGTGATAACATCCGCGCCGCAGTCATACAGCCGTTCGGCAGCGTCTACCGTAAGGCCGTTTCCTTCTGCCGCATTTTCACCGTTGACCACCACAAGATCCGGTGTATACTTTTCTCTGAGCTTTTTCATGCAGCCGTCTTCCAGTGCTTTCACACCGGCACGGCTGACCACATCGCCCAGACAGAGCAGCTTTATCATGCAGTTTCTCCCCGTTCTGGTTATGCTTTCCGGGGTATTCCCGGAGATGAAAAAACGGCCTCCACCATGACGGACGGATAGCCGTGAATCCGCTGTCTGCACGGATATTCATAAATGTGAAGACAGCGGGGCAAATTAATAGGAAAGCCCTCTGCGGCGGCGGTTGTAGTCAGACTTGGGATTGACAATTTCACGCCAGTCCAGATCACCATGATCGAGAGCGCAGATCAGCACTTCTGCGGTGGCGATGTTGGTAGCAACGGGAACGTTGTGCACATCACACATACGCAGCAGATTGTGTTCGCTTTCGTCATCTTCATGGTTGGGGTTTGTGCTTCTGAAATACAGCAGGACATCGATTTCATTATAGGAAATCCGGGAGGTGATCTGCTGTTCGCCGCCATTGTAACCGGGCAGCAGCTTTTCGATCTCCAGGCCTGTTGCTTCCTGCACATACTTACCGGTGGTACTGGTGGCACAAATATTGTGTTTGGACAGAATACCGCAATATGCAATGCAGAATTGGGTCATCAATTCCTTTTTGGTGTCATCGGCGATCAGTGCAATATCCATAAATGAAATCCGTTCCTTTCCTGTTTCTTGTATATGAATGGTTTTGCTGACGAATTTATCAAAGTGCGTGCTTCCGTTTCATCTTCCGGATCCCGGTGAAGAGGGGAACATCCCAGCCTTCCAGCCGTTTTGCCAGATTGGCGTAAGCCTGCATGGCGGGGAATTTTGCCTCCGGCAGTCTGCCGTTTTCCTGCGCTTTCATCATTTTCGGATCCAGCGGTACCACAGCAGCACATTTCAGAGCGCATCGGTCGATCATCTCCAGCATACCGGCCCGTTCATTCCGTCTGGCTGCGTCAATATCAAAGGAACAGATCACCAGACGTACTTTATTTATAGATGACAGAAGGGCGGCCGTATAGGATGCAGCCCGGATGGAGGCGGGAGACTGTTCGGCACAGACCAGCGCCACATGGGAGAGAGGAGCCAGCGCCTGCGGAATTTCGTAACCGGATCCGGTATCCATGAGAATTATGTCGTAAGCGTCGGACAGAAGCGCTTTGCATCCATAAGCGATGGCTTCCGGAAAGCCGCCGGGGAATCTTTCTCGTATTTCAGCTTCCTCCATTCTGGTGGGGGCAGGACAGAAATGCAGATCCGGCAGTTCGGAAAAGGGAATGATTCGTACTTTTTCCGCATCACACCGACCCAGAATCAGATCACCCAGATGGAAAACGGTTCTGTCGGCTGTGCCGGAAAACATTTCCAGAGAACGGGAGGATACATCACAGTCCACCAGCAGAACCCGTTTGCCGGATCGTGCAAAGACTGCTGCCAGTCCCAGGGCTGTGGTGGATTTACCGACACCGCCTTTTGAGGACGCAATCAGACAATGGAGGGGGGAGTTCATGGGAATACCCGCTTTCTGTTACTCTGGATACGGAAGGTTATTTTTCATGCGGAAAAAGAATTATTAAACCGCTTCGTGCAACAATACCGTTATTTTAGCCTATGGAATGTATAAATTATACCACTGTCCATGCCATTTTGTCAATACCTACAGAAATATTTTTCGTTTTATTTGTGTGAACGATACAAAATGCAGAAATTTTGGGGTCTGAAAGAATACTTGTACATGACAGACAGAACAGGCGAATCCGGAATGGAAATGTGTAAAAATGTGTTTTTCCCTGTTGCAATTTGCCTCAGTACCTGTTATAATAGTATCATGGGGATGATTTTTATCCTGAACTTGAAATTTGCTTTCACGGAGGCTTATATGAGCATTAACGAATCTATCGCACGGCTGTCCGCAATGGATCCGGAAATCGGCGCAGTGGTTGCCGAAGAACTGGAAAGACAGCGTGACGGCCTGGAACTGATCGCATCCGAAAACGTAGTGTCCGAAGCGGTACTGCTGGCCATGGGAAGTATACTGACCAACAAATATGCGGAAGGATATCCCGGGAAACGGTATTACGGCGGTTGCTATGTGGTAGATAAAGCGGAAACCATCGCCATCGAACGGGCAAAAAAGCTGTTCGGTGCCGAGCACGTAAATGTGCAGCCCCACAGCGGCGCTCAGGCCAATACCGCTGTGTATTTTGCTCTGCTGAAGCCCGGTGATACAGTGCTTGGTATGGATCTTGCCTGCGGCGGTCATCTGACCCACGGCAGCCCGGTGAACATCTCCGGCAACTACTATAACTTCATTCCTTACGGCGTGGACGATGACGGCATACTGAACTACGAACAGCTGGAAACACTGGCGAGAGAACACAGCCCCAGGCTGATCGTTGCCGGTGCATCTGCCTACCCCAGAGTTATCGACTTTGAACGGATTGCCAGGGTGGCCAGGGAAGTTGGCGCATACTTTATGGTGGACATGGCTCATATTGCGGGTCTGGTTGCTGCCGGTGTGCATCCCTCTCCCGTACCCTATGCGGATATCGTGACCACCACCACCCACAAGACTCTGCGCGGTCCCAGAGGCGGTATGATCATGTGCCGGGAAGAACTGGCAAAGGCCATTGATAAGGCCATCTTCCCCGGAACGCAGGGCGGTCCTCTGGAACACGTAATTGCAGCCAAGGCAGTTTCTTTCGGTGAAGCTCTGCAGCCTGCGTTTACTGCTTATCAGCAGCAGATCGTGAAGAATGCTGCGGCTCTTGCAGAAGGACTGCTGGCGGAAGGCTTCAAGCTGGTTTCCGGCGGTACGGACAACCATCTGATACTGTGTGACCTGCGTCCCTTCGGTCTGACCGGCAAGGAATTTGAGCACATGCTGGACGAAGTTCACATCACTGTCAACAAGAATGCGATTCCCAACGATCCTCAGTCTCCTTTTGTTACAAGCGGTGTGCGTATCGGTACCCCTGCTGTGACTTCCAGAGGACTTGTGGAAGAAGATATGAAGCTGCTGGCACACCTGATCGGTGAAGTGGCAAGAGACTTTGAGAATAATGCCGAAGCTGTCAGAGAGCAGGTTATGGCTCTGTGCAGAAAGTATCCCCTGTATAAATAAATAAGCAAAACCCTTGTCTGCTTCCGTCTTTCTTTTCGGATATGGCGGCAACAGATATGTTATGTACCAAAGGAAGGTATATATATGAACAGAAACGATATGGAAAAAACCATTACGTTCTCTATCCATGAAGATGACAGAGAGAGAGAACGCCGTCAGATGCTCCGTGCTGTGTACGATGCACTGGTGGAAAAGGGGCACAAGCCCATTGATCAGCTGGTAGGATATATCCTGACGGAAGATCCCACCTACATCACCAACTATAAGAATGCCCGCGGGCTGATCCGCCGGATTGACCGGTATGAACTGATTGCGGCGCTGCTGAAGGAATATCTTGGTGTCTGATCTGCCGAAAAGAATACTGACAAAGCGACTCCCCCCTGTTTCCCGGCTGGCTTTCGGATCCCTGACTGTGGGACCCCTGCAGGCTGATCTGCCGGAAGAACGGGCCGGGGAGGTCTTGTCATACGCATTTGACCGCGGCATCAATTTTGTCGATACAGCCCAGTATTACCGGAACTACGGACACATCCGTGCCGGGCTGAAAAAATGCCGCCGGCCGGAAGATGTGATCATCAGCTCCAAAACATACGCGTATGACAGAGCCGGTGCCCTTGCTGCTGTGGATGAAGCCAGACTGGCGCTGGACAGGGATGTGATCGATCTGTTCATGCTCCACGAACAGGAGAGCATCCATACCCTCAGAGGCCACAGAGAAGCACTGGATACCTTGTTTGAACTGCGGGAAAAAGGCGTGATCCGTGCTGTGGGGATCTCCACCCATCATGTTGCTGCTGCGGAAGGTGCCATGGTGCTGGCTGAGGAGGGGACCCCGCTGGATGTGGTGCATCCGCTGTTCAACAAAGCCGGGATCGGCATTGCGGACGGAACACCGGAACAAATGGCTCTGGCACTGACGAGACTGCATGATACCGGCTGCGGGATTTTCGGTATGAAAGCGCTGGCCGGCGGCCATCTGTTTCAGGATGCTGCCTCTGCATTTTCCTATGTGCTGTCACAGCCGTTTATGGATGCTGTGGCGGTGGGGATGCAGGATGAAGCAGAGGTTGATGCCAACATTGCTTTTTTTGAAACCGGTATGTTTTCGGAAAACGGAGTGGGGCTGCAGAAAATCCGGCGGCAGCTCCATATTGAAGAATACTGTGAAGGCTGCGGCAGATGTGTAGAGCGATGTCAGCAGGGAGCGCTTCTTCTGACGGAAGTTCCGGCGGAGGACGAAAATCCTTATGATTTCGGTTCTGCTTTTGCCGCTGCGGAAGGGATTGATCCCGAAAAAAACACCGCTGTCCGTATATCTGCCGCTGTGGATCCGGAAAAGTGCGTGCTCTGCGGGTATTGTACGGCGGTATGCCCGGTGTTTGCGCTGAAGGTTTACTAAGCCGGATGAAACCTGTTATCTGAATTTTGTTCCACCAGAGGAGTAATCATGCAAATCCTTTCACTGCCTGCCATGACAACAGCTGCTTCGGTTCCACGGGGCGGCGTTTGGGTGCTGGGCTTTTTTGACGGTGTCCATGCCGGACATCAGAAGCTTCTGGCTTCAGCCGCAGAACTGGCGGAGCAATCCGGCGAAAACGGCTGGGTGGGTGTCTGGACTTTTTCCTCTCTTCCCAAAGCCGGGGAACTGCTGACAGATCCGACGGAGCGGGCTTCGCTGCTGGCCTGTTATGGCGTTCGCTGGCTGGCACTGGAATCTTTTCCTTCGGTGGCACATCTTTCCGGAGAAACTTTTTTCAGAGAGATACTCCTGGAACAGTTCGCGCCATCTGCCATTGTATGCGGTTTCAATTTTCGTTTTGGACGCGGCGGGGAAAGTGCAGCTGAGGATTTGCTTCGCTGGGGCGCGGAAAACGGAGTGACAGTGCAGATTGTTCCGCCGTATCGGATGGATGACCGGCCGGTTTCCTCTACTTGGATCCGTTCGCTGATCCGGGAAGGAAATGTGACAGAGGCAAATCGTCTGCTGACAAGACCTTACAGCATTACCGGGGTGGTGGAGCATGGGAAAGCACTTGGCCGTAAATTGGGTTTTCCCACAGCCAATATCCGTCTGCCGGCAGGAAAAACAGCGCCTGCCAGAGGGATTTATGCCTGCATGGCGGTGTTTGCGGATAAAGATGGAGTCCGTTTTGAGAAACCGGGTGTATGCAACATCGGTTCCCGGCCTACTGTAAACGGAAACACTTCCGATATAACGGTGGAGACCTGGATTCTTGAGTATTCCGGCGATCTGTACGGCCAGGAACTGCAGCTTTTCTTCTTTGATAAAATACGGGATGAAAAACAGTTTGATACACTGGAAGCCCTGACTGCCCAGGTCATAAAAGACGGAGAACGGGTCAGAAACCGGTTTTCAGGTACAACGGAATGAGTATAGATAAATGATGAGATACAAACGAATGGCTGCCGCACTGCTGGCTCTGGTGCAGCTGGCGGTATGGCTGACGACTGCCGTTACGGCTGCCGCACCTTCTTCCGGGACTTCCGGAGGCGCACCGTCCATGGACCACTGCGTAGGGGCTTATCTCTATAATTTTGAAAACGATGAGGTTCTGCTGGCTGAGGGAATCGATGAGCGCATCTTTCCTACATCCACTGTCAAAATCATGACCGGGATTGTGGCTATCGAAGCGCTTGAGGATAATCTGCAGAAAGAGATTGTCATCACCGAGGAAATGCTTTCCAAAAGCGGCGGCAACAACATCAGCCTGAAGAGCGGAGAAGTGGTGACAGTAGAACAGCTTCTGCATGGGATGCTGGTCAATTCTGCCAACGATGCTGCCATTGCGCTGGCCTATGCGGCTTATGGCTCTGTAGAAGCTTTTGTGGAAAAGATGAACGAAAAAGCTACCCGGCTGGGCGCATACAGCACCTATTATGCAAACCCTACGGGGATGCACAACGATGCGATGGTCACAACGGTATCGGATACGGCTATCATTGCCAAATATGCCTACACCCTGCCGCTGTTTATGGAGATCGTGTCTACGCCCAAATACGTTATGGAAGCAACCAATGAAAGCGATTACCGGAATATTTATAACCGGAACTGCCTGATCTCCAAATACTATAATGTAAATTACTATTACAGCCGTGCAATAGGGATGAATGCCGGTTCCACAACCCAGGGTGGCTATGCCATCTGTGCCGTTGCGGAAGAACCTGCCACAGGTCTGACCTATCTGGCTATTGTCATGGGAGCAGAGTCTATCGACGGCAGCCTGTACAACTATATCAATGCCATCAAGCTGTTTGAATGGGCGTTTACTTCTTTTTCTTATGTGGAAGTACTCCGGGCGGATAAGATTGTTTGTGAACTGCCGGTACAGCTTTCCTCCACACTGGACTACGTAACGCTGGTGCCGGAGAATGCCATAACAGTGTATCTGCCCTCGGAAACGGTTGTAGAGACAGATATCCGTTACAGTTATAATACATTCACAGACGCGCTGGATGCGCCTGTGGAAACAGGACAGGAAGCCGGTACCATTACTGTGCTGATGGGCGACCGGATTCTCGGGAGCTGTGCACTGGTGACCACATCCAGTGTGGCCCGAAGTGAGTTTCTGTATTTCCTGGCCCGTGTCCGCAGCTTTACGGAAGGCCGGTTTTTCAAGGCTTTCGTGATCTCTGCTATTGTTCTGACCATTGCATATGTGCTCATCAATGCGCATCTGCGGGAAAGACGGCTGCGGAAGCGGAGAAGATAACGCTGCCTATTCCCGAATAGAACAAAATGAAAACGCTCTGCGGTATACCTTAATGATACACTGCAGAGCGTTTCTGTTTCCGTACGGAGTACGAAATAAAAGGCGGCAAGATAATGATTCCCGCTGCCTTTTACATTTTCTGTTGTTATGCGGTAACGATACCGGCGGCTTCTTTGAATTCGGGCAGATTTTTGGCGTCTTCCCGCATCTTGTATTTCAGGATCTTGCCGGCAGCGTTCATCGGGAAAGCATCCACGAAAGTGACATACCGGGGAACCTTGTGCTTAGCCATGTGATCCATTACGTACTTCTTCAGCTCGTCCGCGGTGATGGTGGAACCATCCTGACGGATAACGCAGGCCATGATCTCTTCGCCGTACTGCTTGTCGGGTACGCCGATGACCTGAACGTCCTTGACTTCCGGATGGGTGTAGAGGAAGTCTTCGATTTCCTTGGGGTAGATGTTTTCGCCGCCGCGGATGATCATATCCTTGATACGGCCGGTGATCTTGTAGTTGCCGTCGGGCAGCCGTCTTGCCAGGTCGCCGGTGTGGAGCCAGCCGTCCTTGTCGATGGCAGCGGCGGTGGCTTCGGGCATCTTGTAGTAGCCCTTCATGATGTTGTAGCCCCGGGCAACGAATTCCCCGTCCACATTGTCGGGCAGGTCTTCGCCGGTTTCGGGATCCACAATTTTGCATTCCACACCGTAGAAGGCACGGC
The DNA here is from genome assembly GCA_015064285.1 of Oscillospiraceae bacterium. Classification (GTDB taxonomy): domain Bacteria; phylum Bacillota; class Clostridia; order Oscillospirales; family CAG-272; genus UMGS1696. The sequence continues at coordinate 25,713 of SVSN01000004.1, read as the reverse complement.
CTACGGTATTTACGCGGGTTTCGATGGAGTCGTCGGTGGAACTCTGGGTGCATCCGGGGGAAGCTTCGGTCTGGCCGTATACGATGGTGATTTCGCTCATGTGCATCTTTTCCACCACTTCTTCCATAACCTTGACAGGGCAGGGGGAACCGGCCATGATCCCGGTACGCATATGGGAGAAGTCGGTCTTGGCGAAGTCTTCGTGGCCCAGCATGGCGATGAACATGGTGGGTACGCCGTGGAAGCAGGTGATCTTTTCCTTATTGATGCAGTAAAGGCCCTTTCTGGGAGAGAAAGCGGAGATGGGAGACATGGTCACGCCGTGGGTCATGGAAGCGGTCATTGCCAGCACCATGCCGAAGCAGTGGAACATGGGTACCTGAATCATCATCCGGTCGGCCGTGGACAGATCCATCCGGTCACCGATGGACTTGCCGTCGTTGACAATGTTGTAGTGGGTCAGCATAACGCCCTTGGGGAAACCGGTGGTGCCGGAGGTGTACTGCATATTGCATACGTCATGCTTGTTGATCATGGCGGCGCGGCGGTATACAGCTTCCACAGGGGTCTTTTCAGCCTGTGCCATGGCTTCGTCCCAGGTCCAGCAGCCCTTCTGCTTGGATTCTACGGTGATGATATTCCGCAGGAAGGGAAGCTTGCGGCTGTGGATGGGCTTTACTTCATCATTCTGTTCCAGTTCGGGAACCAGCTGCCTGATGATGGAAACATAGTCGGAATCCTTGTAGCCGTCGGTCATGACGAGGGTGTGGGTGTCGGACTGACGGAGCAGGTATTCGGCTTCGTGGATTTTATAAGCGGTGTTTACCGTAACAAGAACCGCACCGATCTTTACGGATGCCCAGAAAGTGATGAACCATGCGGGAACATTGGTGGCCCAGATGGCTACATGGTCGCCCTGCTTTACGCCCATGGAGATCAGAGCACGGGCGAAGGTGTCCACATCGTCACGGAATTCGGGATAGGTTCTGCTGTAATCAAATTCAGTATAGCGGAAGGCGTACTGATCCGGGAATTCTTCGCACATCCGGTCAAGCACCTGGGGGAAGGTCATGTCGATCAGCTGATCCTTTTCCCATACGAAATAGCCGTCGCCCCGTTTGTTCTTCTGGAGTCTGGCGGTGCCGTCGTCCATACCCAGATACTGATGCATGAAGTGCACATAGTGAGGGAATACGATACCGGCATCGGACAGCTCCGGTGCGTACTGCTTGAGCCATTCCAGAGAGATGTAGCCTTCATAGTTCAGGGAACGCAGAGCCTTCAGATATTCCACCATAGGCGGCAGATCCCCTTCGCCCACCAGCTTGTAAACAACCTTGCCGTCCTCCATGACAGAGTCCTTGATATGGCAGTGTTTGATGTAGGCACCCAGGTTGTTGATGGTCTTTTCCGGCATTTCTCCGGCGAAGCGGTAAGGATGGTTCCAGTCCCAGAGGGCACCGACAGCGTCAGAGGCAATCTGTGCCAGCACATCGGCCAGTCTGGCGGTATCGGAGTATACACCGTTGGTTTCGATCAGCAGCATAACACCGGCTTCTTCCGCAATGGGCGCCAGAATCTTCATGGGCTCGATTACGTTTTCGTCCGGGAAATCGGTGGTGATGTCGGCGGTCAGGTCTCCCAGTACACGGATGTAGGGTGTACCCAGTTCCTTTGCCAGACGGATATATTCCTTCAGTTCGGCGATGGTTTCTTCATGGCGGTCAGCAAAGCGGAGTGCGCAGCCGGAAGAAAGACAGCAGATCTCCAGCTTCAGACGCTTCAGGGTTGCCTTGGTTTCTTCGAGATTTTCAGGCCGGAAAGGAGAAGCATTGACGGAGAAAATATCGTTGCCCAGCCCACGCATTTCGATCCCGTGAAAACCAAGGTCCTTGGCCATGGTATAGATATCGGTCCAGGAATAATCAGGACAGCCGAGGGTAGAGAAGGAGAGTTTCATAATGGTTTACCTCTTGGAAATTAGAATGATATGTTTGTTGTGTTGCCTGTATCATTCCGCTGAGAATGGTTTTATACAGTAAAAAAACCTCATCCCCATCGGAAAACCGACAGAGACGAGGGCTGAATGCTCCCGTGGTACCACTCTGATTGGTGAAAATACCCACTTGACAGGCACAACACGATGCCTTTCCCGTGTAACGGCAGGAACCCGTCAGACCCTACTCTGCACCGCATTTGGGATCTGCTGCTGAGGGACCAGAGGAATGAAGCTGTCATCTTTCTGCCTTGCACCTACCGGCAGTTCTCTGTACGATGAACCGTTGCCCGTTCCGTTTCCCTGTTATCGCATTTGCTTTTCATGATGAAAAGAGTATATCACACTTTTTTGGACTTGTCAACCTGAAATAATGCACAAATTTGTTCTATTTTATATGGATGAATTGACCGGTTTTCCGGTACTAATTACTTTTTGGGGAGGAAAAGAAAGGTTTCTCCATTGCAATCCGGCGGGATTCATGATATACTGTAGGCAAACCTAAACCAACAGACAGGAGACAAAAAATGGCTATCATTTCCTATGACAACAAAAACTTTCTGATGGACGGAAAGCCCTATACCATCCTTTCCGGCGCTATGCACTACTTCCGGATTCCCCGGGAATACTGGCTCGACCGTCTGACCAAGCTGAAGGAATGCGGCTTCAATACCCTGGAAACCTACACCTGCTGGAACCTCCACGAACGGGTGGAAGGACAGTTCAACTTCACCGGTATGCTGGACATCGCCGCTTACATCAGAATGGCGGGAGAACTGGGGCTCAATGTGATTGTACGTCCCGGTCCGTATATCTGCTCTGAATGGGAATTCGGCGGGCTGCCGGCGTGGCTGTTGAAATACGAAAAGATGCCCATCCGCTGCAACGATCCCGTGTATCTGTCCAAGGTACGCCGGTACTACGAAGCGCTGTTTGACCAGATCGGGCCTCTGCTGTCCACAAAGGGCGGGCCGATCCAGATGGTGCAGATTGAAAACGAATACGGCAGCTACGGCAACGACCATGACTATATGCAGGCTGTGGCTGATATTTACAGAGATCTGGGCGTGGACTGCTGTCTGTTTACCTCTGACGGTGCCTGCGACTGGATGCTGAACGGCGGAACCCTGCCCCAGTATCTGTCCGTGGCCAACTTCGGTTCCAACCCCAGAGGCAACTTCAAGGTTCTCAAGCAGTATCGTCCCGACGAACCCTGTATGTGCGGCGAATACTGGTGCGGCTGGTTCGACCACTGGTATGAAGAACACCACGTAAGAGAAGTGGACGACATGGTGAATCCCTTCAAGGAAATGCTGGCAGACGGTGCGTCCTGCAACTACTATATGTTCCACGGCGGCACCAATTTCGGCTGGATGAACGGTGCCAACCACACCGATGTATATCAGCCCACCATTACCAGCTACGACTACAACGCCATCCTGTCCGAAGCCGGCGACCGTACCCCCGCATACTATGCTGTCCGCAACGCCATCCGGGATTTCACCGGCGTGGAAACCGTGCTGACCGCCTCCGAATCTGCCAAGGCAGGCTACGGGGAAGTAAAGTTTGAAAAGTCCGTAGGGGTACTGGATGTGGCTTCTCTGCTGGGCAAGGCGGTAAAGGTACCAGCTCCCGTATATCAGGAAGAACTGGATCAGAACTTCGGTTTTACCCTGTACTCCACTGTGGTGAAAGGCCCCATCTCCGGTACCAGACTGACCTTTGACGTACTCCACGACAGAGCCGCTGTATACTTTGACGGCAAGCTGATGGGCATTTTCGAAAGAGACCGCCGGAATCCGGAAATCGTGCTGAATCTGCAGGTGGGCGATGCCATCAAGGTGGATATCCTGGTGGAAAACATGGGGCGTGTGAACTACGGTCCCAGAATGCGGGACAGAAAGGGTGCGGTTGGTATCCGTTTCGGACAGCAGTACCACTTCGGCTGGGAAGTAACTCCTCTGACCATGCCCCAGTTTGACGAACCCAACAATCTGACAGACCTGCCCTACGCCGACGGTGCGGAAAAAACCTTTGAAGGCTCTCTCTTCCTGAAGGGTACTATGACCGTGGACACCCCTGCCGATACCTTCATTCGTTTGGATGGCTTCCATCATGGCTGCGTATGGGTAAACGGCTTCCATCTGGGCCGGTATTACAACGATGCAGGTCCCCAGAAGACCATGTACTGCCCCGGTATTCTGCTCAAAGCAGGCGCAAACGAAGTGATCGTGCTGGAAATGGACGGCGCGGAAAACGGCACGGTTCTGTCTGTGGACACACCGGATCTTGGCTGATATGGAACTGAATGAACTGAAAAAACTGGCCACCGAGGGACGCAATCCCCGTTCGGCCAATATTGATAAAGCGTCCCCGGCGGAAATTGCCGCCATCATCAACGCCGAGGACAAGACGGTGGCGGAAGCGGTGGAAAAAGCCCTCCCGCAGATCGGAGCACAGATCGAAGCGGCAGCTTATGCTCTGCAGCACGGCGGCAGACTGATCTACATCGGCGCCGGTACTTCCGGGAGACTGGGAGTACTGGACGCAGCCGAATGCCGTCCCACTTATGGAGTGGACGACAATACCGTTGTGGGACTGATCGCCGGCGGCATGGGTGCCATGTTTTCCGCTGTGGAAGGGGCGGAGGATTCTCTCACCCTGGCGGAAGAAGAACTGCGTGCTGTCGGTTTCTGCGAAAAAGACTTTCTCGTGGGCATCGCTGCTTCCGGAAGAACGCCCTATGTGAAGGGCGGTCTGGCGTATGCCCGCTCCATTGGTGCCCGTACCGGCTCTGTTGCCTGTACTTCACCCGCGGAAATCTCGGCACTGGCGGACATTCCCGTGGAAGTGGTGACCGGCCCGGAAGTGGTGACCGGCTCCACCCGGATGAAGGCGGGAACGGCACAGAAAATGGTACTGAATATGCTGTCCACCGGTGCCATGATCCGCTGCGGCAAAGTCATGGGCAACCTGATGGTAGACGTACAGGCCACCAATGATAAGCTCCGTGCCCGTGCCCTGCGCATCGTCATGGAAGCGGCTGAAGTGGATCAGAAAACGGCGGAAGCGGCTCTGACAGAAGCGGGCGGCAGTGCCAAAAAGGCAATTCTGTCCCTGCTTTCGTGAGGTGTATATGAAAACCATACTGTCTGTGGATGCCGGGGGAACCAAAACCCGTGCGGTACTGCTGGATGAAGACAACCGTATTCTGAAGGAAGCCCTCACCGGCTGCGGCAACCCGGCGCTGGATTACGGGGAAGCGGAAAAGAATATTACAAATGCGTTGGAACAGTGTATGCCCGGAGAAGCGCCGGAAGCCATTGTGGCAGGTGTGGCGGGCGCCGGCTCCGGTACCTATGGGGCGGATCTGGAAAAATCCCTGCGGGAGCGTTTTGCCCTGCCGGTATCCGTGATTTCCGACGGTCCCCTGGCGATATACAGTGCGCTGGGGGAAAAAGACGGCCTTCTTGTGATTTCCGGTACCGGTTCCGTGATTCAGGGAAAGAAAAACGGTGTGCTGGAACGGTGCGGCGGCTGGGGGCACCTGCTTGGGGAATACGGCAGCGGCGCCAACATCGGCTACAAACTGCTTACGGTGCTTGTACAGTGTATTGACCTGGGACAGAGTGTTCCGGAACTGGAAACGGCTGTCTATCAGACCCTTGGCGTTGCTGACTGGCGGGAGCTGGTGGCGTATGTGTACAGCCATCCCAAAGCGGACATTGCCAGACTGGCGGCTGTGGCGGACACACTTGCCAGAGAAGGGGAGGGACACGCCAAATCGGTGCTGACGGCAGAAGCCCATGCTCTCGCCGGATGGACGGCGCATCTGCACAGAAAGCTGGGCTTTACGACGGAAGAAATCCACACCGTAGGCGGGTGCCTTGCCAATCTGTCATACTTCCGGGAAAAGTATGCGGAGTTTCTGAAAGAAGCACTTCCGGATGCGGTGCTGTACATGGAACCGGTGGATCCGGTGTTCGGTGCATGGCCGTACTGGCGGCAGAGCAATCATTGACACCACTGGATACGACTTACTGTTTGGCATCAGGAGGTTGTTATGCGGGATAAAAAGCTATGGAAAGACATGATTCTGCTTTTCGGCACGGTGCTGGCGGCGACGGATCTGCTGTTTCTGCCCCCACTGGCTGTGCTTTGTTGGAGTGGAGAAGTGGTCTTTCAGATCGGAAAGCTGTATGGAATTCTGTCGGGATATGTTCTGGTTCTGTCGGGTGTCCTGCTGCCGGAGCGGCTTTCAGCCTGGTTTACGGAAAAAGGCAGGCATATTCTGCACACTTGCGGGATTCTGCTGATTCTGGCCGGACTGATCCCTCTGGCTGCATTTCCGCTGCAGAATCCGCTGAAGCTGCATACGGAAGCTGTGTTTATTCTGGTTCTGATTCTGTGGCCTCTGCTCCATGGGACAGTGCAGTACATCCTATGCCGGAAAATGAAGAGTATTTGTGTCCGGTGTATTCCCGTATATATCTGTCTGCTGGAACTGTTGTTTACGGCGTATCTGTATTTTGACCCTTTTGATGTTATAAGCGGCTGGGATGAGCTGGGGGCACTGATTGTCTCCGTTCTGACCATTCCTCCTGCGGGGGCTGTGCTTCTGGCATGGCTTCTCTGGTGGGGGGGCCGCCGAAGAAAAATACAGGAAAAGGAGTGATTGTATGTTTGAAAAAACACTTGCCTGCATAGCGGGCGGTATTGATGTTGGCTATCCCTGCGCAGCTGTGGCGGTTGGCCGGGGATATGATGTGTATCTCAGAGAATTCCTGGGCAGACGGCAGATAGAACCTGCTGAACTGCCCATCACCGAAAATACCCTGTTCGATCTGGCGTCCCTGTCCAAGCTTGTGTCTACTACCATGGTGGCGCTGAAGTTTCTGGAGGACGGGCTGTTCTGCCTCAGAGACCCCATCGGGATGTATCTGCCTTCCTCCGGCAATTTCCGCGGGGCGCAGATCCGGCATCTCATGACCCACACCTCCGGCATCTCTCCCCATCTGCCTCTTTACACCCTGTGCGAAAAGGAAGACGGCACCCGTGCGGACCCCATCGAAACCATCCTGCACTCCGAACCGGTATGTAAGGTGGGCGAAGAAGTCTATTATTCCTGCATGGGCTACATCACCCTTCAGCGGATTCTGGAAACCATCGGCGGCGAGAAACTGGATGTGCTGGCAAAGCGGCTGGTGTTTGATCCGCTGGGTATGAAAAATACCGGCTACTGCCCCGACTCCGATGACGTAGCCGCTACGGAATTCAGTCCTCACTGGCACGAGTGGACTACGGGGCATGTGCACGACGAGAATGCACATTGGCTGGGCGGCGTGTCCGGTAATGCTGGGATTTTCTCCACCCTGGACGATATGATCACCTTTGCCGGTATGTGCGCTTCCCGGGGCAGAACCAGAGAGGGTGAGCTTTTCCTGACCCGCCGGGTATTCGACAAGGCTGTACATAACTATACCCCTGATCTGGACGAATCCAGAGGGCTGGGCTTCCAGCTGATGGGAACCCAGTGGTCACCCATGGGAGATCTGATGTCTCCCGGCAGCTACGGGCACACGGGCTTTACCGGCACCAGCCTGTATGTGGACAGTGAAACAGGTCTGTGGGGTATTCTGCTGACCAACTCCGTCCATTACGGTCGGAACAACCGGGATGCTTCCTATCCCATCCGGCGGAAGTTCTATAACCTGATGACCACTGAGTTTGAACGCCATCTGGCGGTGGGGGATATCCGATGAAAAAGACAGTATACTGCGGTGCGGATGTGCTGGCAGGAGACGGAAGGGCTGCCCTTGCCCGGCTGGGACTTCCGGATCCCGGAAAGTGCGGACTGATCACCAATCCCACAGGGGTTCTGCGGAATATGACTTCCACAGTGGATATGCTCCGGCAGGTTTGCGATCTGCGGGCGCTGTTCGGGCCGGAACACGGCGTCAGGGGAGACGCACAGGCCGGCGGGGAAGTGGAAAGCTTCTACACCGACCCTGCCACGGGACTGCCGGTGTACAGCTACTACGGCAAGGGGGCTGCGGATGCGGCTAAAGTGATGGCGGAGCTGGATACGGTATTCTTTGATATACAGGATATCGGCGCCCGGTTTTATACCTACCAGTACACCATGACCGATGCCATGATCCACTGTGCGGCCTCCGGCGTCCGGTTTGTGGTGCTGGACAGACCCAATCCCATCGGCGGTACCAAGGCGGAAGGCACCATTCTGGACAGGCGTTTCTCCACCTTCGTGGGTCGGTACCCCACCGCTACCCGTTCCGGTCTGACCGTGGGTGAGTTTGCCCGGATGATCAACGAAACGGAAAAAATCGGCTGCAGCCTGACGGTGGTTCCCTGCGAAGGATGGGAGCGGCACATGGATTTCGATGACACGGATCTGTGTTTCATCCAGCCCAGCCCCAACCTGCCTACCGTGGACACAGCCTACAGCTACATCGGTACCTGTATCTTTGAAGGAACCAATCTCTCCGAAGGGCGGGGTACTACCAAGCCTTTTGAGATGATCGGCGCCCCCTGGGTGGATGTTCGCGCACTGCTGGACAAAATGGGTGAGCAGCCGGGGGTGTATCTCAGAGAGGCCTATTTTACCCCCACTTTCTCCAAGCACGCAGGCCAGCTTTGCAGGGGCGTACAGCTCCACATCCACGACAGGGAAGCCTACCGGCCTTTTGAAACAGGGCTTCGGCTGTTCTGTGCCCTGCGGTCACTCCATCCGGAAGAAACCCAGACACGCTCTTTCATCACCAATCTGCTGGGGACGGACGATGTTCTCCGACAGGACTTTGAGGCGGATGCATACATTGCCCGGGAAGGGGAAAAGGTTGCCGACTGGCAGGAGATGACAAAGGTATATTACCTCTATTAAAGCAAAGGAACCGGAACTTCCTTCTGATGGTGGGATGAACCGGTTCTTTTTGTATGCGATTATTCAAACAGGGTCTGTTCCTTTGCCAGAGTTTTCTTCTTTTTCAGAATTCGCCAAAGGCCGATGCCCAGCAGTACCGACACCGCCAGCGGCAGAAGCCCTACCAGACTGACCGTATTTCCCCACAGGAAGTACAGGAAAAGGTTGTATCCCCCGGATGCCAGACACAGTACCAGCAGTGTGGTCAGCAGCCCGATGACCCGGTTCAGCATCCGTACCCGGGAGGTATTGTCCGAGAACAGCTCAAAGGGGCCGTCAGCGGTCTTTTTGCGGAAATAAACCCAGTCGATCCAGCTGGACACCTGTTCCGCGCCGGTTTCCTCGATAAAGCGTATGTATTTCTCGCTTTCCGGATGGGTGGGGTGCTTCTCCAGCAGTTCGATCCGTATCTGATAGGCGCCGGGATCCGTTTCCTCGAAGACATACTTGGTAAAGTGCGTGGCACAGAGCGTCAGTCCTTTTGCCGCCATTTCGTTCAGCCACTTTTCTTCCTTGTCAAAATCCCACGCCCAGAACCATTTATATACCGTTTTACGCATGATCGTTTCCTCCGAACAGTTTCTTTCCGTTTTCCAAAAGCTCTGTCAGTCTGGCCAGCTCGTCCAGCAGTACCAGCCGTCCTTCCGCTGTGATCCGGTATTCTTTCTTCCGGCTGTCCTTTTCGCCGGGCAGTGCCGTGATCCATCCTTTTTCCAGCAGGGAGCTGATGGCGCCGTACAGAGTGCCTGCTGCCAGCCTGACTCTGCCGCCGGACAGCTTTTCCACATTTTGCATGATCCCATACCCGTGCATGGGTTCTGTCAGCGACAGCAGGATGTAATAAACCGCTTCCGTCAATGCCTGATTTGCCATACTCTATTCCTTTCGTCTTTCGATATAACGGCATTCGATATAACGTATATACATTATAACGCCTTCCGATATATTTGTCAAGGGGGAAACGGAAAAAAGTTTCGGAAAAACAAAAAAGGACCGGCGGTTAACCGATCCTTTTGTTCGGATTTATTCAGCGTACTGATCCAGAGCTTCAATGTTCTTTTCCATTTCGGCAATGAGGGCGGCCTTGTTGGAAGCTTCGCTGGAAGCGTAGTTGAAGGTTTCTGCATTCCCGGCATCCTGCAGGAACTTGTACATACCGATGTTGGCATTGGCATAGGCAATCCCTACGTCAAACACACGGGAGGAGAAGATGATGTCCAGCATTTCGGCAGATTCTGTGTCACGGGCGTTTCGCATGGTCAGGGTGTAGTCATAATACGCGGGCAGCACGGTGTCGTGGGACAGCATTACATATGCTTCGGTCAGAAGTCCGGTACGGGTGGTGTCCTGGCAGGTCTTGGGAATAGAGATGGACATTACATTGCCGTACTGGAATGCGTTGTAGTACTGATCCTGATCGGGCAGCACCTTGGGGAAGGGCAGAATTCCGAAGTCGGAGTTCATATCGCCGCCAACCAGGGTAACGGTACCCAGATGGCCCATGAAGAAGCCGATCTTGTCAGACATAAACAGATTCCGGAATTCGGGCCAGTTCTGCTTGTATTCGCCGGTTTCCAGTTCGCAGTTCACGGAGTATTCCATGGCGGAGGTCATGAAGTTATTGATGATACCCATGGCGTCCACCACATTGGCGTCGGCCAGATGATAGTTGTAGGATCCGTCTTCGTTGAAGGAGAAGGAGGTCACGCCGGCTGCGGAGAACAGGGCCAGAGCCACTTCCTTCTGGAGGCCGATGCCGTATACGTCGTCGCCCCAGGTCAGAGCGCCGTCACCGTTGACGTCACGGGCGATCTGTTCGCCGTATTCCGCCAGCTTGTCCACGGTCCAGCCGCCTTCCCTGACGAGGGTGTACAGGTCAGGCACACCGGCATCTTCGGTCAGGGCCTTGTTGAACAGGATAACGTATGTACCCTTCTTGCCGTTCAGGCTGTTGTCGCCGAAGGCGTGGAAGATCTTGTCACCGATGGTCACGCCCTTCATGGCGCTGATGTCCCACCAGGCTTTTTCAAAGTTCAGATAGTCGATGTTGTTCATGTTCAGGATGTAGCCCTGTACGGAGAGGGAACTCTGGTTGAACACACCGGTCTGGAACAGGTCAAAGGCGTCATCCCCGGCGGAGATCAGCTGCTTTACAGTGTTCACAACCTTGGTGGTGTCATCCAGCACTTCCACAACATTGGCGCCGAAACGTTCGGTAAACTGTGCGTTTCTTTCAAATACGGCGTCGTTGATCCGTTCCCCGGTCAGCTCTTCCGCTGCGATGTCCTGAATTACCCATGCCACGTTGACAGCGGGGAATTCGTGGGTCATGATCCGGAAGTCATAGCCGTCGTACTTCACATCGGTGGGCAGTTCATCCAGTTCTGCCGGATCGGGCGTTTCCGCTTCGGTTTCCACAGGGGTGGTGTCGGCTGCATTGGTGTCGGCTGCGGGATCATCCGTGGCAGCACCGCCGCAGGCTGTCATACCGGTCAGCATAGCTGCCAACAGCAGCCAGGTAATGATTTTTTTCATATATGTATCTCCTGACGATATAATATACATTATTATATCATAAAATAATGCCTTTAGCAAGAGATAATTATTTGTGCAATACGAGTATTTTTCAAAAAGCATGGAATCTGTGGGAAATCTGCAAAGAAAAAACCGGTGGAGACCGGTTCTTTCAGAGATCAGTATTCAATTTCCAGGATGGCGGCCAGCGACTTTTCAAAAGCGGTGATCAGCGATTTCTGCGTAGAGGCTTCCTTGGAGGCGTAGTTGAAGGTTTCCGCAATACCTGTGTCGGTCAGGAATTTGTAGGGGCCGGAGGCGAGATTGCCGGAGAAGGCGATGCCGATATCGAAAATCCGGTTGGCGAAGATGATATCCAGCATTTCTTCGGATTCTTCGTCACGGGCGCTGCGCATGGTCAGGGTGTAGTCGTAGTAGGCAGGCAGTACCGTGTCGTGGGAGAACATTACGTAGGCTTCAGTCAGAAGTCCTGTCCGGGTGGTGTCGGAGGCGGACTTGGGTACGGAAACGGTCATGGCATTGTTGAGCTGGAGGGTGCTGTAGTATTCGTCCTGATCCGCAAATACCTTGGGGAAGGGCAGGATGCCGAAGTCGGAGTTCATTTCGCCGCCTACCAGGGTAACGGTACCCAGGTGGCCCATGTAGAACCCGATCTTGTCAGACATGAACAGTTTCCGGAATTCCACGAAGTTGCCGTTGTATTCGCCGGGGGCGTTCTGGGCGTTCAGCACGAAATCGGGGCTGGCGGTCATAAACCGGTTCACGATTTCCATGGCATCCAAAGCGGCGGAGGAGTTCAGGTTATAAACGGCGCTGCCGTCGTCGGCGATGGAGAAGGTGGTCAGGCCGGAGGAGGAGAATGCCCATACGGCTACCCCATGCTCAATGCCCACACCGAAGATATCATCTCCATAAGTACGCGCGCCGTCACCGTTGACGTCCATGGCGATCTGTTCCGCATATTCCGTCAGCAGATCCAGAGTCCAGTCCCCTTCCTTGACAGTGGTGTACAGATCGGGAACCCCGGCTTTTTCGGTCAGAGCCTTGTTGAACAGCACCGCCAGGGTGGACTTTTTGCTGTTGAGGCTGTTGTCACCGAAAGCGTGGTAGATCTTACCGCCTACGGAAATCCCTTCCATGGCGCTTCTGTCCCACCATGCCTTGTCAAAGTCGATATAATCGATTTTTGCCATATCCAGCAGGTACCCTTCCACGGCCAGCGAGGACTGGTTCATGGCGTTGCACTGGAACAGGTCGAAAGCATCGTCTCCGGCGGTGATCAGCTGCTTGACTTCGCTGACAACGGTGTCCCGGTTGATCAGATTCTGGGCAACCGTTACGCCGAACCTGTCGGTCATGGCAAGATTTCTTTCAAACACAGCGTCGTTGATCCGTTCGCCGTTCAGTTCCTCCGTGTAGATATCGGCTACCCGCCATGCAATCGCCGCATCGGGAAAATCAAAGCTGATGATGGTAAAGTTGTAACCTTCGTATTCCTTGTTGTCGGTGGGCAGATCGTCCCGCTCCGCCGGATCGGTTTCCGCCGCATCCGTCTGCAGGGATGTGTCCGTCGTTTCCGCAGGCGTGGTTTCTGTTGTGCCGGTTTCTGTATCGCCGCAGGCCGTCATCCCGGTCAGCATGGCAGCCGCAAGCAGCAGAGTTATCCATTTTTTCATAGATTTCATAAGAAACTGTCTCCTTTTGCGGATTTTTTTATCAGTATAACATGAATTTTTCGGAATTGCAACAGGAATTTGTGGAAACAGACAAAAACAGTCCCACGGATAGCAGAACTGTTTGTATTCTGGAGTTATTCTTCGTCTTTCCAGGGTTCCATCCCCAGCTTTTCCCGGAGATACCGTCCTGTCCAGGAATGTATGCAGCAGGCTACCTCTTCCGGCGTGCCTTCCGCAATGACCGTGCCGCCTCTGTCGCCGCCTTCCGGACCCATGTCGATGATGTGGTCGGCGGTTTTGATGACGTCCAGATTGTGCTCGATCACCACAATGGAGTTCCCCTGTTCCACCAGCCGTTCCAGTACCGCGATCAGCTTTTCCACATCGGCAGAGTGGAGCCCTGTGGTGGGCTCGTCCAGAATGTAAATGGTCCGGCCGGTCTGCCGTTTGGACAGCTCCGTGGCCAGCTTGACTCTCTGTGCTTCACCGCCGGACAGGGTGGTGGAGGACTGACCGATTTTGATGTACCCCAGCCCCACATCGCAGAGCAGCTGGAGCCGGGAGGCAATCTTGGGAATTTCCGAGAAGAAGGCGACTCCTTCCTCTGCTGTCATGTCCAGTACATCGGAGATGCTCTTTTCCTTGTACTTGACCTCCAGCGTTTCTCTGTTGTACCGCTTCCCCTTGCAGGCATCGCAGTTCACATAGACGTCCGCCAGGAAGTGCATCTCGATTTTCTTGACGCCGTCCCCTTCACAGGCTTCACAGCGGCCGCCCTTCACGTTGAAGGAGAACCGTCCCGGCCCGAACCCTCGCATTTTGGCACCGGGAGTTTTGGCAAACAGATCCCGGATGTCGTTGAACAGCCCCGTGTAGGTAGCGGGATTGGAACGGGGCGTTCTGCCGATGGGACTCTGGTCGATGGCGATGATTTTGTCCAGATGTTCCTCACCGTCGATCCTCGTATGGGCGCCGGGATAGGTGATGGCTCTGTTCAGATCGTGTGCAAGCCGCTGATACAGAATGGAATTGATCAGAGAAGACTTGCCGGAGCCGGATACGCCTGTGACACAGACAAAGCAGCCCAGGGGAATATTTACATCAATGTTTTTCAGATTGTGTTCTTTTGCCCCCACAATGGTCAGCGTTTTTCCGTTGCCTGCCCGGCGCATGGCGGGAACCGGAATGGCTCGTCTGCCGGACAGATACGCACCGGTCAGAGAATCGGGATTGTCCGCTACTTCCGCCGGGGTGCCGCAGGCGATGATGTTCCCGCCGTGGATCCCCGCACCGGGTCCGATGTCGATCAGGTAGTCGGCGGAGAGCATGGTTTCTTCATCATGCTCCACCACAATCACGGAGTTGCCCTGATCCCGGAGCATTTTCAGGGTGGCAATCAGCTTGGTGTTGTCTCTCTGGTGGAGACCGATGGATGGCTCGTCCAGAATGTACAGTACCCCCGCAAGGGAGGAACCGATCTGTGTGGCCAGCCGGATCCGCTGTGCTTCGCCGCCGGAAAGAGTGCCTGCCTGCCGGGAAAGGGTCAGGTATTCCAGCCCCACACTGGCAAGGAAGGACAGCCGGCTTTTCAGCTCTTTCAGAATCTCTCTGGCGATGGTCATTTCTGTATCCGAGAAGGTCAGGGAGTTCACAAACGCCAGCGCTTCCGTAACGGAAAGGGAACAGAACTGGTGGATATTCTTTCCGCCGATGGTGACGGAGGTGGCTTCCTTGTTCAGCCTTGCCCCGTGGCAGTGGGGACATTCCGTGTCGGTCAGAAACTGTTCGTAGTATTCATGGTTGAAGGCACCCGGCTGTGCTCTGTCGGATACCATTTTCACAAGGCCTTCGTACCGCATGGTCTGCTGCTGTACCCGGTCGCCGAAAACCCGGATGGCCGTTACCGGTTCCGGAGAGCCGTAGAGCAGGGCATCATAGGCGGCTTTCGGATAGTCCTTTACCGGTGTGGACAGATCCACGCCGAAAGGCTTCAGCACTTCGTAAATCACCGGCCCGTTCCAGCTGTCCTCGGTCAGGGTCTTGAATCCGTTGACACAGATGGCACCGGAATCCAGTGAAAGACTGTTGTCCCCGATGATCTTGTCGGGGGAAACGGAACGCAGAACTCCCAGCCCCGAACATTCCGGGCAGGCACCGAAGGGATTATTGAAGGAAAACATCCGGGGTTCCAGCTCCCCGAAGGAGATGCCGTGTTCCACGCAGGCGTAATTGGTGGAAAACTCCACAACATCGGCGTCCTCTTCCTTTTTGTCCCGCTGCACCCGCACCACATTCACAAACCCGTCGGATTCCCGGAGGGCTGTTTCCACAGAGTCGGAGATCCGTCCCCGGATATCGCCTCGGATGATGATACGGTCGATGACCAGCTCAATGTTGTGCTTCTTGTTTTTATCCAGTTCGATTTCTTCCGACAGATCATACACGATCCCGTCCACCCGCACCCGGACAAAACCGTTCTTTCTGGCATCGGCAAACACCTTTTCGTGCCGTCCCTTTTTGCCTCTGACCACGGGGGAGGCAATGATCAGCCGCTCTCCTTCCGGATATTCCAGAATTTTGTCGATGATGGTGTCCGTGGTGGTCTGGCGGATTTCCTTGCCGCACACGGGACAGTGGGGAATCCCCAGTCTGGCATAGAACAGACGGAGATAGTCGTAGATTTCGGTTACGGTGCCCACAGTGGAACGGGGATTTTTGGAGGTAGTCTTCTGGTCAATGGAAATGGAAGGGGAAAGCCCCTCGATGGAGTCCACATCCGGCTTGTCCAGCTGACCGAGGAACATTCTGGCGTAGGAGGACAGGGATTCCACAAACCGTCTGTGGCCTTCCGCATGGAGGGTGTCAAAGGCCAGGGAAGACTTCCCGGAACCGGACAGCCCCGTCATCACCACCAGCTTGTCTCTGGGTATGGTCAGGTCGATATTTTTCAGATTGTTCATCCGCGCGCCGCGGATTATGATATTTTCAGGCATTTGGTTGTCCTTTCATAGCCGCACTCAGTTCTCAAATCCCGGCGGCACGGGCATCTCTTCCGCTGTGTCACCATGTTCCCGGAGATAGGCGTCCCCGTAGGTCTGGCTGTTCCGGAACTGTGATGGGGTCATCACATCCGTATCAAAAGCGGCGGGCATATGAACTTCTGCGGCAATCTGGCGGAGTCTGGGTACAAATTCGTCCGAGCGGAGCTTGTCGTCCCGGTAGGCATTGCGAAGCAGAGCGGAGGGAATGAACTCGTCGTATTTTTCGTAGACCGGTGCTTCGTTTTCCCCGATCAGGGCGGCCAGATCCACCCCTTCTCTGTCGGCTTTGGCGGAAAGATCCCGGATCAGTGCGTCACCGGTACCGCCTTCCAGTTTGAAGGTCATATAGTAGCAGCCCTCGAATTCCAGTCCGGTCAGACGGAATTTCCCGGCATTCTGCTTCAGATAACGGCGCAGGGTACGGAAAGAGCGGGTACCCAGCCAGGGAAACAGGGCCCAGGTGGAGCCGCCCAGACAGAGAATGGAATGCTCTGTCAGTCCCGTATTTCTGGCGATATTCCGTGCAACCCGCAGTCTGCGCAGGGCACCTTCCTTCAGATAGGGGTACTCCGTATCTTCTCTGAGCACCTGCCGCATCCGTTCCAGAATTTTTGTGTGTACTTCGCCGTAATCCCCGGGCCAGGCCACCTCCATTTTCCCTTTCACAGGCTTTACGTAAATCAGATGCCGGGGAAGATCCAGTTCTTCCACTTCCCAGACCCGTCCGGCCAGAGCAAAGCGGTCTCCCACCGGCGGCGGAGAGTTCAGCACACCGATCTCATCGGATTCGCACCGGACGGTGTAGTCGTCGTTGTCCTTGAAAACCGCATAGAATTTAAAGGAATTGACCAGCCGTTCGCCCTTCAGACCCAGGATCAGCTCTTTTTCTTCGGTCATCTCCAGCCAGTCGTTCCGGATCATGGAGAGCATCAGGGTTTTATAGTCTTCTTTTTCGATGTACCGGAAGGGGGGCAGGCTCAGAACCCGTTCTGCCAGATGGGCAGGGGAAAGAGCACCGGCGGCTGCCAGCACGGACAGAGTCTGCTGGAAAAGCAGGCTGAGAGGCTGTTTCCGGATGTTCGGCGGTTCGATGAACCGTTCCTCGATGTACAGCTGCACCACTGCAATGGCTTTCAGCAGTTCCCACGGAATCATCTGGGGCAGGGGTGTGTTGGGCAGTGGATTTTCCTCCCGGAAGACCATCATCATCTCCGGCGGATCTCCCCGTCTGCCGCTTCTGCCCAGTCTTTGCAGGAAGGAAGAAACGGTGTTGGGTGAACCCTGCTGGATAACCCGTTCCAGACGGCCGATGTCGATGCCCAGTTCCATGGTGACGGTGGCGCAGACCACAGCCTGAACGTCGTCGTCTTTCATTTTCAGTTCCGCATCTTCTCTGATGGAAGCGGACAGGAACCCGTGGTGGATCAGGAACACGTCCGGTTCTCCCCGGTATTCCGCAATCTGCCGCAGGGTGGCGGTGATGTATTCCGTTTCTTCCCGGGAGTTGGAGAATACAATGGCTTTCCGGTCCCGGGTACAGTCGTAGATGTATTCGTAGCCGGGATCCAGGGAGATGGTGTCGTTTCCGCGGGTCTCTGCGGTGGGCGTTTCGTCAACGTCCTTTTCCACAATGTAGAAATGCTCCATTCCCAGCCGCCAGCGGATTTTTGCCGGTGTGATCTCGGGCACCACCGTATCTCTGCCGCTGGAAGCACCGAGCCATGCCGCCGCCGTGTCCATGTCGCCGATGGTGGCGGAAAGGCCGATTCTGCGGGGAGATACCCCGGTGCGCTCCCGGAGTCTGGCAAGCTGACAGAGAATCTGGTTCCCCCGGTCTGTACCGGTCAGGGTGTGGATTTCGTCAATGATCACGTACCGCAGATCCCCGAAGATCCGGACCAGGTCGGAGTTCCGGTGGATTAACATCCCTTCCAGGGATTCCGGCGTGATCTGCAGAATTCCCTGGGGCACTTTCATAACCTTGTTCTTGTGGGAAGCCGCCACATCCCCGTGCCAGTGGTAAACAGGAATCCCGGTCTGGTCGCACAGCTCGGAAATCCGGCCGAACTGGTCGTTGATCAGGGATTTCAGCGGGGCAATGTAGATAGCGCCTACGGATTTCGGCATATCGTCGTAAAACTGGGAGAGTATGGGGAAAAATGCTGCTTCCGTTTTCCCGGAAGCGGTCTGGGACGGCAGCAGCAGGTTGTTTTCCGAATTGAAAATGACATCCGCCGCCGCCACCTGAATCTCGTTCAGATGATCCCAGCCGCGGCTGTAGATGAACTCCCGGATGAAGGGAGAATAAGCGTCAAAAACATTCATCAGCGATACCCGTGATCAGAATTCCAGATCGTCTATGGTGATCCCGGCAGCGGAAGCGGAAGGGGAATCTCCGGCAGGGGTGTCAGCCGGTGCTTCGTCCGTTCCTGCCGGTGCGGCGGCGGTGTACTTCATGGTGCCGGTGATGTCTTCAAAGGTCTTGTCCGGATTGGCAAACAGCAGATCCAGCAGGGTCACATAGTCCCGGATGATCTCACGGGGCGTTACCATGGTGTCAGCGCCCGCCCGGGACAGGGAATCGGTCAGAAACGCCTGCATCTGTGCACCGGTGATGTTCGGTTTGTATCCGTGATATTCGCCGTGGAGGGAAGTCAGCCGCATGACCAGTGCCAGCAGCTCACTGTCGGACAGTCTCTTCAGCCGCAGTACGGGAGAGAGCAGGCTCCGCAGTCCTTCTGCACCGAAACGCCCGTCAGACAGGCGGCTCCGCAGGGCTTCGTAGCTGAACAGCCCCCGGCGTGTGTCTTCCAGAAACTGGGGTGTGCCGCCGAAAACAATCATCAGACCCGGCGCCCGTCCCTGCATGGTGTCGTTGAACATGGCCAGGATTTTTTCATAATTGTTCTCCCGGGAGAGCCGGTTGGAAATCTTATACAGATTTACACATTCGTCAATGCAGACGCACAGCCCTCTGTAGCCCACCAGTCTGGCAAAGGCGGTGATCAGCTTCAGGTGATCGTACCAGTTGTCGTCGTCGATGATGGAGAGGGACTTGATCCCCACGGCTGCCCGGGCTTCGGTACGGGTGTTGTATTCCCCACGGAACCAGCGGAGACAGGCGGACATTTTTCCCTCGTCTTCGCAGCGGTAGGCATTGTAGTATTCCCGCATGACCGTGGCAAAGTCAAAACCGCCCACATCGGCTTCCAGCGCCCGGACGGTACGCATGATTTCTTTTCCGAAGGCGGCATCATATTCGGGAGAATCCACATCCATGCCGGCATCGGCAAGACTGTCCCGGATCTGGCTGAACCACCGGCTGATGATCACCGGCAGAGCGCCGCCGTCGGGCTGGGTCTTGCAGGCCAGATTCTTCACCAGTTCCCGGTAGGTGGCCAGTCCCGCACCGCCGCTGGCAGACAGCTTCCGCTCGGGAGAAAGGTCACAGTCGGCAGTGAGAAAACCCTTGTCCAGTGCAAAACCCCGGGTCAGCTGGATCAGAAAACTCTTCCCGGAACCGTACCGGCCGATGACAAACTTACAGCTGCCTTCGCCGTCCGCCACACGCTCCAGGGCACCTGTCAGGGCTTCGATCTCGTCCAGACGGCCGATGGCAATGTATGGCGCGCCGGAACGGGGAACCACCCCCGCAGACAGTGCGGAAAGAAGGGTCCCGAGGATCCGTCTGGGTACTTTTTTTCCGTTTACGCTCTGCTCCATGCTTCTGCGTCCTCCCTGTAGTCTTCAATCAGCTGATACCGGTTTCCGTCCGCTTCGATGAGGATATCGCCCACCAGTTCCAGAAAAATTTCGTTGATCTGTTCTGCCATCCGTCCGGGAAAAAGTCCATGATCCCGGCAGTAGGCTGTATATTGTCCCGCAAGCAGAGCCGCCACCGCTTCTTTTTCCTGAGAATGGCGTTCTCCTGCAGGCAGGGCAGTCACTTCCGCAAAGGGATCTTCTTCTTTGTTTTCTTCAAAAGCTGTTTCTGCCGCTTCGGAAGTACCTGTAATCTCCTCAGAAACATCCGGGTTTTCCACAGGATCCGTTTCCGGAGCAGATTCCGTTTTCGCAGACACCGGCGGTACATCAAAGGTCAGCGCACCTTCCACCGGTTCCGTTTCCTCATCCGGCATGTAGGGCAGGGGATCGGCGGCGGATACGGGCAGAGGCTCCACTTCTTCACCGGTCAGACGGCTGGTGTTCACCCAGGATGCCGCTTCGATTTCATGGGCGGCGGAGAAGTCAAAGCCGGAGGTTTCCGCTTCGTACAGCTTCAGATAGGCTGCCTCTTCCGCTGCTGCTTTTTTCTTCACCGGCACTTCATCCGGCCCGAAATACGCATCCACGATTGCTTTATCCGTGGAGGAAATTTCGTTTGCATTCAGCTTGGACTTGATCTTCAGCCGGTACCGCAGCCGGTTTTCCGCATATTTGACAACACCGGTCACAAAACGGCGTGTATCGGGGGAACGGATGCAGGAATTGAATGCCACATCAATCCGGCGCTTTCCCTCGGTCTGGATGATGGCGCCGCAGAAGGAGTCTCTGGTCAGCCGGTAGGTTCTGTCCAGAACGAACATACCTCTGCCCGCTGTGTAGGCATCCGCCAGCACCGCCGTCAGGGAACCCAGGATCATCCGGTCATATTCTTCCCGGTTTCCGCCGGTATAATAACGGCTTTTTTTATAATCGTAATCCGAATAGGTTTCCAGCAGAACGCCTGCCAGAACGGCCAGTGCCCGCCCGGAGAGTTTGCCGCCGGGAGGACACATATTGTCCAGATAGAATTCCTTGAACTGGGCACGGCGCACGATGTCCGCCAGAAAAGGCTCGATGGTGCCGGGCAGGGGGACGTTATGGACCAGGGCATAGTCCGGAATCCACTCGCACAGATAGGTGTCTAGCTTCTGATAGGTCTGCCGGTAGTGTGCCCAGAGCTGGCAGATGGTCTGGATACCGTCTGCAGGGGCAATAATTTCCGGCAGATTGATGATTTCAAATATATATAAGAGAATGTAAGGAAAATCCGCTTCCAGATACATTCCTTCTCTTGCGTTGTCCCGGAACCAGAGATAGAAGGCAAGCTGCCTGCTGTCCATCTGGGAATACTGGGGCACAAAGGAATGATAGGATACCGGTTCTGCGGGGGCGCCTGTTTTGCTGTGACTGATGGCGGCATCTCTGGCAAAGCCGGTATAGAAAGAAAAATCGTTGATCCAGCGGCGCACCGTCACATGGGTGATGAGCCAGCCTTCGCCGTCTCTTTCCGACACCACTTCTCCGGCGGCGGAACGCTTCGGCGCGGCGTCGATATCGCTGAAGGTCTGCCAGGCATCTTTTTTGTCCTGTTCGCCAAAGCCGTAGGTTTTTTCCTGCGCCTGCATCCGGTTCTGGTATTCCCGGGAGGTGGAGTAGGTGGAGGTACGGTATGTGCGGTCGGCAGGACGGACGGGACGGGTAGTTGCCGGCGCTTTTGACGGATCTCTTGGGGGAATGGCTTCCGTTTTCGGCACGTCATCGTCATCCACGGACAAAGGAATGGTGTCTGTGGTGCGGCCGTCATAGGTGGGCGGGCTGTAGGTGCGCTTGTGGATCGGCGGAAGATTCCAGAAATCTGCTTCTTGTGCGTCAGCAGTCTGCTTCCCGGCGGAATCTGCGGTATTTGCCGGTTCTGTTCCCGGTTTTTTCATGTCCTGACGGTCAAAATCCTGCATCCCTGCCACCTCGTTAAACATTCGTTCGTATCCTTCATTATACCACAGCATCATTATACTGTCAATGTATTTTCATTAAAAAATTCTAATCCGGAACCGGGGAACAAATGTCCTGTGGGGATTGCAATTCTCCTGCGGGGATGGTATAATACTGGTATACAAAAAAGTGATTTCCTGTATTATCACAATACAGATCGGAGGATATTCTATGCAGAAGAACCGTTTGTTTGGTACTGTCGTTCCCATCCTACTGGCGGTGGTGGTAATCGCCGTGGGGTATTATGTGACCCTGCCGCCGCTGAGTCCCTATTCATCCCAGTTCTGGACCTTTTTCTTCTTTACTCTGGCGGTGATCGGCGGCGCAGGGCTGCTGATTTCTCTTGCCAACCGGAAGATTGTTATTATTGACCAGCATATGAAACTGCCCGGTTTTATCAAGGTGCTTCTTGGTATTGCTGCTGTGTGTCTTGCGCTGCTGCTGATCTTCTCCATTGCATCATCCCAGCTTCTGCGGGCAAGTACCTACAGTTCGCTGATCACCGTGGAACAGGGGAGTTTTGCGGAAGAGGTGCCGGAATCCGAGTATGTCACCGATATCGCTCTGATGGATTCCGCATCCGCCCGGATCATCGGTGCCCGTACTCTGGGTACCCTGTCGGATCTGGTGTCACAGTATAACGTGTCCGATACCTATACCCAGATTGCCATGGAAGGTGTACCGGTGAAGGTTTCTCCTCTGGAACACGCCTCCTTCTTCAAGTGGCTGCAGAACGGTTCCAAGGGGATTCCCGGCTACGTAAAGGTAGACCCGGTTGCCTTTGAAGCGGAATTTGTCCGGCTGGATGAGTATATCACTATCTCTCCCTCCTGCTATCTGGGGGATGACCTGATGCGTGCCCTCCGCTTTGCCGCGCCTACCGCCATCTGGGGTTCGGTTTACTTTGAAGTAGATGACCAGGGTAAGCCTTACTGGATCGCATCTGTCATGGAGCCTCAGGCAGGCTGGTTCGGTGCCTATGACGTGACAAAAGCGGTGGTAATGGATGCCTGCACCGGGAAAGCGGTTACCTATGAGCTGGGGGACATCCCGGCTTGGGTGGATATCGTATTCACCGGCAATCTGATCTGCCAGAAATACGACTGGTACGGCATGCTGGGCGGCGGTTATTTCAACTCCATCCTCAGCCAGACCGGCTGTGTGGTGACCACCGACGACTTCGGCTACAAGATTATCGGCGATGACGTGTACGTGTTCACCGGCGTGACCTCCGTTTCCAACGATGAAGCCAACATTGGCTTTATTCTGGTCAACAGCCGGACAGGGGCTTATACCTACTATTCCGTGCCCGGTGCGGAAGAATACTCTGCCATGGCCGCCGCAGAAGGGTCTGTGCAGCAGTATCGCTATGACGCTTCCTTCCCGTCTCTGATCAATGTGGACGGGGAAGCCACCTATATCATGGTACTGAAGGATGCCTCCGGGATTGTGAAGATGTACTCTATGGTCAATGTTTCCAACTACAATCTGGTGGTAACGGCCGAAACGCAGAACGAAGTCTTCCAGAAGTACAAGGCAAGACTGAGCCAGACCGGCGTGAATGTGGACTCCGGAAGTCTGGAAAGCCGCACCATCACCGTGGAAGAGATTCTGTATATCCCCATGGACGGCACTACCACTGCCTATATCCGTTCCACTGAGGGAAAGGTATATAAAATTGCCTTTGACGAAGCTCTGCTGCTGACAGGAGCCGGCGACAGACTGACTGTATACTACACCATCGAAGAACCGATCACCCAGCTGATCCGGTTTGAACAGTAAAGGACAACACTATGGCACAGAAAAACAAAGCCGCCTTCACCGCCCGGATCGACGAGGATCTGCTGAAGAAATTCTATGCGGTGGCGCAGGCGGAGGGGCGAACCCCCAACAACCATTTTCTCCACCTGCTCCGCACCAATGTGGCCTATTATGAACGGATCCACGGGAAGATTGATACCGCAAAGATCGAGCTTCCGGCGGAAGAAGAGAAAGAATAAGAGGACTGTATGCTTGCCATCACATATGCGGCGGCCCTGTACGGGATTGACGGTTTCCCGGTAACGGTGGAATGTACAGCAAAAAAGGGACTGGCTTCCTTTGAGATTGTCGGTCTGCCGGATGCCGCTGTCAGAGAATCGGAAAAACGGATTTTTACCGGAGCCGCCAACTGCGGTTTCCCCCTGCCGGACATGGATGCCGTGGTGAATCTGGCACCCGCCGACCGGAAGAAAGAGGGAACGGCACTGGAAATGGCGATCCTGTGCGCCCTGTACAAATCCTGCGGGATTCTGGGTGAGGGATGCGACCTGTCCGGAAAATGCTTTATCGGAGAGATTTCCTTCTCCGGGGAGATCCGTCCGGTACGGGGTGTGCTGGGCATGACCCTTGCCGCCATTGCCGCCGGAAAAACGGAAATTTTTGTACCGGAAGCCAATATCCGGGAAGCCGCCGTTGCCGAAGGGGAAGGGGTCTCGATCTACGGTGTGCCGGACATTCCCACCCTGCTTGCCCACCTGAACGGGGGAAAAACCATGGAACCCAGCCGGGCAGATCCCCTTTCCCAGATGGAATCGCCCCTGTTTTCCGAAGATTTCTCCCAGGTAAAGGGACAGTTCCGTGCCAAGCGGGCTATGGAAGCCGCGGCAGCCGGAGGACACAATATCCTTCTGATCGGCCCGCCCGGTTCCGGCAAATCCATGCTGGCCAAAAGACTTCCTACCATCCTGCCGCCCATGAGCCGGGATGAAGCGCTGGAAGCCACCAAAATCCATTCCTGCGCGGGGATGCTGACGGAAGAAGTTCCCTTTATCCGGAACCGTGTTTTCCGTTCGCCCCATCATTCGCTCAGCACCGCTTCACTGGTGGGCGGCGGCAAGATTCCTGCCCCGGGCGAGATTTCCCTTGCCCACAACGGGGTGCTGTTTCTGGATGAATTCCCCGAATTCCGCAAGGATGCCATGGAAGCTCTCAGACAGCCTCTGGAAGACCGGCAGGTAACCATCACCAGAACAGCGGGACGGGTGACCTATCCCTCCACTTTCATTCTGGTCTGCGCCATGAATCCCTGCCCCTGCGGGTATTACGGCAGCCGGAGCGAGGCGCATCCCTGCAGCTGCACCCAGAAAGCCATCCACAGTTATCTGGAAAAAATCAGCGGCCCTATGCTGGACAGAATCGATATCCAGATCGAGGTACCGGCACTGAGCTTTGCGGAACTGTCGGAAACTGCGCCCAGTGAACCTTCTGCGGAAATCCGGCAGAGAGTTACCGCCGCACGACAGCTTTCTCAGCGCCGCTTCCGGGAGAACGGATACGCCCATGCGGACAGCCTCTGCAACGGTGTGATGGAAACGGAAGCCCTGCGGCAGTTCTGCGCTCTGGATGAGGACTGTACAAAAGTAATGGAAGATGTGTTCCGTAAAATGCAGCTGTCCGGCAGAGCCTACGACCGGATTCTGCGGGTGGCTCGCACCCTGGCGGATCTGGAAGCCATCGGCGGAAGGGAAGAGTCGGACGGCATTATCGGCGGTCCCATCCGGAAGCATCATCTGCTGGAAGCGGTACAGATGCGTACTCTGGACCGGAAATACTTCGGCTGACCCCATACAGACAAAAAAATCCCCCGGTACGGAGAAATCCTAGACCACTCCCGAGCGATTAGACAGAAATAAGAAACACCTATCGCAGAATATCTCGTTTTTACGCGGCTTTACTCCTGATTTCATCGGGAGTAAGGCCGTTATCCATGTTAATACGCTCAAAGTT